>NZ_JBYTCE010000003.1:0-351219 GCF_058789975.1 Paenibacillus sp. FW104-T2 | reverse complement strand
TACAGGTCTTTCACTAGGTGTATTTGAAGTTGATTCTTTTAACAATGTATGAAGAGTAACTGTAAATTTCTTTTGATAAGCTTTAAAACATATTTTTGAATCTAAATTGAAATCATCAACTTTATGCGAATATTGACCGTCAAATCCGTCTTTTACATCTGTTAAAAGTATCCATAGTGTTTTAGCTAAAGAGTAAATATCTGCAGGTTTACCATCAGACTGTATTGCATTTCTTTTCATTTCAGGGGCGATAGTATTTCTCGGACCTACAGACTCGCCTTTTTCTGTCAATTCAGTTTTTTCAGGATATTCTACTAATCCAAAATCTCCAAAAGCCCATTTATCTTTATAGTAATAAATATTACTTGGCTTTATATCTCTATGCACAATGTTCTTTTCGTGTAACGAAACTAATATTTTGCTTAAATCATAAACGCACGAAATGACATCTTCCATGCTTTTATTGTTTTTTTTACTTAATGGTATGGCTATCGGCATTGTATACCAAGGCCGATTATCTACAGCAGGTTTTTCTGGAAGGTAAATATCTATTATAGGTATTATTCCTGTTATTTTTTTTTGGTTTTCTTTTACTACGTAAATTTCATCTTTAAATCGACTATATTTTTTATTAAAACTCTTATTATCTGACACTACCAACATCTTCATTGCAAAATAATTATTATCTTTTTGAACTTTGAACACATCTGCATTTCCACCAGTACCCAAGTGACCGATTATTTTATAGCTACCAATAGTCCTACCAAACATTTTTTTTATTTGAAAATTTACCATATTGGATACTCCTTTAATGTCACCGTTTTAGCTTCTGTTATTATAGTATTGTCTCTTAGAAGTTTCGCTTAAAGTTCCTTATATTCGCGACGTCCGACGTAAGTCGGATGTGTCCGGCTGTTAACTCTCCCCTGCCTATTGCATCTGTCCGGACCGAGGGCGAAGCCCGAAGCTTGAATATATTGTTATACGCTGTTACTGCCTACTTGAGATACTTACAAATTCTTCTGATAATTTTTGATAAGCTTTTTCAATATTCCTAATAACATACTTTCTACTGGCAAATGCTTTCATAATATTTAATAAGTAAAGACAACGAAGGTAAAATGCAAAGCCTTTGTACTCGTTGAAATTAATCTCTACAATCTCTTTATTATCAATTTCATTTGTAGATGACCAGATTGCAATCATTTTGGGCTCAGTTTCTCTGTCGAGTCTCAACGTAAAGTAAATATCAAATTTCCCATCCTCTCCATACTTAAATAAGTTAATCTCATCCCACTGTAAGACAGTTATTAAAGACTCAAGATTAGATACGAACGAAGAAACCAAATCAAAATACAAATCAATTTCATTAATATCAGGAATTATGTATTCATGTTCCATCTTATTTCTAATTCTATTTAATTTTGCAAGTGAACTTGAATTAAATATTCCAATTGAGTTTAGTAGTTCAAGTTTTTTCTCGAATTTTAAGTTTCTTTTTGCGAAGATATCCTGTAGAGAGAGGGTGTACAAGAATGTATCGGTCTGACAATCAACTGCTCTCTTCAAATTCGAAATACAATTAATTAATGCTTCTGTCGTCCCTTGTATTAATTGGTTCTCGGCAAATTCTAAATAATCACGAGCATATAAATCATACTCTGGAATATCAAATCCATATCCACTAGAAGCATCCTCTTCAAGTTCTTCAAGATGGTTTAATATAAAGATAAATATTTTTTTCACTTTTTCCGATTCTGTCACCGAATTAACCTCCAAAAAGTTTTTAATGATTGCAGTAATTGCGTATAACGTTCCTGTATTCACGAACCCCGAAGGGGTTGTCTGCTGAATTCTCTTCGAATTCCTTCCCGCAGACCAAGGCTCCAACGGAGCCGCTGCTTGAATATGATGGTATTGGACGGTCTTGCCTCCTTCGAATCTACTGCACATTTCTCTTCAATGTTTCTTCATGTATTTGTTTTATGTGTTTTTTGATCTTTCATGGTTCTCATTTTTTATGTCATTTCATTTTCATTGGTCTTCGTTCTCAATATGTCCTTGATCCTCAATCTCTTCTGATCTTTTGAATGTTACTTGACCTTTTTTTTATTCCGATTTTTAAAATCGCTTTTGTCCTTCAATGTCATTTGATCTCTTCTTTGTTCCTTTTTTGTTAATTGATTTTTGACCTTTCAATTCTTTCATCCGATCCATTCAACGTTTTTAATCCATTGCAAGTCTGTTCCAATAACATCTAATTTATGCACTTCGTGAATACCACACATTCTGTACGTTATCCGAACTACGTATATGATAACCCAAAATGTTACATTTGCGTAGAAAAGTTTGGAGATAAAGGGAGACTTAGAGTAGCCCTCAACCCCCCAAATCCTTCCGATCCAGCGGGCTTTGAATACGCTGGATATTTTTCGTACTAACATGCGTATATCGCTGAGTTGTACGTTGCACTCGTATGACCAAGTAGCTCCTGAATGTAGCGCAGGTCTGTCCCGTTTTCCAACAAATGAGTGGCAAAGGAATGCCTCAGTGCATGAATACTTACCTTCTTCTCAATACCTGCACGTCGTCTTGCTTCTTCAAAAACCTTCTGCACGCTCCGCTCGGTAAGATGTCGATCAGAAGATTGCCCCGGAAACAGCCAACGATTAGGTCTATACTCAGCTATGTATTTCTGCACGATATCCCAGGCAAGATTTGAAAGAGCGTCCTCCGATCCTTGTGTCCCTTCCCCTGTCTCACGATGATTGTTTTCCTTTCAATATCCAGATCACTGCAACGCAGACGCACAACTTCACCTACTCGAAGCCCGGAAGAATAGATCAGAAACAATATGGCCTTATGTTTAGGGTTGGTTACGGATTTGAGTAATTGAGCAACTTCCTTTTCGGACAGCACTTTTGGAAGCTTGGTCTGCTTCTTGGGACGAATATACTGGATATCCGTAGGTTGAAGGAGCACATGTTTGCAATAGAAGCGGAGCGCGCTAATGGTCTGATTCACACTTGAATGGGAGATCCCTCGCTCAAGCAAACCTAAACAATACGTCTGAACATTGGATGTAGTCACATCCGTACTTTTAAGTGGAAAGCTACTCAGAAAACGTTCAACCTGATTACAATACGCTTTAATCGTTTTGCGGCTGTATCCTCGTAACTTTAGCGCCTTGATCAACTGTTCTTTGCTCCATGACTTGTTGTTTCCTCTACTAGTTTTCCATTGCTGTAGATCTTCGTTCTCAACCCATAACTCCGGGGTAATCTGAACATCATTTGGATCGAACTGATTTATGAACTCCTGAACAGCAGCGACAGTGTAGGGAATGATCCAGACTTTAAGTTTGGATTCCCACTGTCTATCCGTAATCTGGCGAATACGCTGAATATATGCTGGGTTGTATGGGATGCGAATGTGCAGTGAGTCTGTGGAACCTTTTGTTATAGTAATCTTTTCTTTATATTTAGCATGTTCACTCATCGGAAATCCTCCCCTTATTTGCATAGTTATGTTTTCCTCGAAATTCTAAAAAATAAAAAAAAGGAAGGCTCTCTTCATCCCAATAGGGAATCAGATGACCTTCCGATGCTTTCGGAACACTTATGATGTTGTAAAAGTAGTAGAGATGAGCACAGCCAGTTCAACAGCTTTTCCTCCAGCTCCAATTCGAACCGAGGATCATCATCCCAAAGCGTCAGTACGTTGTTTTTTCCAAGTCTCTTATCCATATCTCCAACGCCTTACATCATGTTCGTTATTACAGTGTTATTCCCCGTTACGCTCATACCAATAACCAGGAATATCATGCGCAAGACGCATTAACGCTTCCAGGTAAAAGTAGTCGCCCCAGATCATATAATCATCAGGGGATAAACCGCCATGGATATGATATGAGCCATGTTTAAGAAAGCCCTCAGCTTCATCGTCACCGATCGTGGCATAGTTGTTGATCAGCGATTCCATGCTTGTTGCCAGCATCTGCTCGAAATATAGACGATCTGGATCAACAGCAGGCAAATGAGAGATGAGCTCCGCCAGTCCGGCAGCGACGATCGCTGAGGCTGAACTGTCCCGGTAAGTATCCTCAGCTACAGGGGCATTGAAGTCCCAATAAGCAACATTGTCCTCGGGTAAATGTTCAAGGAAATAACGTGCCATGCGCTTGGAAGTCTCCAGAAACGCCTTATTTCCAGTATAGCGATAGGATAGCGCAAACCCATATACTCCCCAGGCTTGACCCCGCGTCCACGTCGAACCATTGCTGTAGCCTTGATGTGTGGCGCCACCTATGGGGACACCCGTCTTCGTATCCAAGAAAAACGTATGATACGAACTATCATCCCCTCTAACGATATAACGCCGTGTTTTCTCTGCTTGGATCTGTGCTATTTCACCATACGTTGGATCACCTGTCTGTTCACTTGCCCAGTACAATAACGGCAGATTAAGCAGGCAATCAATAATAATCCTCCCCGCTTCTTGCTCGTTATCTGGGGCCCCCCAGGCTTGAATATAACCGCTGCCGTCACTCGTAGTCCGCCAACGTTTCACTAATACATCAGCTGCAGCAAGAGCCAGCTCCCGAGCGCTTTCATCGCCAGTGATGATCCACTGGGCTTTGGCTGATAAACTATACAGAAATCCGATATCATGGTGATCCAGGGAGACATGCTGCTCAAGCCGCTGACGTAAACTTGCTACAGCCTCTTCTGCTGCCTTCCGGTAGCGTTCATCGTGTGAATATTCATAGCACAACCACAATATCCCCGGCCAGAAGCCATCTGTCCAGTCGTCGTTATCATTCAAAATATAAGTTCCATCCAGACTGACATGGGGAAAACGAGTCCCGAACTTATCCATATTATTTAGCGTTTTCGATAGAATGTCCTCAATGGCTCGTATATAACGTTGTTTCCCTTGTAATTCGGTTGTTTGCATTCCCTCGGTAGACATCGCACTTCAGTCCTCTCTTCATCTATTAGGAGAAATGATCCAGAGAATACAGCAAAAAAGGATCATGAACCGAGCTCGGTCAATTGGCCTGCCGCAAGCTCTACGACGTCCGTTTCCACGCTTACCCATACACGTTGTGCAGATGGATTATGGACGATCCGGTAATCTGCCGAGAATCGGAGCTGCCACAATGCATGCATATACGAAACAATTTCAGCATTCGTAGCAAACCAGATGTTTTCGTTTCCGGCAACGAGTTCTCCAAACCGATCGATCAGCTCCCAGTTGTTGTCGTTCTCAAATTCATAGCTGTGCCCCCACACATACAGCAAAGCCATCTTGGTATGCCTCTGTTTTAAAGCGAGTAACTGCTGCGCGTACTCCACCATTTGCCGATAATGGCAGGTCGGATGCCATCTCAGGAAATCTGAAGGCATATTGAACCCGAACTCGTTTGCTGCTGTCCGGGCATATTCGATCCCTAGCGAAGGCAGCAGCGAGACAAGCTGGTCGTTATATGTACCAAAAGGATAGCTCAACCCACGCACAGGATAACCAACCAGAGCCTCCAGTCCCTTTCGATCCTCCGTGATTTCCTGAACCATTTGTTCGACCGGCGACTGTTCGAGAAAAGGATGGCTGACGGTATGTGCAGATACTTCATGCCCTGTAAACAGGGGGCGTATCTCCTCCCGTGTAAGAAATCCCTCTTTTCCGAGCGTACCGCTGTTTAAGTGAAACGTGCCTTTGAGACCATATTCATTAAACTTCTCGACCAGTCTCCTGTCATGAATCTGACCATCATCGAAACTCAGAGTGATGGCCTTATGCACCCCACCCGGAAAACGATCATAGCGAATTCTCATACCAATTCCTCCTAACGATGGTTCAAGCAAGCGTATACGAGATTTCTCAATCGTGGATGCACATAGGGCTCTTGATTGTTCAACATATGCTGCGCATACATGACGGTCAGCTGAGAAGACGGGTCCATGATCGCCAGAGCACCGGCTGCGCCGCTCCAGCCAAATTCACCAAGCGGACTGAGCGACCCGCTGGTCTGCTTGGAACAATGGGTGCGAACACCAAGCCCGTAACCATACCCCGCAAGCTGCGACCACGTATAATGACTGCGGGTTGCTTCCGTCAGATGATCCGTTCTCATGAGATTCACCGTCTCGGCAGCCAGGATTCGAACGCTGTCGGGGCTTGTTCCTTGATGGGTAAGTGCATTCAGAAAGACGGCGTAGTCATCCACCGTGGAGTATAACCCGGCACCACCGCTCTCATATTCCGAACCGATCCGGTAATCGTTCCCCTCCTTGGGAATAGGTTTGCCTAAGGACTCGCTATATTCATACTGTGGAGCCAAACGGCTTCGTTTCTCTTCCGATACATCGAAGCTGGTATCACGCATCCCGAGCGGGCCGGTAATTTCCTCCCGAACATAGGCGCCGAACCGTCTTCCATCGACAACTTCGATCAAGGCGGCAAGAACGTCATGGCTTAAACTGTAGCTCCACCTCGACCCTGGTTCGAACAACAGCGGTTCTTCGGCGATGGCCGCCGCAACTTCACGGGTTGGCGCTCTTCCGCTTGTGCGTCTTACGACTTCCCGGATCGAGGGGGAACGGATATCATAAGAGAGCCCGGCCGACATGGTAAAGAGATCCCGTACCCGGATCGCTCTCTGTGCTTTCTCCAATACCATTTCACCGCTGGGCAAGGTCACTTTCACGGCCATCTCGCCATATTCCGGAAGATAGTCCGACAGCGGGTCATTTAACAGGATAGCTCCCTTTTCTACCAGCTGAAGGGCTGCCGTGCAGGTCAGAATTTTGGTCAGTGAATACAGCCGAATAATGTGCCTGTCGTGGATGGGAATACGTTGTTCCAAGTCAGCATAGCCGCTGCGGTAGCGGAAGACCTCTTGATTACGATGCAGAACCAAAACCTCCGCCCATGGAATACGCCAATCCGTCAAGCGGTCGATAAATATGGATAGCGGTTTGAAGTCCATCGCTTTGCTTCCTTCCTGTCTCAATATCACTCGTAATCGATAACTACCATCTGATGGCATTCAAGCTTCGGAACCTTGTAGCTAACCGAACCCTTCTCCCACTGAAAGGGAATGGACTGCACTTGCGGCGCCAAATACACATTCTTCACTTGATGGGGGGTCCGGATGGACACCTCAACATCATATAGGGGGATGATATCCTCAATGACTTCGATCTGTTTGCCACGGCGGACCGGGGATGCATACAGCAGATGATGGACCAGCCTTTTCTCTTGCTTTTGATCCTGCAGGGTGGTTACGCCCTGGGCAGGCAGATCGGTGTTCAGCGTTTTATTAGGCAGCAGGCGGTTCAGCGCATACAGGATCGTCTCCTTCAGGATCAGACTTCCCTGGTTCGCATAATCTTCGAACACGTTCCAAGCCAGATAGATGCCGCTGCGGCTCTCTACCATACCTGGTCCACCATATACATCGCTGCTTGGTGTATGCTGATGCGAACAGAAGGTAAAGACATCGCGGTTAAAGTACGGATCTTTCCTGCTTCCAAGCTCCGTTCCGCCGGCAAGTTCAAGCTTCTGGCCTTCCGTATACATGACAAAGGAAGCTTCCCCCAGGCTTGCAGGCTTGAACAACGGATGAAAAAAGTCCGGACGGTATGGATTCACTCCCACATATCTCACTCCGAAATCAATGGCGAAGGACGTGCCCTCCTGATCCAGACCCGACCAGCCTGTGGCGAGGACCTTACCTCCCTGCTGCAAAAACAAATCCAGCTTATCCTTCAGCTCGTCATTCACCGCCACATAATCCGGTAAAATTAGCACCTGATAATTCGTAAAATCATGCTCCGTATCAATCACATCAAATAGGATATTGCCCTCCAGCAACATGCGTACAGCGCCTGCATCCGAATCGTTCCGACTTGCGTCTTCTTGGGCTTTAGGGTGCACACCCGCTGCTTCTAAGGACAACAACGCTACATCTGCAACGTTCGCGGCATTCACGCACCATGCTTCCTTACTTTCGACTTCACGGTAAGCCGTACCGATCAATTCATAGGTTGCCGGATCCATACGGCCATCAGGTTGAAGCTGATCCCCAATCGAACACTTTGCACCATTTGCAAGACTGAGAGCGGTTTCATAGCAAAGTGCGTTTGGATGTTTATATCCGCCGAATTCTCCCCACGCGGTATGGAATTTGCCGGTCATGCCAAGAAATTCGAATCCGAGCGTTTGTACGTACCTGGCCGATAGAGGAAAATGGTCATAACCCCATCCACCTGTAGGCAGCGACTCCAGTTCCAAATGGGTATTCATTGCAGCCAAATCGCGACGACCGCGCTTGATATGTCCTCCGTTATGGAAGATGGGCAGACCTGGTTTTATCGATTCCACCGTTTCCTTCACTCTGGCTGTGTAATTGGCATATGTGCTCTCCCATAGGCTCTTCATCGCTTTCTCGTTGCGGGGGTCATCCCCCTTATGCCGTATGGTGTTTACACAGTTATGACAATAACATTTGCGTACACCCACAATATCGAGAAACAATCCGTCTGCATCATATCGGAGCAACACTTCCCGAATCTGTTCGATCAGGATATCGAGATAAGGAGAGTTCATGCAAAACTGATGGTAGCCTGGCTGCATGAAGCCTTCGGCCCAATTCGTTCGATCATTCATGTCACGGATCAGCCATTCGGGATGACGCCGGGCTAGCTTTTCATCCAAACCGGCCGAAAGGTACACTGGTGTTTTTACGTTGATTTCATGAGCTGCCTCAATCTGCGCCGCAAGCAAATCGAAGCTTAAACCCGGATGAATCTCATTGGCCTCCGAAGGATGATACGCCCAGCCATGATGGCACTTGGAGAAAACCGTAATGGAGTCAACATGCCCAAGCTTCAACATGTCTTGAAACTGCCTTTTGTCAAAACGGTCCCCAATGGGAACAATGGCTTCCGAGGTGTGAAAATCCAGATGGACTTGACGGAATCGCATGATTTCGCTTCCTTTCTCGTTCATATACCCCTAATATAGGCCTTCCAGCATTGAACGAATAGGTGTAAAGACGACTTTTTATAGCACAATTCCGACCATTCGTAATTCAGTGCATGATACAATAGGTGCACCAAAAAGTAATGGAAAGGGCTGGCCTTATGAATTGTCTTGAGCTAACCATCCCCCCACTTCCGCAGTTAGTGACGATCGGTCACTCCATCTGGGATCCGGGGCAGCAGCACCTGAGCCGTTCGTTTAACTTGTATGACATGCTCTTTGTGATGAAGGGTACCTTGTACATGGCGGAAGATGATGTGCCATTCGAAATCACAGCAGGCTCCTTGCTTGTGCTTGAGCCGAACCGTCTACATGTCGGGCATCGCCCTTGCGAGGAAGAAACGGAAATATACTGGCTCCACTTGGCCCACCCAGCGCCTGTCCGAACGATGGATAGCGGACAAATTCCATGGTCGACCCCCTTCACGAAAGGCTCCAACCTGGATGTCACTCCGCACCGGCAGGTCATGTACATTCCCAAATTCACAAGCCTGCACACCCCAAGCATTCTTCCCTTCCTACAGCGAATGATGGAGCTTCACCTAAGCTTGTCGCCCGCAACATCCTTGCCGCTGCAGGGACAGCTCGCTGGCTTGTTGACCGAACTGCAGTCAGCTATGCGCCTGCAGTATGCTCCACGCTCGAGAATATTGTGTGATCAAACGATAACCTATCTCGAACAGCATATTACCCGTCCCTTCGATGCGAAGCATATGGAAGAAACGCTCCATTTCCATGTGGACTATCTCTCCCGCTGCCTGAAGAAATACACAGGACTGAGTCCACTTCAATACCTGCACGAGCTGCAGATGAGTAAAGCTAAATCTCTTTTGGAAAATACGAGCCTTCCCGTATCCGAGATCGGTGTGCTGATCGGGATTGAGAACGCCAATTATTTTATTCGCTTATTCCGAAAAAAACTGGGAATGACACCCGGTCAATATCGTAGCACCCGCTTGGGCCGCACATGACAAAAAACAGCAGGAACGTAATCGTTCCTGCTGTTTTCTTATAGTTTCCTATAGTTTTGTTATGAGTTCCTGTTGTCTTCTTATCAAGACGTTTAGACGTATTTCTCACGATATTCCGTAGGCGTACACAGGTAAACCTTCTTGAACTGGCGGGCGTAATAATTCTGGTCCCGGAAGCCGCTCTCTTGAGCCACTTGCAGAATGGACAGGTCGGGATTACGCAGCAGCGTACAGGAATAATCCAGTCTCCGACGGATCACATAATCCATGGGCGTCGTTTGGAAATTCCTTGCGAATTCGCGAAGAAACTGTCTTTTGGACAAATACGCCCTTTCCGCGAGCATATCCAGATTGAGAGGCTCCTGAAAGTGTTCCTCCAGATACGTAATGGACTCGGCGATTCGCAGCGCTTTATTCTGAGGCCACCCGTTGTTCGCCACATAATAGCGGGAGAGCACACCCATGAGTGCCGTAAAGTAGGAACGGATCAGCATTCGGTAACCTTCTGGCCGCTGATCATGCTCATCCAGAATAACATCCAGCAGACCGGTGACCTGCCGCAGCTGTTCATCATTCAGGGTAAGCATGCCTTTGAAGTTCATTTCCTTCCGGTAGAACGGCTCGAAATAAAATAATGCCTGAAAGCCGGCCATCAGCTTCAGTTCCTGCAGCTGAGTCATCTGGTCAGGATGAAACATGACGTTGACGTATTGAATATGATCCACGTCTTTATAGCCGTGGGCTACATTGCCATGGATGAAGAACACCTGCCCGGCAGAGATCGGATACTCCCTTCCTTCGATAATGTGAGTTGCGGTACCTCCAAGAATGACAACGAGCTCGGAATAGTCATGGTGGTGGACATCAAAATCATGAGTTAGAGGGCATTTTTCGATGCGAAAAATAAAATCCGGTTCCAGCCCCAGATCCAGATAATGGCTTTTTCTATTCATGTCGCTATTATGCTAAAGAAGGTCACTATCGTCAAGGAATCCTGAAGCAAATTACAGTAACATGGGGATAAACGACATGAAACTGAGGTGGCTTATGTACCGCTATCATTTCCGTGCGCAGTGCCGCGAAAATATGGACCCGAAGCAATTGTTCCGCGAAGCTCTACCCGTACTTCAAACCCAGACGCGGGAACTCGGCGCCCATCAACTTAGTCTGTTCCATTTCGGGACACAGCTGTTTCTTTATTATGAAAGTCCGCTCCAATCGGTTAATCCTCATGATCTCTTCGCTCACTGTGAAGACGCTTTGGAAATCTGGCCCGGAACGAGCAGTGCTAGAAGGTGGGTACCGATGATCGATATATTCCACTATCACAAGCCGGTCAGCGAGAAACAATGGTTAAGACAAAACGCTTCGGCCCGGCCTTATGCCAGAATCGCCCATCTCAAGCCAGATCAAGTCGCCAGTTATGTTTTTTACCATTATCAGTATCAGGAGGAGAAGCCGGGGGATGGCGATAAGTACGGGATGATTGCCCTGCATGAGAATCTGATGTTCTTCTACTCGGAAGATCCGGCAACTATCGAGAAGCCGTCCTATTCAGGCAAGCTCTCCACATCCCATACGCCGTCTGATTGGGCGGGAACGATGGAGCCTCACTTCATACCCTGGGATTCGTCCGATGGGAGCTCACTGATCTGGCTGGAAATTCCGCTCGTTATCCGGGCATAACGAATGTCAAACGAAAGGAGTATTCCTACCATGCGAACTCAATTTTGCTTAAACGGTGAATGGAATTTCATGCCTTTGTATGAGCAGGGTACTGGCTTCGGCCTTCCTGGAGAGCTGGTTTACGAAGAGCAGAAGGTTCAAGTGCCCTCCAGCTGGAGAAGCTCCTACGAAAGGCTGCCGGGAAAGAGCTTCGGGATCATTCCTGAGTACGAATATGCGCCATATGATGTATTTCAATATCCGAAGGAGTGGGCGCAAGCCGAAGCGGGAGTTCTTCATCGATCGTTCCGGATACCTCCATCCATGAAAGAACCAGGGACACGCATCTTCCTCCGTATGGACGGGATCATGCAAAAGGCTGCCGTGTATCTCGACCATCATCTCGTAGCCATGTGGGAGGATGGTTACCTGCCTCTTCTCGTGGAGATTACTGAACTGGTCAGACATGATACGGAGCACGAACTTCATGTAGTCTGCGGCAGTTTTGACAAGGTGGAGATTCCTTCGGGTCAACAGAAAATCACAGGTCTTGCAGGCTCGTGGTTCGGTTCGATTGCCAGAGGGATATGGCAGGACGTAAATCTGGAAAGTCGGCCGGAGATTTCGCTTGCCGATGTAACGATCCGAACGTCGGTACGGAAGAATCGGCTGGAAGTAGATGCTGCGGTAATCCATCCCTTGGCTTCCTCCTTGAAGACATCCCACAAGGCTATTCTTCATGTGCGCGAAAACGGTGATTCGGCGTCCTCCCCCATTCTTCAGGCTGAAGCTGATGTGTTAGCCGTGAGCGGCCAAGGGGATTCAAGCCGACCCACGTTCCGCCTGGATTGGGAGGACGCCAAGTACTGGAATCCGGAGCAGCCTTTCTTGTACAGCTTGGAGCTTGTGCTTCTGGACGGTGACCGGGTTATCGACCGGGTGGAACAGCCATTCGGCTTCCGTGAGATCTGGACCGAGGGTTCGCAGTTTATTCTTAACGGTACGCCCATAAACTTGCGCGGTGACTCCTGGCATTTCCAGGGTGCCATTCAACAAACGCAGGAGTACGTACGCACCTGGTATGGCATGTGCAAGGAGGCCGGAGTTAACTGTGTTCGTCTGCATGCCGCGCCTCATCCGACCTATTATCTGGATATCGCCGATGAGATGGGCATGCTGATTGTGGATGAAACGGCCATCTACGGTTCGAGCAAATCCATGCCTGCCGATCATCCCGCTTATATCGCGAACTGCACAGCCCATGTCCGCAGACTGGTAGAGCGTGACCGTAATCATCCATCCATTATCCTGTGGAGCTTGCAGAACGAGATGCGCTGGGTGGACGGCCGCGATATATTCAAGCAGCATATGCCTTCCATGATGAACCTCATTCGCGAGTTAGATCCTACCCGCCCGATCATCGCAGAAGGCGATAACCGTCTCCTCCCCCAAGAACTCACAGAGGTGGAGAGCAGGCACTATAACATAGACGGCACCATTGATGCATGGGATCGGAAGGCACCTCTCGTATTCGGCGAGCATGGCGGCTGGTGGTATGTCTGTCCCCAGAACAGCAGCATGTACGTAGGCTTGGCCGCGTATCGAAACACGGATGAATGTATCCGAGGTCTGGCCGAGAAGGAGCGGCTGTTCGTGGAATATGCGAGGCGGCAAGGCGTTTCGGGAATCTCCACCTTCAACTTCGCCCATTACTTCATGCGGGCCATGCCGGAGCAAGATATTGTGCTTCCTCCATCCGCTCCAGATACGCCGGGGCCGAAACCAAAAGTCATACCCAAATACGCGCTAACGCTGAATAACGGTCTTCTTCCGAAGGAATATCCGCTTTATATGAAGAACCCGTCCTTCCCGATCATGGAAGCCTCTTTCAAGCCAGCTACCATGATACCGGCAGAATACAATCGTTCCTTCTTCGATGATGGGCCGATTTCCAGAAGCTTCGATGTCTATAACGATACCTTCCATTCAAGTCAGACTCGGATTGAATGCGAAGTACGTCAGGAAGGCAGACTCCTTCACCATGAGCTCTTCCTATTCGACCAAGAACCGGCGGATCATGAGATCGTGACCGTAACCTGGAAACCTGAGCTTGTTAAGGATGTAGCCGCTATACAAGTTCATGCTGTAATGTTTCACGATGACAAGCTCGTTCATGAGCTGAATTTGCAGTACAAACTGTATCCCTCACATTATAAAACCACCCCTGTCTCTATAGGCCGACCTGTGGCCTTCATAGGTCGGGACGAAGACTTCCATTTGTTGAACAGCCTTGTCCCGGAATGCAGACGAATCCGGCTTGAACAGCTTGGTGAGCTTTCACCCAATCACCTCGTCGTTGCAGGCAGCGGGCTGGAGGATGAGGGCGGTCAACTAGAGATCACGCTCCAAAATTATGTACGGAGGGGCGGGCGTCTTCTGCTGTTGGAACAGCTCCATCTGTCTCTGGGTCAGCTGACAATTTCGCGGCAGGATTTCATCCGCGCCCACGCGGGCAGCTATGACCATCCCATCCTTCAGGGCTTGAACGATGATGATTTGATGTATTGGCACGAAAAGATCCGTGAGGATGGCCCCCCTCCTATCATCCACGCCGCTTTCGAGAAACCGATCAAGGGCAATTTCAATATGATCTTGGAGTGCAGCGCAGGGGACTTTGGAGATGGCGGGGATCTGTGGTCCCCTCTACTGGAATACCGGAACGGCAGCGGCCTCTTCATCGCTAATCAGCTGCAGCTCATGGAGCATTTCGACAGCGTCCCTGCGGCCTGCTGCTTGTTGCGCAACATGCTCGCTTATGCAGGAAACGTCGAATCGATATCGATCCGAACGGGTGCATGGGTTGAACCGGGAGGAGCAGCAGCGCATTTCCTGCGGTCCCTTTGCCTTTCCTTCGACGTGCTCGAGAATATCACGAGCAGCCTTCTCGGGACATATCAACTTGTTGTCGTGGAGCCAAACCTCCTGTTAGATTCGAATTCCATAGCCGTTTTGAATGAATATGTTCGGCATGGCGGTAAACTCGTTGTCCTTCCCGCTGCTCCAGATCATGAAGCCTCCCTTTCTGCTCTATTGAAGCGCCCTGTCTCGATCCTGAAGCATGAAACGTATCACTTGGAGGCGAATTACGATAGGCCTGCGGTCCAAGGATTAAGTCCGGTTGACCTGTTCGGTTTCGATAAGGTTTTTCTCTCCCCCAGAGAAGTCGTTAATCGTCCCTTGGCCTCTTACAGTCTGGATACGACCGATGCGGCGCTACTATGCGCAAGCGTAGAAGGGACAGCATGGAAGGATTATTTTGTGCAAGGGCATACGTCGGAATACAGCAGGCTGGCATTGGTGGAGCTAAACAGGGATCACCAGCGTCCTGCCGGGAGTTTCGTACTGCAAGCGGAACAGGAACAAGGATGTATCATTTTATCTCAACTGCTCCTTGAACCGGATTCCGCCAAGTCCATACGCTTATACAGCCGACTTTTGGCCAATCTGGGGGCCGCCATAGACGACGGTCTTCTCTATAGCTCCAAAGGAGACGCGCACTGGTCCGTTGAAAAGGTCATGGCACTGCCTTGCAAGCCGTGGATCAATTACGAGGAAATGAAGGCCTATTATACGGATCCGGAATTCTCGCTGAACAATCTGGGCGAGGGGCTCTACGGCTGGATGCTCAAGAAAGAGCGAAGCTCTTCAGACGGTGGCTTTCATATCCAGGACCCTGGGGAGGTGCGCTGGTTCCTGAGCTGTTTCGTTCATGGTTTGGACCCCTCATGCAATCCGGTCGATGGTATCCTTCGAGGTAAGCTTCAAGTCAACACAAACTGCGAATATGAGATTTATATAAACGGGAGTCATGTTCCCGATCCGGAGAGACATATCGAGCTGCGTGCCGGCATTAATCGTCTGATCGCCATCGTGCAAGGAGCCGGGGAAGACATCCGGTTCGGAATGGTATTTAGGAACGCAGACGGTTCATACATGAGGCATCTTCAATATCGTCTGACCCTGGATGATGTGGAGCCCAAGTAAGTTTACTTTTCCGTATCTGTTACTACGACAAGGATATTAATGAATCATTCCATTTCAGAAGAGGTGGGCTGCATGCATATGAATCATCCGACTGCACTTGAAGTTCTTCTTGATCAAGCAAACGGGAGTCTATCTGCGAACAGCCATGCGATTGCCACTTGGGGGATTCCCGGCTTTTACCAGGATACTGAGGGGCACACGCTCGCGAAGCGGCGGATGGAGAAGGACGCCCAGACGGCCTATACGACTGCACTGGCTTACCGGCTGACAGGAACAGCTGCTTATGCAGACAAAGCGAAGGAAATCATCATGGGCTGGGCAGTGGTTAATCGGGAGATTACAGGTGCGGACGGACCATTGGTATCCGCCTATCTGGGGGTTGGACTCCTTCTGGCGGCGAATGAAATCAAAGAATATGTGGACTGGAGCAAAAAGGAGCGAGAAATGTTCACCCAATGGATGACCCGGGTGTGCCTGCCGGAGTGGGATCGAATCCCCCTCCGCAACAACTGGTGGAGCTGGAGTCTGTATGCCCAGTTAGCGCTGTATCGTTTTATGGAGGATAAGCTTCATTTAGCAGAAAAGGTGACCGCGCTCAAAGAACATCTCGACCACTCCCTCTCCATCGAAGGATTCATTCCGGAAGAAGCCTCCAGAGGCAAGCATTCCCTGTGGTATCATTATTTCGCTCTCGCTCCGCTAACTGCCGCCGCCAAGCTCGTCCTGGACACGACGGGAGAGGATTTGTTCCGCTGGGTCTCACCTGGCGGCAAAAGCCTCCATTGTGCCGTCGAACAATTCTTCCATTATGTCAACGGACATCTGAAAGAATGGCCATACGACGATAATCCGATCTTCCCGGCACAGCTCTCTGGCGGCACATGGCCCCTCGATCTGGTCGAGGCGATGGCGAACATCTATAAGAATCCGGACTTTGAACGTTTTGTCGCCCCTTACCGCCCAATCACAGGCAATATTAATATCAATAGCGGCCATTATCATGCTTATGCCTGGATCTATCCCGAGCTGCAATTTCAACGTTAGCTATAAGAAAAGAGCCTTTCCGAATATGATCGGAAAGGCTTTTTTTCTGTCGTCTATTCTTTTGTTACAGCCTGCACATCCCGAAGCAGGTAGGCTGCCGCCTCCTCCGTAATATGTTTGCCGCTCTGGGCTCGAACCTCATGGAGAAACGCTTCCGTATTCCCATTATCCAGTTTCTTGAGCAGGCTGTTAGCGATCCCGCCATTGTCAATCCAGGACTTTTCCTGAAAAAGTGCTACCAACGCTTTCAGTGAGCTGATGTCTGCAGAAGTTGAGAATGTCACAACCGCTTCCTGTTCATTCCCCGCTTCGTCTGTGGCGGTTACTGTGAAGGTGTGAGTTCCCAGGGGCAGCGTATAGAGAAGCACCGCCGCTCCCTGCTCGATCTGCTGATCATTGAGCCTTGCTGTACTCTTCAATTCATCAACCCCGGATACCTCATCGACAGCTGTCCAAGACAGATTCAGGGAGTCTGCACTTGTATAATCTCCAGCAAGCGGCTCTGCCACCGAAATGATGGGAGCCGAGGCATCCAGATTAAACTCCAGAGATTTCGCTTCCTCCGCGTTTCCAGATGAATCCAGTGATCGGTATAGAATGGAATAACGGCCATCCTGACTGAAGGTCAGAGAGTCTTGATATGCCAGCCAGGTATCCCCTCCATCCAGACTATATTCTGTCGATGCGGATTCAGGGCCTTCAGAAGAATGCAAGGCAAGGGTTATAGGCTGTGTATACCACCCATTCATGCCGTCCGGTTCTGCCGGACTCATGACGGCCGTGGTCTCAGGAGCAGTTCGATCCGTATCAATTAGGGAAAACTTGATATCATCAAACCACATTTCGCTGAACCCGCCTACATAGAAACCTACCGTTCCAGATGAATTGTGCTTGGTATCCGAACCTTCAAGTCTAAGTTCCCCGTTTACGTACACGCGGATGTCGGCACCTTCGGCCCGGATGCGGATGGTATACTCGGTATTAGGCTTCAGGTCCTGATCAGGCAGATTTGTCGTTTTCAGAGCTGTCCATGCCCCATTGTAAAGAATCCACTGTGAAGTGCCGTCTCCCAGCTTCTTGTATGCAATTTTCCCGGATGTGCTGGAGACGGAACGATCATATACATAAAGTGTTCCCGTATCCGGCATGACCGCCGGCGTCTTCAGCGTGAAGGTAAGGTCATAGTCGGTATATGTCTTCGAATGAAGGGCCGAGGCACCTTTGAGAATTTTATACTTTTTGTTGCCATCTACAGTTGTGATACTGCGGTTCGGGTCCACCGGCCATCCGTTCGCTCCCGAATCGAAATCCGTAAAGTGCATCACATCAGATACCTGAATGCGTACGGATGCTGAAGCTTCCGGGTTGGCGACTGATGTTACGGTGATTTCAGCCTCCCCTTCCGCCAAAGCAGTTACCAATCCATGTTCATCCACAGCGGCAATTCCCGGTTGGGAGGTATGAAAGATGACCTCCTTATTCTCGGCGTCAAGGGGATCAAATTGAACCTGCAGCTGCTTTTGTTCCCCCTTGACCATGTTGACATGGCTCTCACCCAGCAGCAAACCCGATACTTCCCTGCTTGGAACGGTAAATTTGATGTCATCAAACAGAAGCTCACTGAACCCCCCGGCATAAAAGCCAACCTGGCCAGATGCATTGAATGTCGAATCGCTCGCCTTTAGCTTCAATTTGTTATCCACGTAAACACTAATCTCCGGACCCTTAACGATGACTTTCATGTTATAGACCGTATCCGGCTGCAGATCAGGTGCAGCCAGCGTATTCTGCTTCACTGCAGCCCAGGCCGCATTATACAGGAGCCAGGCAGATGTTCCGTTTGCATACTTCCGATAACCAATCCTGCCGCCGCTTCCGCCAGAGTTCAAACGGTCAAACACATAGAATGTGGCATCATCTGCAATGATTTTCGGCGTCTTCATCTTAAAAGTCAGCTCATAATGGTTAAACTCGTTCTCATTTAACGTTGTTGCTCCTTTAACGAGCTTATACATATGGTTGCCGCCTTCCACCTCGACAATGCTCCGATTCGGGTCTGTCGGCCAGCTGTTCCTGCCGTTTTCGAAATCGGTATAATCGATAATGCCATCCCCAACTTCAACAGTAACCTGAAGCTCATCTTTCAAAGCCGGATTGTCAGCAGATACGGCTGTAATCGTAGCATTCCCTATACTAACACCCTTCAGCTTGCCGCTTGGATCCACCTTAACAATCGAAGGGTCGCTCGACGTGTACTGTATAGCGGGGTTAGTTGCGTTCCAGGGAATGACTGCGGAATACAGAGCGTATGACTTCCCGATGCCGATGGTTACGCTTTCGTCATACAATTGGATCCGATCCACAGCAATGTGATTCGGAGCCAGGTATGGACCGGCTTTTCCCTGGATTCCCATCTCGCTGAAAGGGATGCCCGGGAAGCCAGGGATCTTTTGGAACACTTCCGCATCCGGCTTCAAATTCAAATCCCCATTCGCCAGATTAACGAAGCCAGGATCATGATCCGTAATCCAGTTGTTCGCATACTGGAGCAGGTTGCGTTTGTCATTTGCTCCCTGATTATTCGTGCCGCTTAATTTCCTCGTCGGGTTATAGATCACATTGTTCTGAAACGTGTTGGTATCCGGATAAAACCGGTTCTCCGTGAAGAAATCCGCCAGTTCCGGATATTTCTCCATATGCGGTGTGCCTTCGAAATTATTGTTCTTTTCAAACAACGCCTTCCATTTGGGCATATAATTTTTGGAGATTTGCTGATCCGGTTGATCGCCTAGATACATGTCCGAATATTCATACGGTACCTTTGCATCAATAAAAAGGTTGTTCCGGGTCTTGATATGGGCACCGCCGTTATTAAGAATGGCATCGTTACCCATGCCGTTAAATATGTTCTCTTCAATGGTAATGCCCATCGTAAAGTTATCCGGATATACCCCTTGAACCCCTGCCTTGCCTTCCCCGATATTGTGGAAATAATTCCGGCGGATCAGCGATCCCCGTTCCTGAGGCGACTCGCCCAGATTCATATAGATGGCACCGAGGTCCGAGAAGGTTTTGCAGACGTCATAAATATTGTTATATTCCACGAGATGATCATTACCAAAGATCAGCATTCCCGGATGAGGAGCGTCATGAATTTCGTTGTGTGAAACCTTGTTCCCAGCACCGGTCAGGAAGATGCTCGGATTATAGGCTTTATGGTAATAAGCAAAATCATGGATATGGCTGTTCTCCACGACATTGTTGCCTGGCTCAAGCGTCTTCTTATCTCCACCATTCAGAATCACCCCGGTCCCTCCGATGTGATGAATATGGGAGCTGATCACCGCATGATTCACTCCGTCCACTTTGGCAAAGTCGTTATACAACCAGCGGCTCTGCGTATTAATCAATACGCCCCCATTGGAGAAACTCCGTATTTCGCAGTGCTCCAATCGGACGCTGTCCCCGCCCATAATGACTGCTGCGGAGTCCCGACCATTCTCCAGGATCAGGTCCTCAAAGGTCACATGCGAAAGATTGTTCGCGTTAATCATCGGTGTTTTAAGCATTGTAACCATGATCTCAGGATGATCACTTTCAAAGGCAGCCGTAGGCATAAAGTAGAGTTTGCCTTGCTTCCGGTCGATGAAATATTCACCTGGCATATCGATCTCCTCAAGCAGGTTCTGGGCAAAATGGAAGTCCGGGTACCAGTTGGTAAACAGACCGCTCATCTCTCCGTATGCCAAGGTAATCGTCTTGTTGCTTGTATCGATGGATGCCACTTGGTTGTACGACCATTCCCAGCTGTAACCGAATATGCCATCCAACCAGATGTCATCGGCCTCTTCCCAGAGATCAGGTCTTTCGTAATTGTAGGTAAAGGTCCCGCCGCGTGTCTGCAAATCAGGATCATTGCGGGTTGGTCCGGGATCGGTGATGGCGCCCATCTGGACCGTTCCATTGTTTGGCCAGCGGGCAAGGGTCATGCCTTGACCTTCGACATACAGCTCCATCGGAGGAACCTGACTGACGTCATTGGCTTTGTAATACCCATGCCGGCTCATTACACCGTAATCGGTGATGCCTTGAGCTTTCAGGTCTACCTGAAGAACCTTCGTTCTGGCATCCGCACTGATGATTCGGTCCAGGACATTCGTGTCCGTTACCGGAGAAAACCAGTTTTTTTGAAGTTCCAGACCGCCGTTTAACCGTACGCTTTCTCCGGGATAAGCCTTGTAGGTTATCCGCTTATTCTCCGTACCGGAGTCCTGCTCCTCCAGAAGAAAGCTTTCGCTTCTATTATAGGTGCCGCCCCTTAAATAGACCGTCACACCACCTTCAGGCAGCCCGGAACCCTTCTTCAATTCCCGGATTGCATCCCTGGCCTTTTCAAGTGTACGGAATGGAGCGGCTTCCGTTCCCGGATTCGAATCGTCACCATCATTTGAAATATAAAAGACAGCACCAGGGTTCACCGCATCTTCCGCATTCGCTCCCGTAACCGGCAGACACCCCACCAACAAGACCAGGATTAATGCAATAATGATTGGTCTCCTCATCATCTTTGGAAATACCTCCCTTATCAGATCAATCAGATAAAATACACATGATCACTACCCTTTTACAGATCCAATCATGGTTCCTTTTTCGAAATATCGAAGCAGGAAAGGATACATGACAATCACCGGCAAGGAGCTGACAATGACAGCCGCCATTTTCAAGCTCTCCGGCGCAGGCGGGGTTGCAAGCGTCGCCGTAGTAAACGGGTCGAGCTTGCTCTCGATGAGGATCTGGCGGACAACCTGCTGCAGCACAAATTTGGATGAATCGGTGACGTAAAGCAGGTTATCCATAAACGCATTAATGTGGTAAACGAGATTCCAGAGCCCGATCGTCACAAGAGACGGAATGGACAGCGGGAGCAGGATACGAAACAGAATTCGCAAATCCCTTGCCCCGTCAATACGAGCTGCTTCGATCAGCGCATCCGGAACGGAGCGAAAAAATGAGATCATCACAAGTACATGAAAAGCATTCGCAGCGGATGGCAGCACATAGACCCAGTGCGTGTTAAGCAGGTGCAGTTCTTTGATTAATAGATATTGGGGGACAATCCCGCCATCGAAGATCATCGTGAACAACAGCAGCATGATTAGCAGCCGCTTCATGGGCAGATCGGGTCGGGAGAGCGGATAAGCGGCGCAGACGGTAACGAGAAGAGTTAAGGTCGTCCCTACGACCATCCGAAACAGCGTATTCGCATATCCTGACCAGATTAGAGGATAGTCCAGCAGCCCGCGGTATGCTTCCCACTCGAAATCCCGAGGATAAAAATGAAATCCGCTTCGAAGTGCTTCTCCCCTACCGCTGAAGGAGACGGACAGGACATGAATGAACGGGTACACAACGATGAGTGCCAGGATGGACAATATAAGGTAGATCATGGCGGGTGCAATGAGCTCTTGCCATCTTTTTATTTTCATGACTGTCTTCCTCCTGCCTTTACCATAGACCGCTCTCGCCGCGGCTCAATTTTCGCACGGTCAGATTAGCCCCCAGAATCAGCAGGAGCCCCACAAGCGATTTAAACAAGCCAATGGCTGCCGTGTAGCTGTACTGAAACTGCTGCAGACCTACCCGGTAGACATAAGTATCGATGACGTCACCGGTTTCGTAATTGACCGGGTTTAGCAGATTGATGATTTGTTCGAAGTTTGCGCTTAGGAAACCACCAAGACTCAGAATGAACATAATAGCGACGGTGGGCATAATGGATGGGATATTAATTCGAATGATTCGCTGCCACCGATTGGCTCCGTCAATGACGGCCGATTCATGCAGCTCCGGGTTGATCGCCGCCAAAGCAGCAAAGTAGATGATCGAGCCCCAGCCGATATCCTTAAGAATTGAAGAAATGACCACAATCGGACGGAAATATTCCTTCTTTCCCATATAAAAGACAGGTTCCCCTCCAAACCACTTCACGATTTCCCCTACAACGCCGGACGTGGGAGAGAGAAAATAAATAATCAGCCCGGACATGACGACCCACGATACGAAATGAGGCAAGTACATGGTCGTCTGGATGAACCGCTGGAAATACCTTGACCTCACCTCGTTAAGTAAAATCGCCAGTATGATTGGTGCGGGAAAAGCAAAGATCATCTGATACAAATTCAGGAGCAGGGTGTTTTTAAGTAATCGATAGAAATCCCCATTCTGAAATAATTCTTGGAAATGGCGAAATCCGACCCATGGACTTCCCCATATCCCGTCGACGACCCGGAAATCCTTGAAGGCAATGACGACGCCATATAAAGGGCCGTATTTAAATACAACGAAGAATGCGAAGGCGAATAGAAATAATAAAAGCAGCTCTCCGTGTTTTTTTATTGTTTTCATGACGCACTTCCTTGTTAAACCGAACCTGGAAGACCTTCCGCAAGGGATCACTAATCCCTCACGGGTGTCCAGACCAAGTCCGAGTTATTTTTTGAATTGTGCTTGGTACATTTCATTGGCTTCCTTCGTTAATTCATCGCCTCCTTTTGCCTTCCATTCCGTTACGAATGTATCAAAATCAGTCAGAGGAATTTCGCCGCTGATGATTTGTGCAAAATATTTTTGCATGAGTGACGTCAATTCCTGTTTGTATTTTCCGTCCGAAGGCAGCACAGAGAATAACAGCGCATCGGTCCATCTTGGAGCAGATGAATATGTTTTGACCGCCTCATTCAGCTTCGGATCGGAATATTTGTCCCGATAAGCCTGAGTGGTAATGTTACCAAAAGAGAACAGACGGATTCCCAGTTGATCACGCTGCTCCTGCTTATCGAATCCAGGCAGGAATGTCGTCGCCCCCGAGGTAGCACCGCTTTCAGCAAAATCCCATTGCTCCCCCTTTACACCAAGGCTGGTCATATTGATGGTCTCTTCATCATTGCTCTGTGCCTGTAGAATTTCGAACAGCTTCTCAAGCTTCTCTGGCTGATCCTTGACTTTGCTGCCGATAACCAAGAAATTGCTCTTGATTCCCCAATCCCATGAGCCGTCACCGCCAGGTCCCTTCGGATTTTTGGAGAATGCCATCTTGGCATCCGGATTTAGTGCCAGCATTTCCTTGACTGTGGCAGATTCCGGCAGAGCGCCTTTGCTAATCTGCTCTTCAATGACGCCGATCCGGTTGTTATACAGTTTCTTACGATAGGAATCCTGTGTATCTGTAATAAATTCCGGATCGATGACCCCATCCGCATACCACTTGCGCAGCATCGCCAAGGCTTCCTTGGTCTCAGGCATGATCGATCCATTTATAATCTGACCATCCCTCTCCATCCACATGGTCGGCTCCACACCGAATGCACCGAAGATGGAATAGAATCCGGATGACCACGTGGACGTAGCCGTTCCTGTCAACCCGTACGTATCCTTCACACCGTTACCGTCCGGATCCTTTTGTGCAAAGGCATAAACGGCTTCCTCGAATTCATCCAACGTCTCCGGGACTTTCTGAATGCCAACCTGATCCAGCCAGTCCTTACGCCACAACATCCCCAGATCGTAAGGCTTCAAATCGATAAACATCGGGATAGCCCACAGCTCGTTATTAACGGTAACCGTCTGAAAAAGCTCTTTCTTTTTCTCAATATCCGCGTAATACTCCGGCATTTTCTCCTTCAACATGTTCTGATCAATGCTCATTAACACGCCCTGATTTTGGTAAGCGATTACATTAGAAGGATCACCGAGCATGAATATGTCTGGTATATCCCCGGAAGCGATACTGGCGTCCGTTACCTTCACGGGTTTGATCTTTACATTAAACTTCTGCTCCAGCCACTTCTGAACCTCCGAGTCATTGACAACTCCATCTGCGGCAAAGTGAATGCCCCAGGAGATTTCGATCGGATCGGAGTTTGCTGCCGGCGTTTCTCCTGCATTTGAACTCGGGCTTGAGGTATTCGTCTCGGAAGTGCATCCGGTAAGCAAGCTTGCCGTTAAACTTACAGCCAGTAAGATAACGCTTACAAATTTGATTCTTTTACTCAAAAGAACCTACCCCCTGTAGTTGGATTGGTTTTGGATTCGAGAATCCCGCATCCTGCATCATGACCCGGCCGGGTATTGGAAACGGTTTTTTACATACTTAAAATTTAAGCTTTAACCCTTCCGGCGCACAATCCTCTCATTCCATTTTTTTTATGTTTTTGGCTTCAGAAGCCGCGTAGAGCCACTGACGTTATTCCGTTTTTTGTATGTTTTTCAATTTCGATCTGTTCTAAGTCCGCTGGTGTGATATATAATGGACTGCACAACTGTTGAGATCATCAAATTTTATTGTAAGCGCTACCACATCTAAGGTGAGGAGTGGATTGCCATGAGGGGACTTTTTGCCATGAAAAATAACTCCATGTTCGTGAAACTGCTCCTATCGATGACTGCCATAGCTTTGATCACTGTTATTCTCATTTCTTCGGTCACTTACATGATTTCGGCTGATAACAGTGTCCGTAACGCCATCGGTTATAATGAATCTGTCTTGACTCAGCAGAAAGAGCTAATTCATAAGGAGCTGACAACCATCGGAAATGCGGCCAATAGTCTGCTGATGGCTCAATCCTATGTGTACCATACCATCGGAGGCAAGCTCTCTGTAGGTTCATTAATTGATCTATCCACTCTTGTAGAAGAGCAAAAAAAGCTCAGTCCCTACATCGATTCCATATATCTGTACTATGCCCCGCTCGAACTAGTCCTGACATCACGCCCGGAGGTAAAGACATCTCCTATAGCCGACTTTGCTGACCAATCTTGGATGGATACCTTAAATCAAGACTCAACATCTCGTACCGTCTGGTTAACGGGAAGAACGAATGGATTTTCTCCGGATCATTCTGCGACCTCCCTCATTCAGAAGATGCCACTGATTGGCCAAGTGGAGGGCGCGATCGTCATTAATTTGAATCTGGATCGACTCTTCGCTGACTACTTAAGTCATTACAATAGCAAGAAAGGCACCATCATGGTCATTGGCCCACAGGGTGAACTTCTCTATTCCGATGCTCATGACAGAGAAGCACTCCTTCAGGAATGGGATGCCGAACAGGTCACATCGGACAGCGGCTACTATATTGGCGATTCTGATCAGATCGTATCCTACACTTCATCAAATATGACAGGCTGGCGATTCGTCGATATCACCGAACGATCCGTCCTTCTGCAAGGCATGAACCGAATTAAAGTCCTCATTTGGACAGTCGCCATCCTATATATAACGGCTGCTGTTGCTATCTCCTATTTTTTATCGAGAAGACTGTATCGCCCGCTGCAAAGTGTGATTTCCTATATTGTGAGCTCTGAAGGATCCGAACGGCGCGACAGATCCGGTGCCCCTAGCAGCACGGATGAAGCAGGCTTTATCCGTCATTCATTTGAGCAGATGACACGGAACCGCGATATGTTAATCAAAGAAAAGCTAAAAGTGGATGAACTCCTCACCGGAAATCGCACGGCTATTAAGGAAAAGTATTTGAACGATTTAATCCAGGGAAACGTACAGGAGGAAGCACCAAACAGACCGGACCATGCGGCAGAGCTGCTTGGATTACAGGTTAATTTCAATCGTTTTGCCGTCCTGACCCTTGAACTCGAGGAGCATCAGCCGATGAGCGGATCGGAGGATCTATTCCATTCCCATCTGCTCCAGTACGGTCTGATGGAAGAGCTGGGAAAGGATATCAACGGAGAAATTTTTGTCAAAGACAGCAGGCACACGGTCATCCTTCTCTCCTTACATTCGGATGCCGATGATACCTTTCCTGTGGAACAAGCGAGAAGCCTCAAATCATATTTTCTCAGTCGTTATGGCATCTCTGTGACCATCGCTGTCAGCCGCATTCACTCCGGAGAACAAGCCGTGCGTGCAGCCTACAACGAGACTCAAGAGGCTTTAAATATGAAAATCTACATTGGGAAGGGCGAAATTCTGCCCTATTCGATCCTTGATGAATGGAAATCGGAAGAAGGTACCTACTATTATCCGTATGAACTCGAAACGAAGCTGCAGCAAGCCCTGCTCAAGACGGATAAAGAGGAATGTACTGCCGTAATCCGGGCCATTACCCGGGAGGTACTGAAGCAAAGGCTGGGTAAAGCGAACATTCACCAGCTGTATGTTCAATTAAGCGGGGAGCTGGTTAAAACACTCGTTCAGACTGGC
The DNA here is from genome assembly GCF_058789975.1 of Paenibacillus sp. FW104-T2. Taxonomy (NCBI): domain Bacteria; kingdom Bacillati; phylum Bacillota; class Bacilli; order Caryophanales; family Paenibacillaceae; genus Paenibacillus; species Paenibacillus sp. FW104-T2. The sequence continues at coordinate 324,225 of NZ_JBYTCE010000003.1, read as the reverse complement.
GGCGAGGTGACTGCTGTTATTGGTGAAGGATCGTCCTATACCGATGCTCTGGCGCGTGCCGAAACCGTTCAGGATATGGAGACATGTGTGTTAACGATATGCAGCAAGATCATTGACTACCACCGGGAGAAGCGCTCCAAAATGACGGATGTGACTCTTCAGCTGGCAACGGAATTCATGGACAACCATTACAATAAGAATATATCTGTGGATAACGTGGCGGAACATGTAAAACGCAGCTCGTCCTACTTGGGTCGCATCTTCAAAGAGTCAACGGGCATGACGGTTAACGACTATCTCATTCAGCTGCGCATCAAACGTTCCATGGAGCTGTTGAAGCAGACAGATGCTTCCGTTGAGGAGGTTTGCCGGGATATTGGGTATGCAAACGTCAGCTATTTCAACAAAATATTCAAAGCCAGAACAGGACTTACCCCAGGACAATTTCGGCACCAACACGCGGCAGACCAACGGTTAACGCAGGGAAAGGGACCGAAGACATCCTATTTGGAATAATTTCCGAATGGATCGTCAATCAGGCCCGTCCCCAACATTCCGTTTGTTCCTGGCATTCCGTAAATAGCGATATATCACATAGAGACTCGCCTAGAAATGTAAAAAGAAACCGTCCCTTAGGTATGTGGTTGCGCACACTTCCATTTTACAAGGACGGTTTCTTTGGGTTTATCATTTTCAGGATGGGCTCTCAAGCCAACAAAGCCTGAGCAATCTGATCGATCATGCCATTGATGCCGGTCGGTCCATAACATCCAATCCATGTTGCAGCATCAACCGAGTATATATGTTGTTGCTCATTTGTATCCAGCATGCCCCAGACACTCTGCTCTGTCGCAGACATTCCCTCCTGCATGATCTCGCTGCTAAGCAAAAAGTAGTGGCTGGCATGTACGGCCGGCAGTCTGTCAATCGAAATATGATAAGCCGTGTCGGAGGGATCGGCTACAAATAACGGGGCAGGCAGACCCAGGTCTCGATAGAGCACAGCGCCTGTACGATGTGAGGCTGTATGCACCCGAACCATAGACTCGAACGGGCGAATTAGTGCCACGCTCTTACCTGCCAGTACAGGAGCAAGTTCTTCTGACAGCAATGCAGTTCGTCGATGATAATCTGCAACGATTCGCATGGCCTCTGCTCGCTTGCCTGTCAGTTCACCGAACAGACTCAGAATGGTCTGCCAGCTCTCATTGCGTTTAAACATGAGAACCGGAGCGATCCGGCTTAACCGTTCATAGTGCGCTTCATGCACCTCCGTACATATAATCAGATCCGGACACAGTCGTTCCACCGCTGGCAGATCGGGATACTCATACGTTCCGAGTAATTCGGTACCCTGAAGCCTTGCCCTGATATATTGAGGGAAATGGAATGCCGCGCTTCCCGATCCTACACTGCCTGCAGGGGACACCCCAAGTGCAAGCAGATGATCCGCATATTGTACATCGAGTACAGCAATACGCTGTGGAGATATGGTCACATCATATTGACCTCGCAAATGGCAAATCACGGTGCCTTTTGACGACTCGTACCAGGAAGCCATGCGGTTCTGCGGCAAGGGATACATCGAGAGAGCACTTGCTCTCGAAGCAGCATTTTGCCTATAGAACTGCGGAGGAACTCCATGGTATTTCTTAAACGCCCTGCTGAAATAATACATATCGCGATAGCCCATTCTGTCTGCAATTTCCCCAATGGGAGCATCCGTATGACGGAGAATCCGCGACGCACTCTCCATCCGCAGCTGGATGACGTACTCCATCGGTCCAATTTGCTTCTCCTGTTTGAACCGTCGCTGCAGTTGTCTTACGCTGCATCCCGCAAGTGCTGCCAGCTGTTTCAGCTCCAGATTCTGGCGATAATGCCCCGCTATATACGCAGCGACAACATCCACCATGTCTGACGCTGTCCCGCCCTGACCACGCTCATACTCCATAATGAGTTCGTAGAGCATCCCCTGCAGCAGTGCATTGGCATGAAATCGTTCCAGTCCTTCGCCCCTACTCCATTTCGCTGCGATTTTCTCCGCCATCTGAACCCATTCCGCCTGAGTTCGCGGGTGCTCAACAAACGAAGTACGCAGCGGGTGATTGCGGTGCGAGGGCAAAACAAGGGAGACTCCTTCCATGGAGACTGCCTTATACATGATCAAGATATAATCCATGTTGTCTGAGGTGGCCGTCAGTGTAAAGGAGGATCCCTCTATCACATGAGCAGCAAAAGAAGCTCCAATGTGGCAAACCTCACCATTCATTGCAAGCTTCCCTTCTCCGCCGCCGGCCAGCAGCAACAGATTTGATGTTAATTCGGCTTCGCTAAGACTACTGCCTGGCTGCAACGTACCGCTATGTACGTCAAGCATCTTGATCGTCGTTTCACTCCATAGACTTGTCTGTTCTTGCAGCGGCATTTCTCTCATCTCCTGACAATAGCAAAGGTAAGGTTGTTGCTGCTGTCATTTTAATTGAGATTCATTCTCATTGTCAATTTTCGGACATTTGTTGCAATACTCCTCTGACATCTGATAGTACAAGCAGCAGGTAAGGCGCTTGCTCTTCGCAACAGGAACGTTGTTTTGGATTTCTGTAAATCGCGTAAACGGATTACGTTTTACACCGAACACCTGCCCTGGCGCGCCTTGTGTCAGATAAGTAAAATCATTCTGAACGTGCTGGCTTTCCAGCCCATCATCATCTGCATCAGGTGTATACAACCGGCCAATACGTACCATGATATTCTCCCAGAGAATACTCATGGATAGAGGTGCAATCGCCGCAAGGGACTTTAACAGCGGTGTAAGCTGTACCGCAAACATCTCTTCTACCACCTTTTCCCGCCACATTTCCCTGTCTCCTGTCACTGCATCTGCCTGAAGCCGATTCACCGCCAGAAAAGGAAAACGCGTCCCCCCCTCATGAGCGGAGAGCGTCGGATGATAGAGGAAACTGTTCTCCAGCTCAAAGGAAACATGCTGATGATGAAAAGTCATCGCCGTCACCAGCGGAGCGGTCCACAGATAGCCAATTCGCTTGGCTAGCATCGAAGCGGCAACCTTCATGTCTGGCGCATCAATATACCCCTGAAACCAGCTTATATATTCTCGGCAGGCAGATGCTTCATGCAGCTCGCTCAAAGCAATGGTACGGACACTATGTTCAGGCGGCTCACCGAGCCATATCGAATGATCCTCCACGGTCTCTTTCCATAAGTCTGTCGACAGATACGGGTTCATGTTAATTCGATCCGAGCAGGGCTTCCGAAGCCTGATCTACAATCAGATTAATAGCAAGAGGTCCGTAGTATGCGATCCAAAGTGTTGAATTTACATCATACGCACGGTTATTTTTCACGGCATCAAGAGACTTCCATACTGGATTGTTAATCATCGCCTCTGCTTCTGCGGCAAACAGCTCATCCGACAGTACGAAATAACGATCCGCGCCAATCTCAGGAACCTTCTCCATTGAGATTTCAACAGAGGTATCATCCTTGATTCCCTCAACGAGTGCAGGCATGTTCAAGCCCAGATCCTGATACAGAATGCCGCCTGTGCGATGCTCAATACCATGAACACGAATGCCTTCTTTTCTCGGACGGATCAGGGCTACCGTTTCATCTCCCATTTTCTCTGACAGCTTCGCCTTCAGACCAGCAACTTTGTCCTCATACGCCTGACGCACCGTCTCTGCCTCGTCCTGCTTGTCTGTAATCTTAGCGACCGTAGCTAACGTATCGCGCCAATCCTCGTAGAAGTCGAGTACGAGGGTCGGTGCAATTTTGCTTACATTCTCATACTGTTTCTCCTGAAAGTCGGTCATGATAATCAGATCGGGGTCCAAGGCTACAATCGCTTCCAGATTCGGCTCGTCCCGTGTACCCAGAACCTGTACGTCACTCGGCTGATCACCTAGGTATTCTGGAAAATCGGTGTTGCCTCCAGCGATAACACTGCCTGCCGGCTTCTCGCCAACGGCTAACATTTGATCCAGAAACTTAACATCAAGCACAGCAATTTTATTTGGTTTTTCGTTTAGTGTCAGCTCACCCTTCATGTGCTTGATCGTTACAGGGAACGCTCCGGCAGTCTGAACTTCTTCATTCGCAGGTGTCTCCGCTGGTGCTGCAGCAGACTGTTTACCACTATCTGTACCTGTTGCGGCACCGCAAGCCGTCAGAACAAGAATCAGGGCCAGCATCAGGCCCATTAACAATCGTGATTGGCGGGCAGTGTAGGCATTGCTTCCAGCCCCTTGCCCCTTCGTTCTATGATTCATGATGAATCCCCCTTATGGTTAATACTGATAATGATTTTCATTATCGAAGCATAAGGAGAGTATAAACGATCTCCGCATCGCGTTACCATGTACTTTTGCGACATTTCAGCCGGACTAATGCGACATCAACAAGCCCGTACCTAACACGTTTGATATAGAACTCACCATTTCCAAGCTACTCTGGATACTCCCTTGAGGCCTCGATCAAATCATCTTCTTCATCAAAAACGTTCAAAACTCTCTCAATGTCATTCACTTCATAGCTTCTAACAACAATAAGCTGTTGCATATGAAGACCTGGTGGGTCTATGTCCGGTCGTGACAAGTTATTTAGTAAACGTTCTGGTGTATATAAGATGCTCCACCTTCTGGAGCCGTCCGTGAAATACATTGTGATCTCTATCCAATTCCATTCTTCTGGATGATCCGATCTCACTTCATCATCAAAATGCCACTTGATCAACCTTGGTCTTGAATTCCGTTCTTTTACGATAGTATAACCTCTCTTCTACTCAACTTCTTAAATGCCGAGAATTCCTGTTTGGAATTGATATAATCTAATATCTTTGCCGCACAGTCCGCTGAACTGAGTTCTTCCGTGTTCACTTCAAGATCATATTCATCATAGGCATATATGTAGTCAAATTGGGAATGGGCAAGTCCAATTGCACGATCTCCCCTGCTTTGCTCTCTTCTGGTGAGTTCTTCCTTGGAGCAGTGCACGCCCACAAACAATATCGGATAATCTGAAAGCAAATCATAAAAACCGTTAAACCACTTGTCATTGGTAATGACCGTATCCACAATGACATTCAAACCCATCTCCGAAAACAGTTTAATGGTTGAATAGAACAATGAAACAATCGGGTCAAAAAGGATACCTGTCATCACATGAGGTTCCAATTCTCTTGTAGGTTTCATATCCGGGTATGTATTGTCGATAAACTGGTCATAATTCTGGAAAAATTGATCTACAGACAAATGATGTAAGGGAATGTCTCCCTGCTTTTTCATTTCCATCGCGATACTTGTCTTCCCCGAACTTGACGTTCCGTTCAAAAAAATAATGAGTCCTCGTTCCACATGAATCACCCTCACGTATCAGATTGGCGTATCTTTCAGAAACATGTTCCCATATCCTTGTGCCGGGGTAGTTAGCACCTGTCAAATCAAGGCCCTATGCCTGCAGCTTGAATATGATGTTATGTTTAGTCATCTTCTCTTATCAAGCAGATTTACGTATTCTTGCTCAATGGTAAGAAGACCTTTAACTTCTCCTACTATTTTTGCCTAGCCACTTCTCCTTCAAGTTCTTTTCCAAACCTGTGCTTCAAATAATATATTATTCCTGCGCGATCCACATCTGAGAACTGTCTTGGATCATCGATCATGCGATCATAGACCTCATCAATCGTTCTCCAGCCGATATTTGTCGTTTCGTCACCCTCTTGCAAGAGCTCTCCCTCCACCTGACATATAAAATACATGCCGATTGAATCCACAGGCCCTTTAATAGTTTGATATACGCAATACGGCTCCAAACATTCAACTTCAAAATTCGGGTTGATCCCACATGTATCTATTCGCTTGTGACTACCTTCTACGGCTACAACGGTCAAACCTGTCTCTTCATATACTTCTCTTCTCAATGCATCTATGATGGATTCGTAAAGTTCCAATCTGCCGCCCGGCAATTCCAATGACTCCTCATTCTTTTTATTTCGAGTTTGAATTATGATTTCTGTTCTTTCCTTATCTTGGCGTTCAATAAAAGCTCTGGCATTAACATAGAACATGAATGATTCTCCTTTAGTTAATGTCTTCATATCAAAGGGTTCATGAACATCAAAGTGTGTAAAACATAATGTGTAACTTTTATTTTCCCCATCCACCCTTTAACTTCTCAGCAATGTATAGCTGCAAACTGTGGATTTCCGAACAAACCTCTTCTTCCTCAGGTGTATTCCCATATTCCCCAAGCCAACGGGGTGTGTTGATATACCAATCGTTTGACAAATATTGTTTACGATTCCGATACTCTATCATATGGTCCAAGAGATACTCCAGAGAGCCGAAGGATTGCTTACTTTGATCGTTAACTATGATTTGTAATTTTTCAATGATCACCTGTAACATGTGTTGGATATATCCTTCTGTATTCATGAGCGTCTACCAATAAATAGCTTACTCTGAGTCCAATGTAGATTATAGCCATAACGATATAGCTCAAAGTATGGATACAGGCAGTCTTCTGCCTCCTGCAAACCTTGATAGCGGGGCCACTGCAAGTAATAGGCTACCCAATAATCGCATGCGATGGAATAGTATGCTTCACTCAACAGCTCGATATCTCCCTTGTAATTGCTACGCGAGCGAAGAAGGTCTCCAAGTGCTTCGTAAACGACCTCACTATCCTCTTCATCCGCACCTTGAATCAATCTTTGCTCTAACTTGTTAATTTCGCCTGGCTGTAATACAACAACTTCTTTCATACATGACAAAGCCCCGAATGCTTCCTTAGCTGCGTCCGCCGCTTCGTCATCCTCCGGTACCTTGGAGAACAGGAGCTTCAATCTTTGGATTAACTCCTCCCCCAGACTACGCAATGTGTCCTCGAAAGCATCCTCATTCCCACCATTGAAATAACCTGGCACATATTCGCCGGCGAAATCCTCTGGGTTCAACATCTCATAGAGCGGACGTATTCTGTCCAGAAAACGCTGACCGTCTGGAATCGGCTCAAATACTCGTTCAACCCCTGCTCCCGTTGGCATAAACCACTGAAATAATCCATAGAAATGGTCTGCTTCAACCTCATCATTATCTTCTGGCTCAAATTCGTCTCCGCCCATCGCTAGTAAATAGCGGCCGTATTCCTGTTGTTCCATCCATACCATCCCTCTCTCAGTTCAACCCAATGACTACTCTCTCTACCTACCAATTACTTTTACCCTATGCTTCCCATAACCTTGTCACTTGCTCTAATTCCATCCCTTCAAATTGAAGCTTATAGATATCGGGTTTGCTGGTTTGATTAGAAAAATCAAAGCCGTAGCTTGCATCAAAGTAATTCATTATCAACGTCATGACATGTCCGTGCGTACCAATAGCTACCTTTTTCCCCTGGTATTCTTCTAGAATTTGCTTGAACACATATACAGCTCTATTCTGGCAGACAGTGTTAGACTCGCCTCCTGGTAATGCATAATCAGGGTCTTCAAACATTCGCTTCGAAGCAGGTATAACTTCTTCATCCCTAATATGATCATCTGAAAAATGCCTTTCCCGAAGGTCCTCCATAATATGAATGTCTAATTCCAATGCTGTTGCAAGCCCCTCCAAGGTTAAGACAGCCCGGGCATACGGGCTTGAAAAGATGGTATGTATTCCTTCATCCTTTAATATTTCTGTGATTTGGGCTGCATCCCCTTTGCCCTTCAAGGTAAGTCCTCTCGTTCTTTCCGTCCCTTCCGTATACGGTGACTCCGCATGCCTAACCATATAAATGGTGGTTTTCATATGCCCCTCCTTGAATTCTTCTGACTTATAAAATTAAATTTACAATAATTTTCAGATATGTGTATAGTAGAAATAAAGCAATATTATTGGAAGTGAAATACATGTAACCAAAAGGATGAGATCATGTTTCTTTTCAAAAAAAGTATCTACTAATCTATGTATTCTTTGTACTGGCTGTCTCTGTTAGTACAATAGCGTATATGAACGGTCCATCGAAACTGGAGGAGCCAATCCACCAAGTAGTCAACCTTTCAGCCAATTCATTAACCTTCCGTGAACCAGACAAGTTGGATGCGTTTGCTGAACTCCTTGCTTTCCAGCCAGAACTTTCGTTAGGGAAATAGAGAGCGATTCACATTAGGTAAGGCAGGGCGCGGCTGTACAGTGGCAAGCCGCGTAAGGGTGAGGTGCTGCATCCAATATGTGCAGCATCTCATGGGTGGGGTTGCCCCGCGATAAGTGATCGCGTGGCCTGCTGGTATCACGGGCGCACGGTCGTGATGCACGCCAAAAGCACCACAATCGCATCGTCGTGGCGCTTCTCCCCGCTGCATGATGCCAATCCGTCTTCTTTCAACTATCAGTATCCAGATTCCTTTCCAGCAATGCACCTATGCGCTCAGCCATAATAAACGGTGGAAGAGGCTTCTCATTTTTGAACCACCATTCCACTACACCAACGATCGCCGCCCCCAGAAACTGAACCTCCACATTCATTCCTTCCGTTAATTCTGGATTGCTCCCTTCGGACATGCTGTTCCCTTTCTCCAGTTCTCCGATGAAAAACGCAAGAAACTGATTGCGGAAAAAAGGGCTTCCTTTACTCGCTAGTAGTGCAGAGAAGAATAAAGAGTGATCCTCGAAATACTCGAACCATAACAACCCCATATCGCTATAAGCGACGTCATCTTCTGTAGATTCACAGATCCCCCGTAAATTATCAATGTGTTCTTCGATGAGTTTATCCAGAAGATCGAATTTGTCCGTGTAGTGGAGATAGATCGTTCTTCGACTAACATCCGCTCTGTCGGAGATATCTTGTATCGTAATTTGATCAAATTCTTTTTCCATCATTAATTCAATAACAGCCATTTTGATAGCTTCTTGGGATTTGCGTATTCTGCGATCCACCTTTAACACTTGAGAACCACCAACTTTCCAATAATCACTACACAATTTCAGAGGATTTGTGAACTAATACACGGAATCGGTCTTTTTAAGACTTGTAGCAATTATATTTCTGTATACCATTATACATAGTTGCTTATTAATACACTACTGTGCATTTATGCATGAATGGGAATGGAGTCAATTATAATGAAAATTGCAATTATTGGAGCCACAGGGGGAACTGGAAGGAAAGTGATGAAGCGGGCACTTGAACTGGGACATGAGGTTGTAGCCATGGCTCGTCGGCCGGGAGTGTTATCCCCCGCAGAGGGACTCACCGTCAGACAGGGGGATGTATTTGACGAGTCCAGTCTGGTCAAAGCCATTGCTGGTGCAGATGTGGTCATCAGTTGCATAGGTCCTCCCAGTAACTTTTCGCCAGATTCCGCCAAGAAGAACTTTCTAAATATTAGGGCTGGAATAAATGTCATGACGGCAAACTTCTCACCAGGTACCGTCATGTCCGAAGGAATTCCGAATATTGTTGCAGCCTGTTATCGTGCTGGCGTAAAGCGCCTGGTTATGCAGAGCGGCATTAATTTGAGCGATGGAAGAGAGCTTTCCCCCGTCAATCGGTTGGCAGTTCACATGATGCGTCGCATCTTTTGGAAAGCGATTAAGGATAAAGGTATTGCAGAGCAAGCGCTAATCCAGAGTGATTTGGAATGGGTCATTGTACGGGCATCAGTACTTCAATACGCGGAAGGCACTTTTAAATATAAGGCAGGCCCATTAGCTCGCATCAATCCACTCGGGGCGCTGCCCTTTGCAGACTGTGCTGACTGCCTGGTGCGGGCGGCAATCAGTGAGCTTGCATGGACCAGAAAGATTATAAATGTTGGACGATGACATCGATGACACATGGATTTCATTGTGACATAAGCAACCTTACATTTTGGCATAAACAGCATTAATTCGTACGTTAATCGAAGGTAAATCTAACATGAATAAGGAGAATGTATATGGCAGAACGAAAATGGACCTATGATTATATCCCCAACCAAAGTGGGCGGGTTGTTCTCATTACGGGGGCCAATTCGGGGTTAGGATATCAGCAAGCGCTAATGATGGCCAAAAAAGGAGCAGAGGTGATTCTGGCAGGTCGTGACCGAACTAAAATCGATAAAGCAATAGAATTGATTGCCAATCAGGTTCCTACCGCCAAGCTGTCCAGCGTCATGTTGGATTTAGCTAATTTGCATTCAGTAGCGAAATGCGCAAAAGAAGTTAGGCAGAAATATGATCGCCTCGATCTACTGGTCAACAACGCTGGCGTCATGATCCCCCCTTTTTCCCTTACCCGGCAGGGCTTTGAACTTCAGTTTGGCGTCAATCATTTGGGTCATTTTGCTCTTACAGGTCAATTGCTGCCACTTATTCTACTAACGCCTCATTCGCGAATCGTATCCATGACGAGTTTAGCGGGCATAGCGGGGTCCATCGATTTGAATGATCTCCATTATGAGAACAGACGCTACATCAAAATGCTCGCCTATGGACAGAGTAAGCTGGCGAATCTCATGTTTATCCATGAATTAGCTACTCGGTTAGAAGCTGCTGGTTCAAAAACAATAGCGGTTGCAGCACATCCGGGTGGCTCCCCCACGAATTTGCAGCAAAACAGTGGATTTGTCTTTCGGCGAATATTAACGCCTTTAACTTCACACCCAGCATCCGAAGGTGCCCTCCCCATCCTTCGTGCAGCTTGTGACCCCAAGGCCGCTAATGGTTCATTTTGGGCACCATCCGGCTTATTCGGCTTAACCGGATCGCCGGTGGAAGTGAACATGCCTGCCAAAGCGGTGCATAAAACGAAATGTGACCAACTGTGGACGATTAGTGAGAAATTAACCAATGTATCTTATGAGGAGTTCTTCTCCGCTGGTCTGTAAAATAAAAAAGGATAATAAGCACAAAAAGTCCGGGAAAATCGGGGATAGAAAACCCTTGGATAGCATGCCCTTGGAAGGGGCAAGCCAGCTCAAGGATCAGATAAGATCATTGTTCTCTTGCCACATCTACAGCAAGGATGATGTCTACCGGTTCTTGTTTCAAGTTAGCAACCGGGAGATTGTTTAACACTCCACCATCGACCAACATGTGACCATTGGACATCGGTGGGGCAAACACTCCAAGAGCAGCAGACGTTGCTCTAAGCGCAGTCACCAAGTCATCTTGATCCATCGTCACTTATTTCCCTTCCATCAGATCGACCAGCAATGGTTTTTAACTGAATAGGTAACTGCTCGATGCATACATCGGCGATGAGATATCTCGTTTTAGAATCTTCTACAGCAATCATATCTTTACTGTTTTTTTGTTTAATTTTAAATAGTTTTGCACCTACTTTGTATAACTTGAATTTGTGGTTCTCCGAAACTTTGAAAAACAAAAAAGGAAGGCTCTTCTTCATCCCAAATAGGGAATCAGACAACCTTCCGATGCTTTCGCAGCATTAATTATATTGTAAAAGGTAAACCGGAGCGCGGCTTGTGCAATGGCAAGCCGAGTAAGGATAAGGTGCTGCTCTCATTCGGGCAGCACCTCATGGGGAAGCGCCACGACCGCAAAGCCGAGGCGCTTCTTCTGCTGCATGACGCCAATCCGGCGGCCTATGCAGCTTTTTCTTGGCCGCTGCACCTACATGGCAGCGGCTTCTTCTCCCAGCGGCAGCGTGTAATACTGCGCCTGCTGGTCTTCATGCTGCTGGTACACAACGACCAGCAGCGTCCGGCCTTTCGCGGCAAGCGGGCTGGCGCCAGCTAGCACACGCTCAAGCCGGAACGGAAGCACGTCCAGTACGGCGTGCTTCTGCAGTTCCTTTTCGCCGAGACGAAGGTCGGCGAAAGCACGGGCACCCATGACCGTCTGTGCGGTCATGGCCGAGGTCATCGGCAGCGCACGCGAAGCGCTGCCGTCCCCACCGTCCGCCGCTCCATCCGCGGCGGACCCCGCAGCCTCGCTGCCGATCACACCCGCCGCATCTGCGGCAGAGTTTTCCCCGGCAGCAGCCGAACTTGCCGCAGCGGCACCTGCACCCGTGCCGCTGCTTTCCAGCCATGCCGTGCCTGCGGCGCCGGCAACGCGCGGCAGACGAACGTCTTCGGGACGTTCAGCCAGCGTTTTCATATAGAGCGCCCACTGATCCTTCTCCAGCGCATCGTCCCACCAGATTTTGCGTGGTTTGTATTTGTGGCCAAGGAAATAATCCAGCTTCATCAGGCCGAGCACGATATCCATATGTGGCGTGTTCCGCGATTCCAGGAAGCTGTGCAGACGGGTGAACAGATCTTCGAGCTGGTGACCGATCTTCTGCCAGCCTTGACCCTCCCAGTAATCCCCGAACGCCTGGAAGAAATCAAATGGCGAGTCAAATTCCTGCTCCATCAGATACTTCAGCGTATGGTCCATCCGGTGAGCGTTCCAGTATTTCTCGAGTACATCCTCCAGCCGCTTCAAACGCACGATGTCGCTGAATGGCAGCACGTCACTGCCCAAAATCTCATACGGCGCATGATCCATATACGTGTAATTGTACTTTTCCGCATCCAGACGAAGACCCGTACCACGAAGCATTTTGAGGAATCCAAGCTGAAGCTCTTCCGGCCCCAGGGCAAATACATCGTTAAACGTCTTACGGAACGTATTGTAATCTTCCTCCGGCAGTCCGGCGATGAGATCCAAGTGCTGGTCGATTTTCCCGCTGGCTTTTACCTTGTTCACCGTACGGCTCAGCTTGGCAAAGTTCTGGCGGCGTTTCACCAGTTCATTCGTCGGATCATTCGTGGACTGTACACCGATTTCGAACCGGAACGTGCCCGGTGGCGCATTCTCTGCCAGATAATCGAGTACCTCAGGACGCATGATATCAGCTGTAATTTCAAACTGGAACACCGTTCCCTGATGATTCTCGATCAGGAATTTGAACATCTCCATCGCGTAATCGCGCTTAATGTTGAATGTCCGGTCCACAAACTTGATCAGCTTCGCACCCTTCTCAATCAGATACAGAATGTCCGACTTCGTCCGTTCAATATCGTAATATCGCACGCCGACCTCAATGCTGGACAGACAGAACTGACAGCTGAACGGACAGCCCCGGCTGGTCTCAAAATAAACAACCCGTTTCCCGAGATCCGGGATATCCTCTTCAAATCGGTGCGGTGACGGCAGATCGTTCAGATCCGCCTTCGGCCGTCCTGGCATGAGAATGACCTCTTCCCCTTTACGATACGCCAGTCCATATACAAAATGGAACTTCTTGCTTCCCTCCAGCTCCGTCAGGAGCTGATGCAGCGTCTCTTCCCCTTCACCCATGACGATGAAATCGACATTGGGAATCCGGTTCATCCAATATTCCGTGTCGTAGGACACTTCCGGACCGCCCAGCAAAATTTTCACGTCAGGCATAACCTTTTTCAGGTTATCAATGACCTTGATTGTCTCTTCAATGTTCCAGATGTAACACGAGAATCCAATCACGTCCGCGCCGCGCTGGTACAGGTCAGACACAATATTCATGACTGGATCCTTGATCGTATACTCCGCCAGCTCAATATCAAAATCCTTCTCACTGTAAGCCTTCAGACACCGCAGAGCCAGCGAGGTATGGATGTACTTTGCATTTAATGTAGAGAGAATAACCTTCATGGTTCACAACCTTTGCCTGGACACCCAGACCATATTTTTTTGGTAAAAGTAAAGCGCCACAGTCATCCAACCCCGGATGCTGTTCGTGTAAACCTATATCGACACCCCGATTTAGATGCTGTTTGTGTAATCCCTATAAATAGCCATTCCACGGATCATGGACATATTCCAATTTTGTCTTTCAAAGGGTGGACACCTTTTTCAAAAAGACATCTACTCCCTCGGCCCCTCCAACCTACTACATATAGATCCAGAGACACTCATCGAAACCATATCCTGTGTAATCCAACCATCGCTTTCTTCAAAAGCAATGTCCACCTTATGAAAGACAATCTATCTCATTTCGTCCACCATATAGAGACACTCGAAAAACTTCAACCCCATATAGCCTCGCCAATAACTGGATTCAAGTTCTGTTCACGATCCACAATCCATGATTCGCAATCAAAAATCAACATCCATCATTTCATAAGCACCGTTCTGGAATTAAAACCTTGCCCTTTTACTTAATCATACTCGTAAAAAGCATCATCATCCGTATCCACTTCTTCGCCCGTTTGCTTCTGGAAAAACTCGAGGAATGGCAGACCATACTTGCGGTACTTGACCTCACCGACCCCTTTAATCATCAGCATGTCACGTTCCGTCTGCGGACATACCACACTCATCTCGCGAAGCGTTGCATCATTGAAAATAATATACGATGGCACATGCTCCTTCGCCGCCAGATCGCGCCGGATCAGGCGCAGCTGCTCGAATACCGTCTCGTTGACCGCCGATGGCATCGCATCGCGACCCCGACGTCCGCCATAGTTTGTACCTGAAGCCGTAGCCGCCGTCTTGCGTACCACACGCTGCATCACTTCACGCTGGCCTTTCAGCACTTCCACCGCCAGCGGCTGTAAACGCACGACCGGATACTGGCCCTCGGACAGCATCAGATACCCTTCGGATACCATGACGTTGATGATTTCGGCAATTTCACGTTCCGTGCGGTTACCCATCACGCCATAGGTCGGCAAGGAATCGAAGCCGTACTCCAGTACTTTCTTGGCACGCGAGCCCTTGAGCACTGATGCCACCAGAGACACGCCGTACCGCTCACGCATGCGGTGAATGCAACTGAAGATTTTCTGCGCATCAATTGTCATATCCACCAGCTCGCGGTCGTCCGTACAGGAACTGCAAATGCCGCATGGCTTGTCCTCATGTATCTCACCGAAATAATCCAGCTGCGCACTGCGCAAACAACGTGTCGTGTAACAGTAGTCCACCATCTGCTGCAGCTTCCGGTAATCGTTTTGTTTGCGGTCGCCCTCCATTGGGTTCTGCTCGATCAGAAACTTCTGGGTGATAATGTCCTGCGCTCCGAACAGCAGAATGCATTGACTCGGCTCTCCGTCCCGTCCCGCACGTCCGGCTTCCTGTACATATGCCTCCATGTTCTTCGGCATGCTGTAATGCAGCACGTAACGCACGTTGGATTTATCAATTCCCATCCCGAATGCATTTGTCGCGACCATTACCCGGATATCATCGTACAAAAACTGCTCCTGGCTCTGGGCCCGTTCATCATCCGTCATCCCCGCATGGTAGCGCCCTGCAGGCAGACCTGCCTGCAGCAAACGCTGATGCAGATCGTCCACGTCCTTACGGGTCGCGGCGTACACAATTCCCGGCTCGCTGGCATGCTCGCGCGCGTAGTTCAAAACAAAATCCTTCTTGCTCTCGCCGCGCAGCACGCTAAACGCCAGATTATCCCGCCCAAGTCCGGTCACATAGGTCTGCGGGTCCTGCAAACGCAGCAGCCGCAGAATATCGCCCATGACCTCGGGCGTTGCCGTTGCCGTAAAGGCTGCAACCACCGGCCGCTCCGGCAAACTGTCCACAAACGGCGCTACCGCCAGGTAGCTTGTCCGAAAATCATGGCCCCACTGTGATACACAGTGAGCCTCATCCACAGCCACGCAGGAGATGGGCAGCTGCCCCATCTCATCGCGGAACCAGTCCAGCTCCAGTCGCTCCGGCGCGACATAGAGCAGCTTGAGCTCACCGCGCTGCGCCGCGCGGATGCGATCATTCACTTCTTTGCCGCTTAACGTACTATTGATATAAGCGGCGGCAATGCCGGCGGTCGTGAGCGCATCGACCTGGTCCTTCATCAAAGAGATGAGTGGGGAAACGACCAGTGTCAGCCCCGGATATAACAGAGCGGGAATCTGATAACAGATCGACTTCCCGCCCCCGGTAGGCATAATACCCAGCGTATCTTCGTATTCAAGCAGGCTGGACACGATCTTTTTTTGACCCTCGCGAAAGTCGGGATAGCCATAATATTTTTGCAGGAGACCCTGCGCTTCTTCTAAAGTTGGTGCTTGCACACTCATGTAAAGACTCCTTACTTGTCACTGGTGTTCATCCACCAGCTTGGTCCCATCCGATTCTGACATCCGAACACGGCACCATTGCCGCATCCTTGACAACAAAATGGCGTTCTCATGACTTGTCCGTCAAGCAAAACGCCGCTCTCTTTAGTTTAACGGGCCAGCACCGAATGAGCAACCGCGTTTTACTGTAAAACGTTTGAAGTGCTTCGCCAAAACAAAAACAACCGTTTATCCGGTTTGGACAAACGATTGCTTTTTCGTTATGAACGAACCACACTCATATCCCGGCGGTATAATCAATCGTACCGATCAGCTCGTGTGCTCATTGTAATCAATTGCTAATCTTTCAGCGACTCAATTTCAGACTCCGACAGGCCACTGGCTTTCGCGATAACAGAAACTTCAATTCCTAACGAAAGCATATTTTTTGCAATTTCAAGAGCCTTTTTACGTTCTCCTTTTTCCGTAGCCCACTCAATCATCGAGGCTTCGTCATGCAAATACTTTTGCCGCTCTTCATACAAACGACGCGCCTCTCGATCCTGACTTAAAAACTCCAGCGTATCCATCGCTTTCTTCAGCGTAGGTTCATTCATTTGCAGCACCTCTAGTAAAATATATCATTCATATTAGGATATTTTTAACTTCATTGTAATCATTAAAACAATCCCTGTGATATCATCATTTAATGCAGCTTTAACTGATTCATGAATAAACCACCTACATATCCATTTCATTTGACTCCAAAGGAGGCAAAACATCAATGGAACGACACCATCAGGCTAATTCGAGTCCATCCACAACCAAGTCCCGCAAGCTCTGGATACGCAGACATCCCATCCTCACGACAACCACCTTATTGATCTTCATACCGTTATTCATGCTCGTCGCCTATTTCAACCTCCGTCCTTACGTCTCGACATTTGACCGTTCCGAACAGGGAGAACTAAGCTATTCTATACCTTCACGGAATGGAGAATATACGGCTGAGATTTTCGGTGTACCTTACGGCGGTGCAGCCGGTGGAGTAACCATCTGGGTGGATGTGAGGAAAACGAATGATTCGGATGTCTCCCGTGTGAAAACCATCTATCGCGCCGAGCATCACGGGAATAACCATCTGGAATGGGAGAGTGAAAATAGACTTCGGATCGAAAACTGGAGTGAATACTCGGATGAGACTATGACGCTCAACATCGACGACGAACTCTATGATGGCCGAGGCTGGGCCTGCAAAAGCCTGCGCATGAAGGACCAGTATGTTCGGTGTTTATCCCCTGAAAAATAAAATCCAACACAAAAGCAGCTCTGCTCGCCAAATTTCGAGGCAAGAGAGCTGCTTATTTCACTTCTATTAACCTATCCTTGCCTTCACGACTGTTCTAGCTTCATTATCCATACAGTTTTTTAACCACAAGACTGTTCAACGTTAAGCACAAAACGCATTCCACCGCTGACTCTACACTAACTCGTTATTCTTCCTACTATAGAACTCTACCCAAACTACTGAGATGTCTGTTCCTTTTACTTCCGAGACTGCGCTTCGTCCTGCTCTTCCCGATTACGAATTTCTTTGCGTAAAATGGCTTCCAGCTTCTGACGATTATCCAGCAAGCCGGGATCGCTCGGCAGATACTCCCGGGCTTTCGTGTTATGCATAAGTGCCTGTTCCCAATTGCCCAAATGGGCATAACAGAGGGATAGACGTGCATGCGGCAGCCAGGTGCGGCAGGCTGTGGGTACCGGGCGCAGACCCGTGTCGCGGCTGCTCACATCTACAGCCTGCATATACCAGTAGATGGCTGAGACCAGCTCCTGCCGTTCATGAAAGCAGGCCGCGATGGCACAGCAGAAATCCGCATGCGGCAGATCGTACTGGAACGACTGCAGCAGTGCACCCAGCTTGCGTCCCGGCTGACCCAGCCGCTCATAACATTCCGCCAGCCGCGCACAGGCAATGAGCCGATCCTCGCGATAGCCGCTGGGCTGCTCCAGCAGCTTCGCGTACCCCCGAGCCGCCGCCGCATAACGCTGGCGGTCATAACATTCGCCTGCATAGTAGAACAGCAGGCGACCCTGGGCTACGCCCTCTTCGGCGATCCATTTGCGCAGAATGCGCACGTTACGCGCCGAATGATGGCCCGCTTCGCGGCGGTGCGTGACGGCAATGTCTGCCGTAATGACCCCACTCGCCGGGAAGCTGAGCTGCTCGTGCAGCCGGCCATGCCAGCGGCACCCGGCATCCCGCTTGACCAGGCGAAGCCTGCGGTCCGTCACGAGCGGACTCCCCTCCGCCCCCTCGGCCAGCGTATAGTTCAAGATCACAGCTGCCGTCTCCCCCTCGGACGGCAGCTGCTGCTTCAGCTTCTCCAGCTTCGCCCGTTCCGCTGGCAGCAGCACATCATCCGCGTCCAGCCACAGGATATATTCCTGCGTGGCCTGGTCGAAGGAGTAGTTTCGAGCCGCGGCAAAATCATCCGCCCACTCATACGTGAAGATCCGGTCGGTATACTGCGCAGCGATATCCATCGTACAGTCGGATGAACCGGTATCCACAATGACGATCTCGTCCGTGATTCCGGCTACCGAATCCAGACAGCGCGCAAGCGTGCGTTCCTCGTTCTTCACAATCATGCACAGACTGATGGTGATCACGTTCACGTGCCCCTTCCTGTCGTACGCGTATTTCGTTGGTTCTTCCTACACCCGCTACCCTTCCGCATTCTCCTGACGACGAAGCCGCTTCACCTGCTCCACCGCTTGATCCAGCGCCTTCTTGCGCAGTTTCATCAGGCGAAGATGGTTCTGCTCCACCTCGGCAAAGTGCACATGATCCAGCTGCATCCACTCCGTTACTTGTTTCAGGGTTGGCGACATATGCAGCTGCGTTTTCCGCCGCTTGCGGGCCACGCAACATAAATATTTATGATGAACCTCCAGTTTCAAGACTTCAAAATACGGCATCAGGCACATCGCCAGGTTACCTGCATAGAACGTCTGCTTGTGGTCATAGAACGGATGATAGCCATACGGCACAGTTACGATCAGCTTCCCTTCCTCCTGCAGCAGCCGGTGAACCTGAAGCAACAATGTCTCCGGATGGGCAAAATGCTCCAGCACTTCTCCGAGCAGCACGGTATCGAAGGTGGTTTTTACTTTCCACTGCGTAATATCCAGCATGCGAAAATCCACATTGTTCCGAACAGGTTTGGACTCTTTGGCGAGTTCTGCCTGCGCATACCGGATACTCTCTTCTTCCAGATCGACCCCTGTTACACGAAACCCCTCACGCGCCAGTAAAATGGAGGTAATCCCCTGACTGCATCCAACGTCCAGAATTCGTTTACCGGTTGCTTCCCGGCACATCCAGTGGATACGGGTCCGGGTGGCTTCATGGGAATCTTCCGAGTTGATCTCGCCATAATATCGTTCACTTACCCGATCATGATTCGCCATGAGTATCCCCCGATTTCTCTTGAAGATGTTCAGGTTCTTCCTTGGCTCCACCCTGAACTTCCGCTGTGTTCGGCTGCACGTGTTGCTTTTGATCATCTTCTGTCTTTGGCACTTCATTCATTACCGGGACACTTTGCACCGATGCTGCCTCAGGCCGATCGGGCTGTCCCAGCACCACAATATGGCCTCCGTGGCACCCGGCTGTTGCATTCCGAGTATCGAAAATGAGCTTCGCATGATCCGCCATTTCCTGATAATTGAAGCCCGAATGGTCGGTCGTGATGATCACCAGGTCGGCCCAAGCCCACAAGCCCGGCACAGCAGGCTGAGACTGAAGCACAGAGCCATCATCCTTGCGGAAGACCGTTACCATCGGATCTGTGAAAACAACCTCTGCTCCCGCTGCGCTCAGCAGGCGGAAGACGTCCAGCGCCGGCGATTCACGCAAGTCGTCGATATCCTTCTTGTAAGCCATGCCTGCCAGTACAACGCGTGCTCCCTGAACCCGCGTACCCGCCTGTTCCAGCAGTGCTGCTGCACGCTGAACCACACGCTCCGGCATCTGCCGATTGGTTGCGTCTGCGAGTGTGATAAATTTCAGGTCTGATCCCTGCCGGTTAGCCGCCCAGGACAGATAGATGGGGTCAATGGGGATACAATGTCCACCGATGCCTGGGCCCGGATAGAACGGCATATAGCCAAACGGTTTGGTTGCTGCCGCATTCAGCACTTCCCAGATGTTCACGCCCATTTGTTCACAGGCAGGCGTGAGCTCGTTCACCAGCGCAATATTGACGCTGCGAAATGTATTTTCAAACAGCTTCGCCGTTTCGGCCACGGTCGTTGAACTTACTGGAACAATCTCATTGAGAAATGAGCCATAGAATTCTTTACCATAAGACAGGCAGGCAGGTGTTGATCCACCGATAATCTTCGGGGTGTTTTTTACACCATAGTTTACACTGCCCGGGTCCACCCGTTCGGGAGAATAACAGACATACAATTGTTCGCCTGTTCTCCAGCCTGTGGCTGCTTCAAGCGGCTGCTTCACATGCTCCTTCGTTGTGCCGGGGTACGTCGTGCTTTCCAAAATAACCAGGCTCCCCTCCTTCAAATAAGGAGTCATGCCATCCACCGCTGCAGCAATATATGAAATATCCGGCTGATGATCAGCCGTCAGCGGCGTAGGCACACAGATAACAATGACATCTGCCTGCGTTACTGCGGCATAATCCGTACCGGCTGTAAACAACCCGGCTTGGGTTAGTGATTGTATGATCTCGTCTTCAATTCCAATGACATAAGAATCACCCGCACGAAGTCTTGCCACCTTGAAAGCATCTATATCGATCCCGTGAACGCGATAACCGGCATGTGCCATCTCCACCGCCATGGGAAGTCCAACATAACCAAGACCAATCACGACGGCTTTCAGGGAGCGGCTGTTTATTCTGTCTTGCATATGATCCACTTCCAAACGCTCCGCCTCCCTTGTTAGTCGATATAGCCGCCTGCACGCAAAAATTCGGCAATGGCCTGCCGCTTCATCAAGTCACTGTCCGAACCGTACTCGGAGAAGGTCACTCGGGGCAGTGTACGATATGCATCGGTCAGGCGCTTGTCCGGTTCCTGCGGCAGGATCACGTAATATTGCTCATCGTATTGATAGGTACGCGGCGCCTCATAAGGCGAAATCAGCACTTCATGCAATTTCTCGCCTGGGCGTATGCCGGTAACCTTGTAGTCGCTTGCCGGACGTCCGGCCTGTTCCAGCATGACCGACGCCAGATCCGTCATCTTACAGGCTTTCATTTTCATCACAAATGTCTCTCCGCCTACCGCAGCCTCAGCCGCCTTGAGCAGCAGATAGATGGCTTCCGTACGTGTCAGGAAAAAGCGGGTCATGCCCTTATCCGTTATGGTCAGACTTTTGCCTTCATCGATCTGGCGACGGAATAGCGGCACTACACTGCCGCTTGTACCCAGCACGTTACCACCGCGGATGCAGACAAACCGGGTGTGTTCACTCAGCCAATTGGCACGGATCATCATTTTTTCGCCAAGAGCCTTCGTCATGCCGTATACGTTAATCGGATCTACCGCTTTGTCGGTTGAGACATCGATGACTTTGGGAATCTGCATACGGATCGCGGCGCGGATAATATTCTGCGTACCGATGACATTCGTTTTAAACGCTTCGTCCGGCTGGTCCTCGCATACCGGAACATGTTTTAATGCAGCCAGATGAAAAAGGACGTCCACACCCTTGCACGCATCCTCCACTGCGCGGTAATCCCGGATATCCCCGATGAGGAAACGCAGACGGGCATCATGGTTGAATTCCCGCTGCATGGCAATCTGGGCATATTCATTACGCGACAGAATGCGAATCTCTGCAGGGTCCTGTTCCAGCAGAACCTCAGTCAGCTTTTGACCCCAGGAGCCTGTTCCTCCAGTGATCAGAATCGTTTGTCCTTTAATCATGGATGAATCCCTCCCTGGTCAGATCATGAATTCACGTAATACCTGAGCCATCTCGTCCCGGCTTAACCGGTCTTTTGGCGGTACCTTTTTAACCGACGTGTTGTTTGAATGAACGATATTGACATAATTCCGCGGAGCGAGCAGCTCGTGCGGCAGATCGATGACATTGCCATGCGTACCTCTGCCCGGGAGCTTCACCCGGTATCCTGCTGCATACTCGGCCGTTTTGTATAAGTAGACATAGAATTGTGGTGAACGGTGAAATGCCGGGGCCATCTCGTTATTCACGCTGTCCCACAGGTAACCGTTCTGATTGATTAGTGCCACCGTCTGTGGCTGTGGCTGCACGTCATAGAGCTGCTGGACGAAGGTTCGGTGATACAGGTCATCTGAATCCAAACGGGCAATATAGATGTGCTCGGCTCCTTCTGCAAAGGCCAGAATCGCCCGTACACTCTCGATATGGGTCCCGAATCGAATATTGCTGGGAAGGGGCTCCTGCTGGGCAAGAATCTCCTGCATCAAATCACCCGACTCCTTGGATAGCTTCACAACCGTCAGAAAATCCTGATTCGTCTGCGCCTTAAGGGAGTGCAAGGTAAAGGTGCGAAAAATGCTCATTCTCCGCTCCAACCATTCTCTAGTAAGCCGCTGCGGGTCCATCCCGTAGTTATTGAAATTAATCTCAATCACAACTTTCCTAGACATAACATTCCTCCTCCTTCGAATCTGCCAATCTTCCTGTGCCGAGATCAGATCCATTTCATAGTTTTTGGCAGTCGACTCTATAGCGTATGAAAGGAAGATAGAACCGGTACGGACACTTGCACTAGTTCCTATATAAATAGATTGATATACTCCCCCAAGATTGACCCTGCGGGTTGAACGTACAAAACGTTAAGGGAGCGCGAACATAGAATAGAGCAATTCCATTTTCAAAGGAGGTCCGTAAGCTGCTATGAATTCAAAATATCTTGAAATGGATGGTGTGCTGGATCAGCTGGAAGCGGCGATCAGAGAACAGCGTCCATTCTCTCTTGTTCGCGTAGGAGATGGCGAGAATATTGTCATGTCCCAGGAGACCGTATGGACGACGGAGCAGGTTCTTCAGGAGCGCTGGGCCATTAAGGCCAATCTGGGGCAAAAAGGGCTTACCCTTCCCAATCTGCAGCTCCGGGATGAAGTGGCTGCTTCTCTGCAGCGGGCCGATCTCGTCGGTGTGCTTCCCTACGGAGACAGCTCAATCAAAGCCCCAGACCATCTCAAACGGCCGCTGACCGACATGCTGTTCGCCCATTTCGGCATCTCCCCTGCGCTCACTTGCCATGCCTGCGTGAACAGGGAATTAGCCCAGACGCCTCGCTTCTGGGAGATGCTCGCAGGCAAACGTATTCTGCTGGTTACCCGCGAGCTTGAGGCACTGCATAACATGCTGGAGCGGGAACCCTATCATCTGAATATTGCAGCTGCATTGCCCTTTGATCGTTGGGAACAGATGGGAGAAACACTGCAGTGGATTCAAACTAACCCGGATGCATTTGACGTTGCCCTCTTCTGCTGCGGAGTTAATGCGGTCGTCCTGGCCGAACGCACAGCTGCACTGGCGGGTAAAGTGGCAATCGACTTTGGAAAAGCCAATAACATCATTCTCAAAGGCCGTGCCAACTGATCTGCATTTATGAAACCTGATGGAGTAAAGCGTCACCCTCGTACGCTGTACAGCAAAAAATCCCGGACTCCTGGAGCCGGGATTTTTTTGCTTCTCTGGTAGATCTCAATCCAAGGATACTTCCTTGAGCGCCAGACCATGTTACACCAGCATCACTAGTTTGTTCCGGGTGTATGCAAACTCTGCTGGTCTTGCGAATCAGAATTTTTGACGCTCTACCTTCGGATCAAAGATTACATATCGGCTAGGTCGTTGCTGCAATGCCATAAAACATTTCCGGTCCGGTACGCACTGCCGTGGACACACCGGAAATAAACGAAGTATACACACTCTCCAGAGCAGGTGGTGCTGACAGGTCCTGTGCCGTAAACGAATGGAATTCAGCCCCGCCGTTCTGTCCTATCGTGCCTTCAGCCCGATAGATTAAAAAGAACGGATCATAAAAGCTGCCTCGGACGATTTCGACAACGAACGTATCTCCGATCTCCCCGGTTACACCAACCGTGCCATTCAAGGTGATAATGGGATTCGCAACACCAAGGGTCTGAAGGCCAATCGATCCGAACGCTTCCGGGGATGGACCCAGAGATAAACCGGGCTGTCCTACGGTTCCCGAGTTCATCGAAGTTCTCATATCGAGGAACACACCCATGAGTAACACCTCCAATGCTGTGGGATACGTTATTCTATGAATCTCGATTCTCGCTCGCTTGGATGGATACCAGATTCGTTCCACCTATTTTTATTTGCACCCGGTTAATGGTATATTGAACTGCATAAACGAAATGAACGGATCGTATGCACACAAGCGGTACAGGCTGTTCAGAAGGAGATTAGTATTCATGAATAAACGCAATCGATCAACAGGCCGTCCATCAGCCAAAGGTAAAGGACCAGCGAGTGCCTCGGCAGCACGTTCCCCGAAAGCAAACGCTTCGACTTCGTCTTCTGGGGCTTCCACATCCCGTAATAGCGGAGCATCGAAGCAGCCCTTAATCTCGAAGTCCCCGGCAGCTTCCAAGCCCAAACATTCAGGTGCTCCTAAACGCGCGGGCAATGCCCATTATCGTAAGCAGGAACCACCTCGCCAATATAAAGTAACTGAACCGGATGAGCTGCTGAACTTCCTGCTCCAACATCTAAAATCAGGCCGGAATGCAGTCAAGTCCATCCTGGGACGGGGACAAGTATCCGTAGATCAGACCGTAGTCACCAAGTTTAACCATCCGCTGACGCCTGGACAGATGGTATCCATCAGCAAGGAAGGCGCCGTAGCCGCACCAACCATGTCAGGACTCACGATTTTGCATGAAGACGATGACATTATCGTCATTCGCAAGGATGCCGGACTGTTGTCCATTGCAGCAGATCGGAGCGATGAGATTACCGCGTATCGTCAACTGACGGAGCACGTACGCCGCACCGATTCGCGGAACCGCATATTTGTCGTGCACCGGCTCGACCGGGATACATCAGGTGTCATGATGTTTGCGAAGAGTGAGGAAGTGAAGCAGAATCTGCAGGACAACTGGAAGGACAAGGTGCAGGAACGCGTATACGTGGCGCTTGTCGAAGGTCAGGTAGCCAAACCGGTGGGCACCATCTCCTCGTGGCTGAAGGAGAGCAAAACGCTGAAGATGTACTCCAGCCCACGTCCCAATGATGGACAGCATGCCGTTACACACTATAAAAGACTGCAATCGAACCGTGAATTCTCCCTGCTCGAAGTTCGGCTGGAGACCGGCCGCAAAAACCAGATCCGCGTGCATATGGAAGATCTCGGCCATCCCATTGCAGGTGACAAGAAATATGGTTCTCGCACCAAAACACTCGGACGTCTTGGACTCCATGCGCGCGTGTTATCCTTCATTCATCCTACGACGGACGAACTCATGACCTTCGAGACGGATATTCCGAAGCAATTCCTCTATCCTTTCCGTACAGATGCGCCAGCTTCGAAGTAACCTTGATGGTTAGGCGTTTAGAGGACAAGTTGTGCTGGGAAGGAGGAATTTAAGCTGAAAAACCTGTTAATTACCGGATACCGGGCACATGAACTGCAAATTTTCGGACAGAAGCATGAAGGAATTCCCTTCATCAAAAAGGCTATCTCCTCCCGTCTCACGCCACTTGTGGAGGATGGTCTGGAGTGGGTGCTGACGCCTGGACAATATGGTGTGGACCTGTGGGCCTGCGAGGTGGTACTTGAGCTAAAAAAGACCTATCCCCACTTGAAGCTGTCCATCATCACTGCGTTTCAGAACCCGGAGGAACAATGGAAGGAAGACAAGCAGGAGTACTACCGCACCATCCTTCAGGGCGTGGATTACTACGGAGCGGTGAGCAAGCAGCCTTACATCGGCCCATGGCAATTCACAGCACGCGATGACTTGCTGCTGCGCAAAAGCGATGGCATCCTGCTGGTTTATGATGAGGATGCCGCAGAGGGCAGCCCCCGTTTTGTAAAGGAAAAAGCCGTGAAGAAGCAGCAGAATGAGGATTACACGATCATCAGTGTCACTTCCGAGGATATTCAGTCCATCGCCGAAGACGAGCGGATGAACAGTGTAAGCGAATATGAGGACTCCTCATTTTAAAGCGCCTTGAAAAGCCGGAATTCGCACTTATGTTTTTTTTGGCGGAAGGTTGGGTATAAGTAGTATTAAAACTGCGATTACCATGTCGTATGGATAAAGGGGAACTGCAGCCATGACATTAACGCCTGAGCAGCGCATTCAACTGCATGGGTTCAACAACCTGACCAAGTCGCTGAGCTTCAACATGTACGACATCTGCTACACAAAAACCAAAGAAGAACGCGAAGCTTATATTGAATATATCGATGAACAGTACAACGCGGATCGGCTGAGCAAAATTCTGAAAAATGTCGCAGATATCATTGGTGCGCATGTACTCAATATCGCGCAGCAAGATTATGTCCCCCAAGGGGCCAGTGTGACGATGCTTGTCTCGGAAGGACCGATCGTGGAGGTTCCGGAGGAATCATTTGAAGAATCCCCAGGTCCGCTCCCGGATAATGTGGTCATGCAGCTCGACAAGAGCCATATCACCGTTCATACGTATCCTGAATTTCACCCCAGTGAAGGAATCAGTACCTTCCGTGCCGACATCGACGTCTCCACCTGTGGGGAAATCTCGCCGCTGAAGGCGCTAAATTATCTGATCCATTCCTTTGACACGGACATCATGATCATGGATTATCGGGTACGTGGATTCACGCGGGATACGAGCGGCCGCAAGCTGTTTATCGACCACGAGATCGGTTCGATTCAGAATTATATTCCGGACGAGATCAAAAAAGGCTTCGACATGATTGACGTTAACGTGTATCAGGAAAATATTTTCCACACGAAATGCAAGCTGAAGGCGTTTGACCTCGACAACTACCTCTTTGGTTATACCAAGGACAAGCTGAGCCAGGCGGAACAGCATGAAATTACGGAGTGGCTGAAGCTTGAGATGGATGAGATTTATTATGGCAAAAATATAAACCGTCCTTCTGTACAGAATTCCGATTCGTTATAATCCATCATCGGGCTATGCGCCCCACTAACAGGGCTTTGCTGACAAACGGGTCGGCAGAGCCTTTTTGCTGTCCTTCGGTAATTGTCTGGCATCCATAGTATAATAAACATACGAGATATTTTTTAGCTTACACGACCTAAAACCTAAAGCAGATTATAAATCAAAAGAGGTGTACGCAGCATGGCTCCACGTAACTTGAATGCTTTTCACGGCTCCAAAGTCCGGCTCGCTGCCCCATGCCCGGAAGATTGCATGCGTCTGGCACGTTACACGGACAATTACGAATATTTGCGCAACCTGGATACAGACATTGCGGTTCCGCTAACCCCGGACGAGACGGGTTCATCTGCTGTTCGAAGAGACAACGGTTTTGAATTTGCCCTGCGAACACTGGAGGACAATCGATTTATCGGATTTACCGCTCTTTACCGAATTGAATGGAACAATCGCTCAGCTCGTCTTGCCATTGGCATTGGTGAGGATAAGGATCGTGGTCAGGGATACGGGAGTGATGCACTTGCCCTGATTATTCGGTATGGCTTTCATGAACTGAATCTGAACCGGATTGCGCTGGAAGTGATTGAATACAATGAAGCTGCCAGACGGGCCTATCTAAAAGCCGGATTCCGGGAGGAAGGTCGGCAGCGCTCCGCTGTCTTGCGGGATGGAACCCATTATGATCTGATCTCCATGAGCATTCTGGCTGAGGAGTGGGCAGCTCAGACTGGACTTCCGCTGTCGTTTCAATCCACATCAACTTCAGCGAAACAAAAATCCGAATATGCAGCATCAATGCTGCCTGCTGCAGCTGCCTCCGACCAACCTCGCATTGGTGTCGGGGCCGTCATCCTGAACGATCGCAATGAAGTGCTTCTGGTGTGGCGCAACCGCCAGCCGGAGCAGTACACTTGGAGCATTCCCGGGGGCAAAGTCGACCCTTACGAATCACTGGAAACGGCTGTCATTCGGGAGATCAAGGAAGAAGTGGATCTGGATATTACCATCGATCAATTACTCTGCACCGCTGAGACGATTCGTCCGGAACGAGAAGAACATTGGATATCGGTCCTCTACTCAGCCCGGAATATCCGCGGCATCGCCCGGAACCTGGAAGAAGGCGGCGCAATTGGCGAGATCGGCTGGTTCCCGCTCCATAACCTGCCTTCCCCACTCGCCTGTTTTGCCGTACCTGCCCTCGAGGCAGCTAAGCGACTTTATATGGATTAGAATGGAGGTCATTCGGTTGAATCAATCCGAAGCAATTCACGCATTATTTCAGGCAGCGCAACATGGTGATATAGCGAAGCTGCAATCGGTTCTTGCTGCCTTCCCTGAGCTGGCCAACACCGAGAATGGAGATGGGCTTACCCCACTGGGATATGCCTCGCATTATGGACAAGCAAATGCAGTTCGTACTCTCCTGGATCATGGAGCAGAAGTAAATGCCATTTCTCATTCCAGGATCTCATTCATTCCTTCCAATACGGCACTGCATGCAGCGCTTGCAGGGGAGCGTTCTTCAGAGGTCATCCGTTTGTTGCTGGAATACGGAGCATCTTGCAGCATCCTTGACAGCGATGGACAGAACGCCCTCCATTCTGCAGCCTTTCATACGGATCAGGCTGAACTAATTCAACTGCTGCTTCAGCATGGTGCGGACCCGAATGCTCTGAATGCAGCAGGTCAAACTTCACTGGACATTGCAACTGAACGCGGCAACACTTCTACCTCCTCATATCTACGAGAAGCAGCTGCAACCAAATAGTAATGCATCGCAGGCCAAGTGAAAACAAAACGTGAATAACCGTCAGGACTCTTGTTGCACTACAAAGAGACGGCCTGGCGGTTGTTTGCTGTCTGCTTCAATGTAATGAACGAGAATTTGAGCAATGATCTACATAATTTTCTAAAAGCAAGAACCGATTGGCCCTTCACACGGTCTAATACGAAACAAAGCCATGAAAGGAGGCGCCATGTGACCCCTACAGAGCTTACCGTTGCCGCACAAAAAGGGGATGCTGAGGCTTTTGCTGCCTTGATGGCAATGCATCAGAGCCGCCTGTATCGGATCGCTTATGCTTACCTGCACAACGAGGGTGATGCCCTGGAAGCGATACAGGAGTCTACATACCGAGCATACCGCAAACTAAAAAAACTAAAAGAGCCTTCATACTTCGGCACCTGGCTCATTCGTATCCTGCTCAATTACTGTGCAGACGAGCGCAAACGGAAGAACCGTTACAGCCCCGTCACGGAGATGCACGAACCGAGCAGCTGGGATCGGCCCGAAGACCCGGATCTCGCCGCAGCAGTATCTGCTTTGGACCCGGATTGCAAGCAGATTATTATCCTGAGTTATTTCGAAGGATTCTCCCTGACCGAAACCGCAGAGATCCTCGACATTCCGGTTGGTACGGTCAAATCCCGACTTCACCGGACACTTGGACAGCTTCGTGCTCAGCTAGAAATGAAAGGAGATGCATGATTATGACCGATGAACAGAAGCAGTTTGAAGATTTGGAACAACGTCTGCATGGACGTAAAACGGAATACGATACGATCGCCGTCCCGGATGCTGCGGTGCAGCACTCCGTACAGATCGGAATACGTCAGGCTGCACGCAGGCACAAATCGCGGGTACGCTGGTACATGAGCTCGATCTCGGCAGCGGCCATCATCCTGCTGTTTACCGGATGCATCCGAGTCTCCCCTGCCTTTGCCTCCTTCGTGGAGCAATGGCCTGGCATGGAGGGCATCGTCAGCATGATTCGCCAGGACAAAGGCCTGCAGATGGCGATTGATCAATCCCTGCTGCAGAAGGTCGGGATTACCGACGAGCATGACGGCGCTTCCGTGACCATTGACGGTATTATTACTGACGAGTCACGCATGGTCATTTTTTATACGATGAAAGGCATGAAAGATCTGGAGAAGGGTGAGTATGATATCGACTTGCTTGATGAGAATGGTGACAATCTTCCTGTTGGGTTTAGCTATGGTTCACCGAGAACGACTTCTAATGAAAATGTTGATGAGAATATGATTGATGTTATCTTTCCCGACGAGGTCTCACCACCGGACGAGCTGAGTGTGGTGTTCAAAACCAGAGGTAAAGCGAATCCTGGAGAATGGAAGGTCACTTTACCTGTAGACAAAAATTTAACCAAAGGCATGAAGAGAGTTCTGCCGGTGAATCAAACATTAACGGTAGATGGGCAGCGTATTGATGTCAAACAAGCTACCCTATATCCGACTCGTCTCGTGCTTGATGTGACATTCGATCCGAAGAATACGAAGAAGGTGTTTGGACTCAGCGATCTTCAACTGGTCGATGAACAAGGGCGTGCATGGAGAACGGACACAACAATGGGTGGCGATGACGAACGTTCCATTTACTTTGAGAGTATGTATTTCTCCATACCGAAAAAGCTTACTTTGCAAGGATCTGGTCTTTCTGGTCTGGATAAGGATGAACTGGATCTCTCCCTTGATTTGGAGTCTGGGACTATTACAGGAGGTCCTCCAACTATGAAGTTTATGGGAAGCCGGATTGCTGGAAAAGACCGGATTCTAATGTTCTCTGTACCAGACATGGAGGGCGGATTTGCTTTGGGCTTTACCGAGATTAAAGACGAAGCTGGCAAGAGTTACAATGTGCCAACCTCCAGTTGGCGTACTAAAGATGGAGATTCTTCTGGGATTACAACTGTCCACTCTACTGTAGAAAACGGAGCAAAAATAAAAGGCCATCTACAAATGAAGCTGAGCACTTATCCAATGAAAATCACAGCACCATTCTATCTCGAAATTCCTTTGGATAACTAATTCTAAAATAACGGCTGGAATCAATAGGGATATTCTATATAATGGAAATCATCTATCAAACAAACAATGATGAACAGAAACGGAGGCTTACACTATGAATACCCATTCCATCCGTTATCCCCAGCCGCTTGCCTCAGGAGACACCATTGGCGTGCCTGCACCTTCAAGTGGTGTGGATGAGTCCCTGCATCATTATCTGAATGAGAGCAAACGCAATATGGAGCGACTTGGTTTTCACGTTCAGGAGAGTCTCTGGCTGCGGCAAAATGTCAAATGTGTAAGCTCATCCAAAGAGAACCGTGCAGAAGAGCTGAACACCTTTTTCCATGATCCAGCGATCAAGGCCATCATTCCACTTTGGGGCGGAGAGTTTTTGATGGATATCCTGCCATTGCTGGATTGGGAAGCTCTGCGGTCACTACCGCCAAAATGGGTTCTGGGCTACTCGGATATCAGCACCTTTTTATTCGCCTATACCCTGCTCACGGGAACGGCTACAGCACATGGCACCAATTATGTGGACCTTAGATCGAACAAGCTCGATCCGGTGACTGCCCGCTGGATTGATGTATTACAGACGGAGCAGGGAGGACAGATTACGCAATCTTCCTCCACTCATTATCAATCAGCCTGGATACGGGAGTCACCCGGTTTCAATCTGGACACCCCTTCTCGCTGGAAACTTCTCGGTCAACCAGATGATGCAAATGCCTCTGTTACGTTCTCGGGACGACTCTTGGGCGGCTGTATGGATACGATCACCTGCCTAATCGGCACTCCTTACGCGCCGGTTGCATCGTATCTGGACCAGTATTGCGCAGATGAAGGCACCATCTGGTATTTGGAGAGCTGCGAGATGAACGCAGGGGATATTTATCGCCATCTGTGGCAGATGAGACAGGCCGGCTGGTTTACGGGCGTAAAGGGCTTTTTGTTCGGCAGACCTGCCGGTTATTCGGATACCGGAGATTTCAACTTTATCGATGCCCTGTCCTCGGCACTGGGCGATCTGGATGTCCCTGTACTATACGATGTGGATCTCGGCCACATCCCGCCGCAAATGACTTTTGTGAATGGAGCACTGGGCACCGTCGATTACCGGGCTGGACGCGGAACACTTCAGATGTCACTTGTGTGATCACCTTTTGTAGGCAGATGCATACCTTGAAGTAAGAACTTATTTTGAGGAAGGGTTGTGCACCATGTCTGAATCCACATCCACACCATCCGCACGCGTCGTCTATCAGGCCAATCAACCGATGCTCCAATCCGTGCAAAGTGTGCGGAATATGCTTCATCATACAGCCCGGCAGTATGTGGGCCAGAAAGTACAGGTCCAAAATATCGATGGTCAGGTATGGGAAGGCGTCATCATCAGTGCTGATCGGGGAATTCTGTATCTCCAGGTTACACCAATGCATGGATACCCGGAGCCGCGCGCACTGTTTGGTCCAACCATCCTGCCACTCGTGCTGTATGAGCTGCTGGTTATTACCCTGTTAATGTAGTCCGAACAATTTGCAATAACGCAATATTCAAAAGGCTTCGCTCCTGTAACCTCCGGGGATCAGGGACGCAGCCTTTTTGGTTCTGCTGCAGACTATTGAGCGGATGTATTAAAAATGTGTGTATGACTTTATCGCTCGTGCGGTATGTTTCCGTGTTAACGTGTGAAATATGATACAATGGTGTCGGCCCCAGGCCTTATTTCATAAGAAACGGAGCATGATCCCGCTTGGAATACAACTCTCTTGATCCCCTTCCCACGGTCCAGACCGAGAAGGAGATTCCGGAAAAGAATACGACTGAACAGTCCCGCGTGATTGCCATCTGCTTGTTGGCAGGCAAAATCATGCTGCAAAGCGGGGGCGAAACCTACCGTGTGGAAGATACGATGAAACGGATGGCTGCCGCCCTGGGACTCCCTCATTCACATAGCTATGTTGTACCGACAGGTATCTTTTTCTCGGTGGATGCTACCGAACCAGCCAAGCTGATTCGGATCTCCGAGCGCACCACAGATCTGGATAAGGTATCCGAAGTGAACGCCGTCTCCCGCCGCATAGGCCAAGGGGAACTCTCCGTTCAGGAAGCCCATGATCTGCTGCTGCAGATTGAAGGTAAACCCTCTTCCTATTCTGCACGGGTCAAACTGTTTGCCGCGGCACTATCGAGCGGTTGTTTTACCATCATGTTCGGCGGAGGCTGGGATGACTTCCTGCCTGCCGTGATCTGCGGAGGAATCGGTTATGCCGCAGTTATTGTTTTTCACCGGCTGGTGCTGGTCAAGTTTTTCGCAGAGCTCAGCGCTTCTTTTGTTATCGGCTTGCTCGCCTTCTTACTTGTTGCTATCGGAGCTGGACATGAACGCGACAAAATCATTATTGGATCGGTCATGCCGCTCGTACCCGGACTCCTGATTACCAATGCGGTGCGTGATTTGATGGCTGGACATCTGGTGTCCGGGTTATCCAAGGGAGCTGAGGCGTTCCTGACGGCGTTTGCCATTGGTACAGGCATTGCGGTTGTATTTTCACTTTTTACGTAAGACGGAGGTATGCAGGTTATGCTTCATTTTATAGAACAAGCCCTGACCAGCTTTGTCGCTTCGGCTGCGTTTGGCATCATATTCAATGCTCCACGCCGCATGCTGCTTCATGGCGGCTTCGTCGGCATGATCGGCTGGATTATTTATGTCGTGCTGGAATATGCGGCAGATGCCGTTCCTGCTACACTTGCAGCTACCATCGCAGTTGGTGTGATCAGCCAAATGTTCTCCCGTCTGTTCCGGGCGCCGGTCATTATCTTCAGCGTTGCGGGTATCATTCCACTCGTCCCTGGTGGTCTCGCGTATAACGCGATGCGCAGTTTTGTACAGAATGACTACAGTGCGGCCATCGAGATGGCTGCCAAAGCACTAATGTTATCCGGAGCCATCGCTGTAGGACTTGTCCTCTCTGAAGTTCTCAACCAGATGATACGCCGACTGCCTGGCGCGCTAAGGGCCAAGTCCTAATCGGTTCAGGAATTACATATCGACTCATACATCTGATGGTCATAGAAAAGGCCCGTTTCATCAGGATTTAACCTGATCATAACGGGCCTTTTAAAATTTAATGCTTTTGGGTGATTGCTTGGTAGGAATGGATTACTTTACGAATGTGTTTTTCACCCGGACCGACTTCAGAAAATATGGGATGAAGATGCAGCATGTCAGTATCGATCTGATGGTTAAATTCCGTGCGGGAGTTGTATCGAACGCGTTCAGCGCTCCTGGAATCTCAGTCTGACCAATCATGATCCATGTCCCAATGGCAGCCAGCACGTTAGCCAAGTACAGCATGATCATCATGCGTGGAAACTGCCTTTTTTTCATATACAACAGGACCAAATTCACAATAACAATGATCAGAAGAACGACGTTACTTATGGCTCCGTACCATAATAACGGGTTCATGACACGATGGTACAGGTCCAGATCCGCTTCACTGAACATTCCCCGACCGGCCGGATTCATGATAACAGAAACCTGGGACAGATCCACAACCAGTAACAGCAGCGAAGCAATTAAGCTAATCTGAATTAGAATAAGCCAGCCGCCCAATCCGGATATTCCAGGCAGCTCCACCCTTGTCCCCGGTTCAGAAAAAAATGATCTTGTGTCAACCTCGGTGATACGTTCTTGATCTCCCATCTCATCCTCCCTCCAAACTGTTAAAACGTACATTATACCTCATGATCCATATTTTGTGTTGTAAATCAGGAAATAAAATCCAACAGGTTGGATCCATTCAGCTTTACCGTCCTGCACGGTTCATTACTGATGCAAACAAATCTGCCGCTGCCCCACTTCCCGAACGCATGTAATGTTCTGCATCGGTGTGGTCAAATCCCATCCAGACAGCTGCAGTCCACTTGCTCGTGTAACCGACGAACCACAGATCCCGATTACCCTCCCTGCCGATCCCAGGTACTGCTGCCTGTGTCGTTCCCGTCTTCCCCGCCACCTTATACCGGCTCAGCTGGGCCCGGCTGCCGGTTCCCTGGCTAACCACATTTTGCAGCATCATGGTCATTGTATTAGCCGTAGTGGACGTGATCACCTGCTTGTTCTCGGGTCGATACGCGTAAATGATTCGTCCATTCGTGTCCCTAATCTCCCGAATTAGATGTGCTGTATTGAATCTGCCATCATTCGCAAACACGGAATAGGCCTGGGCCATTTTCAGCGGCGATACGCCTTTATGTACACCTCCCAGCGCAATGGAGAGGTTGTAATCTTCCTGATCCAGTTCAATCCCCAGTCGGCTTGCAAACTCATGTGCCTGCTTCAGCCCCGTCTGATTCAGAAGCCATACCGCTGGTGCATTAATGGATTTCTGGAGTGCAAATGACATCGTGACAGAACCTCTATACTGTCCTCCCAGATTGCTTGGTCGATAACTGCCATACGACGTGCGTTTGTCAGGCAGCATGCTCTCCGGTTTAAAATGACCGGATTCCAGAGCTGGACCGTACGCAATAATCGGCTTAAATGCCGAACCAGGCTGCCTCGCGTCGGTGATTGCCCGGTTCATGCCACCTGTCACCGGATTTCGTCCACCCATCATCGCTTTCACTTCACCATTATGCTGATCAACAATAACCATACTGGCCTGTACCTGTTCATCTTTCCGATCATCACTAAAATGTGAGGGGTCACGGAATGCTTCCTCCATGGCTAGCTGTGCCTGGCTGTCGAGTCCGGTGTGAATGGTCCATCCTGCAGATTGAATATCCGCTTCTCGTTTGCCAGTAAGATGAGCAGCTTCCTCCATCACTGTATCCACCGCAGATATATAATCCGGCTTAGGTTGTTCTGCACCACCTGACACAGATGCTGCTTCAGGCGGCGTATAGTCTACGCGGCGTGCTTCCTGCATTTGTTCTCGGGTAATCAGCCCATGTTCGTACATGAGAGCTAGGATGACGGAGCGTCTGTGCTTGGATCGCTCATCATCATCCACCGGATTATAGATGGAAGGCCCCTTGGGAATACCCGCCAGCGTAGCGATCTGCCATAGCTCAAGCTGATGCAGGTCTTCATGGCCGAAGTAACGCCGCGCGGCGGCTTTTACTCCATACTGCTGGCGCCCCATATAAATATGATTCAGATACATTTCCAGCAGTTCATCCTTGTTAAATCTCTTCTCCAGCGAAATGGCTATCGACATTTCGTTCACTTTCCGCACCAGCGTTTTCTCTCCGTTCAAGTACAGATTTCTGGCCAACTGCTGCGTAATGGAGCTGCCTCCCTGACTCCAATCCATATGTGCGATATCCTGCACAACAGCCCGGCTTATACCGATATAATCGATCCCTTCATGCTGATAAAAACGGCGGTCTTCCGTAACCAGAAATGCCTGTATTAACAGCTCGGGCATGTCTTCGAGATCCGTATATTCTGCAAACCCGCTCGACTGCGTACGGAATCTGGCAATTTCAGCTCCAGTCGAGTCAGTAATAACGGTCGAAGAGGCTTGGGCTATGGCCTCCGGATGATTACGCACCATAGCCTCACCGTATAGAGCCATATAGAGAAAACCCATTAGTAACAAAACAACAACGACTACTGCTGCGTCAAAAATATAATAAATTCCCTTCTTTATCTTCTTTCTCAATATCCCTGCTCCTTGCCTTCCTGTTCTTCCGGGAAGGCATGTTCACGCGCATCCAGGTAAACGGACTCAAGCGCATGCTGTAACAGTAATGTCTGTTCATAGGCAAGCCTAACCCAATGCTCTATCTCAGCTTCGTCTCGGCAGTGTCCTTTCATGATTTCCTCCAGTGCAGAACGAACACCATACAGCGTCAGTTTGATCGGCAAATCGGATTGCGCCGAACCTCGCTGCACTTCATCTCTTTTCATCCTTTCATCAGCATGATTATCGAGACCTGGAGTATATTCAGTCATTGAAGCGAAACCTTCACGTCCACTCAACTTCCCCTTGTGCATGCGGAGCGCAACGTCATTCAGATTGGCTGCGATCTGCCGGAGCTCACCTCCATTCAACACCTCAATCGGGGCAGGGATCTGCCCTGCAGCCATCTCCTGTGTTACCAAGGTAATCCGGTTCATATCGTCTGAAATTTTCTGGGATCGAATCCAAAAGAACAGAGCAAATAAGGCTCCTCCGATGAATATCAAGAAGGGCCTTGTTCCGACATGGTTGATTCCCCAGTGGACCATACGAGTGAACCCTGTCGCCTCAGACAAGATGTGATGATAAGCGAAACGTGACATGCGATAAACGACAAACAGGAGCATGGCGCTAAGCAGCGCACTTGCTCCACAGATGTATATGTATCTTAATCTGACTGTACGTAATGAACCTCTCATATTCGGTCTCCTCCTCCATTTAAGTAGATCCTTGTGGATTGAGGTTAAGCTTACCGAATACTTCTTAATAAGGAAGTGGTTAACTTCTTATCATTTTCTTAAAATAGCTGCTTTTGTTACCTTCCCTGTTCCTCTGAAACATGATGAACAGAGGCAGGAGCCAGCGGGAAGCGGGTCACAAAATCCGTTCTGCCATTCTCACTGAATGCGGCGATATGGCCATTATGCAGCTCAATCATGGATTTGGCAATAGCGAGGCCAAGCCCCGTGCCTCCCGTTTCGCGCGAGCGGGATTTGTCGACCCGGTAGAACCTTTCGAATAAATGAGGCAGATCCTGAGCCGGGATAGATTCTCCATAATTACTGATACGGGTCACTGCTTCTCCCTCATCAAGGGATAATGCAATTTCAACAACTTTCCCTTGTGCTCCATACCGGATTGCATTGCTGAACAAATTCTCGTAGGCCCGGACAAGTTCTCCCGGAGCTGCCATAATCCAGAGCGGCTCCTGACCGCCAGTGATCTTGTACGTCATGCCTGCCTCTTCCAGCATGGGAGCAAACTCCTCAGCCAACTGCATCAGAAACGGATTCAGATTAAGCGGTGTCAGAGACAAGGGAAGGCTTCCACCGCTAACACGTGTATACTCGAATAAATCATCAATCAATTTCCTTAAGGTTAAGGATTTCTCATATGCAATGCTGACATAATAACGCATTTCAATCTCGTCCTGGTACCGATCCTTCTCGATGTACTCCAGGAAACCAAGAATGGAGGTCAGCGGGGTTCTAAGATCATGAGAGATACCCGTGATCAGGTCATTTTTGGCAGCTACCGCACTTCGCTCTTCCTGCAGCGATTGCTGCAATTGCTCGGCCATCTGATTGATGCTGGCAGCAACCACGCCGAATTCGTCCGATGTCTTCACCTCGATCCGGTGTGACAGCTCCCCTTTGGCCACCTCCTGGATGCCGTCAGTAATTTCATCCAGAACCAGCATCACCCTGCGCGTGAACAGGAAAAAGAACAGTACAAAAGCTAACACGCCGATCATAATCATCAGCGGAACAGAACCAACATGGTTAATCAGCCACCGGATTCCTCTGGCTGGAATGGAGTAATCGGGATATACCTGAGCTGCCAGAATCGATTGCACAACCTTGCTGCCGCCATACAGAATAGCTGCCGTCAAAATCCCGCTCAGCAGAAAGGCATAGATAAACTTCCACCGGACCGTATTAATCAATTTTGAATTCATTCACAAGACTCCCTGCTCATGTGCTTCAACTTCCATGCAACGTGGCGATATAATTGAGCATTTGTGTTACGGCTTAATCATTTTGTAGCCAACGCCCCATACAGTTTGAATAAACTTCGGATGTTTGCTGTCGACTTCAATTTTCTCGCGAATCTTCCGGATATGTACCATCACCGTATTATTGGATTCCATAAATTCTTCTTTCCATACCTGTCTGTAAATCTGCTCCATGCTTAATACAGAGCCTTGATGACGTGCGAGCAGTTCCAGCACGGCAAATTCTCGCGGAGTTAGCCGAACAGGCTGCTCGTCTACCCAGACCTCATGTGTATCCGTATTGATGACCAGATCATCGATGACCCATTCATGCTCCTTGTGTTCCCGTCCTTCATTGAACGTATAGTACCTGCGAAGCTGGGATTTGGCCCGGGCAACAAGTTCAAGGGGATTAAACGGCTTGGTCACATAATCGTCCGCACCAATGCTTAGTCCCGTTATCTTGTCGATATCCATGCTCTTGGCGGACAGCATGATGATAGGCATCTTCTGCTCTTCTCTGATCTTCATGCACGCTTCGATTCCGTCCATATTCGGCATCATGACATCCAGAATAATCAGATCGATCTGTTCTTTCTTCAGTTGTTCCAGTGCTTCGATTCCGTCACTTGCCGTCAAAACCCTGTAACCTTCATTGCCAAAATAAATCTCCATCAGTTTAATAATTTCCTGCTCGTCATCCACAAGCAGAATGGTAGCTGGCTGTGCCACGGCATTATTCCTTTCGATTCCATGAATCATTGATTCTTCAAATTATACCACCGGGGAACGAATCTGCGAAAATCATCATGATCTACCCGAACACGCTCAATCTTGTCCATCATGTCATTTGTCTCTTCCGGTTTCACCTGCTGGATCCACACCACAGAAGATACAAGCGCCATTGCTGTGTATAAGGAATACAACCTCCAGAACTGCTCGTCAGGCTCGTTACCGCCAAAGTAACCCTGGATCTGTCCAATGGAATAGGGAATGCTCGTCTCGGATGCAAACAGGCCCAGCTTCAGAAATTCATGAACCGGATCACCCTGGTCAAAGCGGTTGAAATCAATGACTCCTGCAAGCTTATCATCCTTGATGACAAGATTGCCCGGATGAAAATCATCATGCTGGAATCCATCGGGCCGATGTTTCATCCAGTCCAGATTCTCCTCGATAAATGCCAGAACATGCTGATCATGTTCCATTTTGACAGAACACTGTCTATACTTCTCCACATAACGCTGATGCTTCTTGCTCTTGCGTATGTACCATGATTCTGCTTGGTCCTCTACCTTGAATTGGTGCATTTTCCGCAGCTCAGCACCTGCTTGCACACCTATAGCCCACTGGCTCTGTTGGTTCATCTTCGGGAGCACCTTCGATGCGTCTTCACCCTCTATGTAGCTAAGCAGCATATAGCCATTATCTTCATCAAGTCTCCCCATGCTAACCGGTAACGGGCAGCGAACCCCCAACTCCTGCATGCCCGCCATGCATTGATATTCATTTCTTTTCAAGGGTTCTTGAGACAAGGCAAATGTGCGCAGCAACAAATCCCCTCGACCCGGGATTTTGACCTTGAACTTCAGATCAGAAGAATAACCTTCCGTTATTGGCAGAAGCTCCATCGTCTGTTGCAGCTTAAGAATATTTCGGAGCTTTTCTTTTAACGCATCATACATCATTTTCTGTCCCATTCCTCCTCCTAAATTATTGAAGCGTATGATCAGCTTGTTGGTCCAGTGTGCGTTACCTGCACCCGATTGCACGATTCTATGTATGGAGTAGATAGACACGATTCAGGAAATACCAAAATGTACTATGTAGTTCACTATGCAAACAATACTACGCCAGGCTCGATCCCCTCCAGAGTCAGCATCGTGTACAACTGTCCTCTGTGATGATAGATATGCCCCATCATTTCGAGCAGCCATTCCAAACGGCTGTATGAAGCCCCCCAAAAAGAGTCCGTTACCTTCAACAGTTCCTCTGTGTTAAACTGCCTGTACCGCTGATATAGATACATCCGATTCTCTGCTAGGGACTGCTTGATCTCGCTCAGCGTACGGGGATGATTCATCTCGTAGAACATCGTCATCTCTTCTTCCGTTGCACCTTCGGATATGTACACATCTGCACGGCAGATCAACGACAGATGAGACAGCAGTTCACCAACCGAGCGCTTCCCCTCAATCGGAGTTAAAGCCAAGTCCTGTTCGGACAGCTGATCACAGATGTCAATCAACGATGTGACTGCCACATCAATATGTTTGAATACGGATTCTATCATCCGAACCACTTCCTTTTTATCCCATTATACAGAACATATGATCTCATTTCAACCCAGACCATATCCCCTATATAAATAAACAGGTTGTGCACCAAAACCAACATTCACTGAACAAAAAATGAACAAAAAAATCCCTCTTCCATCATATGGACGGAAACAGGGACGTTTTTGTTGCTTCTATACATTTAATCCGGATCTTAGCTTGAATATAACGAACAATACGTTTGGTCGAATCTTCCGGCAAACAGATCCGATTTACGAATGAAAAATTGCAGTTCTCCGCAGTCCCACCACTGGAAACCAATCGCGTCATGGGTATCTATCTTAAGAAGGAGCAGCGTATCCTCCAGTTCCTGCCGTGTGCGTTCCGGATCTCCGCCATAATGGGCAGTCAGCTTGTTCTCGCATTTCTCTTCATCATACTCGTATTCTTCACCAAATACGATCTGTAACAGGGCTTGATGCTCTGCATCCGGGTGCTGGCCGTCAGGGTAACCGAACATTCCGCCCCAATTCTGGGTACTCGGATGATTCCAGTCTGATTCGAATTCAAGATACCGCTCATACAGCCCCCCTTCCGGGTCTGCCACTTCATTCTCGCCCGTCTGCTGTGCGGATAGTGCATTCAGCGCCTGGGCATCAACATAAGCATATGTAGGAAACTCCAAATTAGGCAGTACCGTAACGGCATGTGCAGCAAATTCGGTCTCCAGCGCGGTAACGCCTTCAGGCTCACGCCTAGTCAAGTTATGCGAATCCGGCTCATAGATCACATGATGTTCAATATTGTAGGCGGGCTCATCGACTCCAATAAAAAAGTAGAGCATTCCCCGTTCAGGCAAGCTCACGCGCCCATCATTCGGGGTATATGGAAGCAAGTCCACAAGATTCAGCTGGGCAAGAAAAGTCATCGGCACACCATCCTGTGTCAGCGGCCACTGGATATGCTCAGGGAGGTCCGGATTGCCGCCCACACGTGAATTGCCCGTTCGGCGATATTCATCGAGTGTCGATACATCCAGCCGGATTCCCCAGCGACTTGAGGATACCAATAGATCAGCGGCAGTGCCCAATCCGTACTCCTCCAGCGTTTTGCGAGCTTTTCTAGTCAGACGTTCACATTGTTCGGGTTTAATCATTCAGATCCTCTCCTTCAGCCAATACATCTATGGTGAGACATATTCACGTTCACACCTGTATATTCTTCCGGGACGAGTTCTTTCCCTGCTTGTGGTTAAAAAAAGAGACCCGCAGAACCATCCGCAGGTCTCCTTACATATACAACCTTGTTAACGAATCTGCTCGGACGAATCACGCTGTAAAGCCCGAATGTGCTCTTCTCCATCGAGAAACTCATGAGCCTGATGCGCAGCCATCACGCCATGGTAGCTAATATCCAGTCCCAGATCTTCCTCTTCTTCCGTGGAGCGAACAGGTACCATTTTGCTAATGAGCTTCAGACCGAACCATGTCATGACAAAGCCCCAAATGACAAGCGCCGCGAGTCCCAGTGCCTGAACACCGAGCAGCTTCCAGCCACCGCCCATGAATAACCCGCCGTCTGTGGCGAACAGCCCTACAGCAATCGTCCCCCACATCCCGGATGCCGCATGAACAGGGAAAGCACCAACCGGATCATCGATCCGGCGACGTTCAAGCCAATTGGTTGCTGCCATCATGAGCAGTCCGGATACCGCACCGATAAAGATCGCTGCTGCATCGCCAACAAATGCACAGCCTGCCGTAATCCCCACCAGACCGGCAAGGGATCCATTAATGACGGACGGAGCATCTGAACGTTTGAAGCGGAACAGCGTGTATAACATCGTAACCGCTCCACCCGAGGCAGCTGATAGCATGGTGACAATCGCAATATGGCCGATTCTTGCATCCGTAGCGCTCAGCGTGCTCCCGGCGTTGAAGCCGAACCAGCCAAACCACAACAGAAATGCACCTACGGAAGCAAGCGGAAGATTACTGGGAAGAGCAATGGCACTCACGCCATGAGGCGTGTATTTGCCTTTCCGCGGTCCAATAATGATTGCTGCAGCCAAGGCCGAGAATCCTCCCAGGGCATGAATGACAGCCGATCCTGCAAAATCCTGCATGCCCAGCTCGCTGAGCCAACCGCCGCCCCATGCCCAGTGACCGCCAACCGGGTATATTATAGCCGTCATCAA
Source organism: Paenibacillus sp. FW104-T2 (assembly GCF_058789975.1). Classification (NCBI taxonomy): domain Bacteria; kingdom Bacillati; phylum Bacillota; class Bacilli; order Caryophanales; family Paenibacillaceae; genus Paenibacillus; species Paenibacillus sp. FW104-T2. The sequence continues at coordinate 281,080 of NZ_JBYTCE010000003.1, read as the reverse complement.
AATGATATACAGGAGGTAGGCCCGGAAGTTGATCCGTTCTGCTACCGCACCTGATACGATGGAAATAACAGCGATGGTGAACGCGGCCTGGAACAGCCAGAACGTTTCAAGCGATACAGGCACGTCGATATGAGACAGATCGCCATTCAGGAAGAATCCCGTAACTCCAACAAAACCGCCAGCATCAGAGCCGTACATCAATCCGAATCCAACAGCATAAAACAGTAATGTGCCTATCGTAATGTCGGCAAAAACCTTCATGATAATGTTCACACTATTTTTATAACGGACAAACCCAGCCTCCAGGAGGGCAAACCCACCCTCCATCAATAAAATCATGGCCGCACTCAGTACCACCCAGACCGTATCGATCCCGGAGCTTAACGTCTCCAAAGTCATGCTTGTACATCCTCCGTTTCACTAAGCTGTCTGATCTCGCGGATCATATCGGGCGGAAGCTCAATCTCCCCTTTCTCCTTGATGTGAGGATGCTCGATTTGCTCCATAATCCGATCCAGTTCACGAATATGACGGCGGATCTGTTCCATCTTGCGAAAGCGCTCCTTCACCTGCACCATATATTCCACGGCCTGATGATGGGAGGCAGGACGGCCTGCGAACCACTTCCGTACGGGCGACATGGATTGATAGGCGACTTCCTCCGCACGCTTCTTTTGTTCAAATTGTTCAATTTTATGTTTGAGGGTTCCAATCTCATTTTCTTTTTTGACCTTCAGCTGCTCGATAAGGTACAATAAATCGGACGATGATATTTGCAATGCTGTATGGTGGTACACCTCGTCGATCACTAACATATCATGTCAGGACTCCTTACATATCAAGTTACTTGTTACCGATTATAGTTTGCCGTGGTCTGCTCGTCAATCTTTTTTTGGAGTCCAATTATTTGGATGAGAAGTCGTTCTTCGCAGACGGCTTTATTTTTGGTTGTATAATTACACATAACAACATTAATTCGGCATGAACCCATGTATAAGGAGAGGAATGCACATGTTAACTCGCAATGACGATATTCGGCATGAGATCTGGCAGACCGTCTCGGAGCTGGACGAAGAACAATTGAACCGGAAACCTGCACCGGAGCAATGGAGTGTTATGCAGGTACTCCGTCACTTGAACCTGATGGAGCGCATCATCGTGAAGCAAGCTGAGCTTGCTCTGCAGAAGGAACAAAATGTGACCGTCGATAAAAAACCTTACGAACTTTCACTGGACCGCAGCCGTTCCCTTGATGCTCCGCCCCATCTGCAGCCTCCAGCAGAGCCGGAATCCCTAGCTGACGTTCGCCGGGATCTAGAACAATCCCATCAGGCATTGACTGATTTCGCCCAAAACAATGACTCCTCCCTGCTGCGGAGCAGGTCTTTCCCTCATCCTGTATTTGGAGAGATGGACCTTGCCCAGTGGGTTGATTTTGCAAGCTATCATGAAGAACGCCATCTCGGGCAGATCAAGGATATCAAGCAGGCGCTCGGATTCTAAGAGCTCTCCGCATCCAAAATAAACACGTAAAAAACCTCCAATGCACGTCAGCGTGAATTGGAGGTTTTTTTAGTTCGAAGTAGTCATTAATAATTAAAATACTGATCATGGCTCATGGCCTGACAGCAGATCATTCACATTATTTTTTTGCCCAAAATCGCCAGATCCCGGTTCACACCGTCCAGTACAGCCACTTCCGGATAGTAGCCCCATTGCTCAAAACCATGCTTGCGCAGCAAACCAAGACTTGGTTCATTATGTCCAAAGACAAAGCCCAGAATCGTTGTAATTCCCAGCGCAGGACAAGCAGCAAAAATCGTATTTAACAAACGTCCACCGGCCCCGATTCCCCGGCATTGCTCATCAACGTACACACTCACTTCCACTGTACCGTTGTAGGCTGGCCGCCCGTAAAATGAACTCAGACTGGCCCAGGCCACAACCTGTCCTTCAAGTCTCATCACCCAGAGTGGACGACGGTCCGGTGAATGCTCCTCAAACCAAGGCACGCGCTGCTCAACCGTAACAGGCTCCAGGTCTGCTGTCACCATCCGGCTCTCGATTGTGGAATTATAAATCTCCACAATTCTCGGCAAATCCTCAAGACGCGCATATTCAATCTGCACACGTTCCAGCTTCATGTCTACTCCTCCATCATTCCAGATCGAACTCTAGTATGACGAATATTATAACGGAGAAGGCAAGCAGACGTCATCCCCCAAACATTCCTATGCAAAGGCGAGGGAATAACATGAACGGTTTACTCCATTGAATTTAGTTGATTGCTTTACTCTCCACAGGTGAAGAAAGTCTAATCAAGGTCGATGGCTGTCCAAATGCCATGGAAGCATCTATAAAACTCTCTAGAGATTGAACAGAATCCGTCAAAACCTTGATTAAATAATTGTACGATCCAGCCAGCCGATGACACTCCATCACACTTGTATGATCTTTGCAAAACGCTGTGAACTGTTCACACTTTGTATTGTTATAGAGGATAAATGCTGTAATAGGTTTGTCTATTTTGTCCGGATTGATGATTGCTTTATAGCCAGCGATAATCCCTTTCTCTTCAAGCTTCTTAACTCTCTCGTTCACTGCAGGGGTAGATAACCCTACTTTTTTCCCTAGTTCCGTAAAGGAACACCGGGCATTTTCCTGCAAGTGTAATAGTATGTCTCGATCAATCTCATCCATGCTTATAACTCCTCATTAAGAATTTTAAGTGAAACCCTATTTTTTCAACTAAAAAGAAAGTCATTCTATAAAATTACAATCAGATCATTATGTAAGGGGAGCAACGGTTTTATTAAAATTAGATTAATAGAACGTTTCAAAAAATAAAAATACAGGAGGTCTTTACCTTGTCTTTAGAAATGAGAAATACATGTCAAACCTGCGAAAGCAGGCTCCATACGGATTCTTTAGCGTATATTTGTACGCATGAATGTACTTTTTGCCATGAGTGTACTGTGAAAATGAAGTATGTGTGCCCTAATTGTAAAGGAGAACTTGTACAAAGGCCAAGAAGTAAATCTTCAATGAGTTGTCCCCTTTCACCTGTTAAATGAACAAAAGCAGTCGATCATGGATCGGCTGCCTTTTTTTAAAATTTCTCGTTGAGCTTCCTTATTCCCTATCCTCAATATCCTTCATGAATTTCAAGACAGCTTCATTCATCTCCTTGGATTGGGTCCAATGAAGGTAATGATGACCTTGCAAAGGGATGATTGTACTCGCAGGATGATCCGTAAGTTGGGTTTGTAAAAAAGTAAATAAAGATTTACCATCCTCCCTCACCCTGTCATCTTCTCTGCTAAAAAACAACACAGGCATATCTGATGGAAAGGACATATGAGCTGTTTTTTTCACATTATCACCCAATTCATTGGTCTCTTGAACGACATTTTCGTTGTAAGCATTCCATGCTGTAATGGCTTTGGTCATTGCTAGATTCTTGTCCGAATAAGTACCCTCACTCGCAAGGGGAAGATAATTACGAGCATCCAGGGAGATGGCGAGTCTAGCCAATCCAGAGGGTGCCATATATCTCATATAACCTGGCATGGATGGAGGAGTTTCATTGAAGTAATCGAAAGCTGCTGGCCACGTTGCGTCTATGCCTACAACCGCCTTAACCTCTTCAGGATATTTATGAGCATAGTACATGCTATAAATTCCGGAAACAGAATGCGGCATTAATACATATGGCCCTGGGATATTCAATTGCTGCAGTGCACTTCTCAGTTCCCCAACAATGTGTTCCACCGTTCTTTTCTCATCGGTCATATCACTCCAGCCATATCCGAACGGCTCTACCACGACAACTTTGTTATGTGTGGACATTTCATTCATTAAAGGCTCAAAATCCAGTACAGGCGAGGCAGTTCCCAAGCCGCTTAATAATACAATAGTGTTTGGTCCGTCCCCTTTTGTGTAGACATGCATCCGTCCATTCTCCACTTGGGTATACTTTCCTAATGCCGGATATTTATCTCTTTCTGCCAGCTTCATGATGTGATGAAAGCAAATCCAGATGAGTACAACGGACAACATGAACACAAGCATCCTCTTGAAGATGGTTAGAATCTTACTTTTCTTTTTGATATTCAATTCATACTTGGCTCCCCTCCATATTTTTTCCGTCGTCAAAATGCCTTTTTCATTCCTCCATTTGTTATTAATGTTTTACCTTGGGAACGATCATAACCCTCCAGGTTAAAGGTGAAGTACGGACCCAGTTTAAGTTAAGTTTAAATTTTGGTTTTTTTCATCTTTCTTGATAGAAAAAAATAAAGAAGACCATACCTGCTGGCATGGTCTCCTTTATTCCGTTAGATTACTTCGTTTAAAGACGAGTTATAATCTATCTAGTTACCGATTTAATGGAGAGGATTGAAATTCCTCCGATAATTGCAAGAACAAATGACATGATAAAAATGGACGAGAACCCGATCTGAGCAATCATAAAAGCTGCAATCACTGGCGCAATCGCTTGTGTCACGGTATTCCCCAGGTTATAGATTCCCAAAAACAATCCAACTTGTTCCTTATCAGGAATAACTCTTAAATTCAATAGATTATCCAGGGAATTCCATATCCCCATTCCCAGGCCAGCCATAAACCCATAGATAATGATACCCACATCATTTTGCAGGAAGAAAAGGCTCAGTGCCCCGATTCCCAGTGCAATGGTCGACAAACCGACCGGTAGTTTCAAAATATTAAACTTATCGGAAATAGGCCCGGCAATAAAACCCATGACTATGCCAAAGATCAACATAATGATATTGATTAATTGCACTGACTGCTGTGTAGCTGAAGTATCTTTGTGCAAGAAATCTGTCATGATGAATAATAAGTAGCCTGTTATCGCAAAATTCCCAATCCCTTGAGATATCTTACCGATTAGCGCTAAGTAATAGTCACGGCCAACAGACCATTTTGGAAAAACAGCCAGTACCTCTTTGACTGAAAGCTTGTTCTTCTTTGGCAATGAGGATTTATCCATCTTTTCTTCCAGGTTCGATGGTTCACGTACAATAAACGCTGCAATCAGTGTACCGATGAATGTAATGATGCCGAAGATAATAAACCCTAAACGATATTGACTCAAGAAAACGGCTGCTAAAATCGTAAAACCATTGTTACCAAGCGCCATACCCAGTCCACCATAAGCTGACGAAGCTGTCCCTTTGCCGCTATCCGGCGCCAGATCCAACCAGGCAACCATTGGTGCGACAATGAAGTTTAATGCAATTTGACCAAGCATCCAACTTAGCAATAAAAAAGGAATGGAATTGGCCGTGGAAGCGAGGATCATGGCTAACATAAATACAAATGCCCCAGAGACGAGCCAAGGCGTCCGCTTTCCGAAACGTGATTTGGTGCGGTCAGAGAAGTATCCGGCTACCATATTCGAAATAGCTGCCACGATCATCCCTAATGCCGAAAACAGTGCTAAGATGTTGATTTTGTTTTCCGCATCCAACTGCTGTATCATTGCTGGCAAAAACAAGCTTGCTGTAGCAATATATGGCCCCAGCCAAGAAGCAGGCCCAATGATTAAACCTGGTACTAAACGTTTAAGCGGTATCGTTGTCATGTGTAATTTCCCCTCTGAAGGCTTAATCATTCTTAACTGAATAGAAGTCAAAATCTGCATATGAGTCATGCTGATGTGCATCAACCGAACCTATGAAGTTAAACAGCCCGGTAAACCCACCTATCTCACCTGGCTGACCGTTAACACCTTCATCAGATAAATACGCAGCATCAATCGTATTTGCTAATACTTGCCATTGTCCATCCGGTTCCAAGCGGTAAAAAATATCTGCAATGCCTGAATTATAGTTCAATTTCAGATCAATCACATTCTCAGGAACCGGGATCGTTTCTTGAAGCAATTCATTACGATTCCCTAACTTTGCTTGCAATACATTTAATACCGTTCCATGAGATAATTCGGAATAGGTTAAGTGAGCGTAGAGCCAGTTATTTGAATCATAGTAGAGTCCCATACCAGCCGTTTCCGAGTAGTGATCAGGGGTAAATTGAACCCTTGTTTGAAATTCATAATGAAATGATGTCACCCGAGTTGCCATCAATGCCGGATTCACTTGCGAAAAGAAAGAGTTCTCTCCGTATATACGCAAGTATCCGGGACGTTCCATCGTGTTTACCCAACCAGCTTCTTGATTTCGATATGGCGTCATAAACTGCACACCATAGGTTGCATCATCAAAATGATCATGAACGTCATGAGATGCTGGAGAAGATAATTGAACTCCCTCCATGCTCTTCACTTCCATTTTGGCCAAGTTGGACCCATCTTCCATTTCAAGCCAACCGTCCTGTGACCACTTCATTTTTTGAATTGACGTTTCCCGTCCCAACGGATTTAGCAGGGTACCTTCAAGAGGTCGAGACATGAGATGAGCAATATACCATTCACCCGTATGGGTTTGTACTAATGAGCCATGACCTGCTTTTTGCATTTTTGAAGTTGGATTGTACATTTCAAAATGTCCTGCATCCGGATCACCAAGTGAAAACAAATGCCTTGGTGAAGAGGTGATGATTGGCTCTTTGGAAGGATGCGGTTCATATGGTCCAAAAATATTTGTTGATCGTCCCATCTCTACACCGTGTGCATAGCCTGTTCCACCTGCTGCAATGATAAGGTAGTAATACCCGTTATGTTTATAAATCTGAGGTGCTTCTGCACAACCCCGGCTGGTAAACCCCTGGGTTACCCGTTGCCAAGTCCCGATAATCTTTCCTTCATCTAAATCAAACTCAGCTATTACAATATGCCCGGGTGCTTGATAGCCTTGACGCGTTTCCCATTCAAGTATGGAAATGTAGTGTCTTCCATCCTCGTCATGAAATATAGCTGGATCAAAACCAATGGATGTAAGATAAAGCGGTTCCGACCATGGCCCATTGATATGATCTGCCCATATTGCGTATGAATCGGCATTAAATTCACGACCTGCCATATTCGTCATGTGGGAATACGCGAGCCAATACTTCTTCGTGGATGCATCATAAGATAAATGGGGTGCCCAGATCCCAGCAGGTGTATACGTCCCCCGTAAATTGACTTCGCCCTCTTTCAATACAAAGTCAATGAGCTCCCAGTTTGCCAGATCTGTTGATTTGAAAATTTGTATCCCTGGATTCCAGTGAAAAGTGGACGTTGCAATATAGTATTCATCATCAACCCGGATAATCGACGGGTCTGGAGCCATTCCAGGTATTACAGGATTATTAATCATTGTCATTTCTCTAATCCCTTTCATAGTCATCTGTTTGGTTCAGCACTATTTTAAGCGCTTTCTATTTTATGGCGAGTCTTACCCTTTTTACTGAGATCGCCAGCAACAAATTGATACCGTTTTCTTTTTTGACTATAATAAACGTAAACTCTTGCTGAATATCGATAATAGAAGATATATCAAGGTCAGTTACGAAAGCGTTTCCCTGTTGCTTACTTATATTATAATAACGATTCATGTCGAATTTCGATTGCATCATTAACGTTTAATTTACCCAAATCAAAGGTGGTCACATGGATGGATCATAACATGCAAGCATTTATAGGCAGCACAACAGAACTTCTTCCACGCATTGATTGGAACATTCGCTTTTTTGGTGCCCACAAGCAAACGGTTCCTTCTCCATGGTCCATGACCAAAGAGTTCCATCATGCTTTTGAGATTTTAATTGTATTGGATGGTGCGCAAGAGACCGTTCTTGAAAATGAACAATATATCATTCAACAGGATGAGATTCTCCTTATTCCTCCTGGTTTTGAACATACCAACCATTGTATCTCTCCCGAATCCATGACCTATTTTTGCGCTCATTTTGATATTGATGAACCTGCTCTGCGTATGAAGATCATGAAAAACTGTGATTGGGTCTATACCCCTTCCAGTCCATATCACAATAGGTTAAGGACTTGTCTGCAAAAATGGATAGACATTCTAAATGATAGAGAAATATTGTTCGCTACGGCAAAGTTAAGGGCACAAGTGGTCCTCTTTGAACTATTAGAAATTCTGATGGATATCCAACCAACAACCACAGACGTAAGAACAAATCAATCCATCACGACAGCAAAATATGCGAAGGAAATTGCCGAAGCAATAAAGTGGACCTTCAAAAAAAGGTGCATTGAAACAAACGGTAGTGTAGATTTTACGATTCATATCCAACCGATCATTGCCTCCCTCGGCATCAGCCCCAACTACGGTTTGGAAGTCTTCCAAAAAATATATCAAATGTCGCCGCGAAAATACTTGTCCGATCTAAAACTTCAAGAAGCAAAGATATTACTACAGCAGCCCCAGTTGTCGCTGAATGAAATAGCAAATCGGTTAGGATACAAAAACCTTTCCCACTTTAGCCGGCAATTTAAGAGATGGACTGGAATAAATCCTTCGGAATTTCGGAAAAAGACTAGCATTTAACCGTTTAGCTTGGACTTCCTACATTCTCGTCCAAAACCAACACTGGAATGTGTTCAAACAATTCCACCTGTTAAAAGAAGCCAACTCGTCATAATGACAGGTTGGCTTCTCTTTTTGAATGGCTCTTTTCGTAAAAATTGTTGCTTATAATGATAACAATGAGTAATTTACTTTTTGTGGTATTATATAAATCAAAACGTCCTAAAAGGAGTGTGTAATAATGGATCGTGAGAGTACAATCATTATTTCCCCATTAAATTATGAACTAATAGAGGATATCAATAAGACAAATGATTCGTTTAACATATATGGTAGAGTTGTCCCCAGTCTACAATCAGGAAGATGGTCTTATACTGAAGAACTTTATGATGAAGCGAGAGAAACTCGTTTTCCAGATGACAACCTGGATTGGAGCCAATATATAAACCGAGAGGAACAAGCTTTGTTTTTAGCTTATATGAATAATACTTGTATAGGACAAATTAGAATCATTAAGGATTGGAATTGCCTCTGTTATATTGAAAATATTGCTACTAAAAAGGATTATAGAGGCAGTGGCGTCGGAAAGCTGCTCTTACATAAAGCAGAAGCGTGGGCCAAACAAAGAAAACTGATCGGAATGTCCTTGGAAGCACAAGATGATAATCTTGGTGCATGCCGATTTTATGTGAAACAAGGATTCATACTAGGTGGAGCTGACACACTGAAGCAGTCATATAACCCTAATATTGAAACCACTTTATACTGGTATAAGTTATTCAAGTAACAGTTGTGTAAATCTGTATAAATATCACTTCATATCAGAAACGTCCTGCCTATCAGCTGTGTTCGACATTTGTTTAATAACTCGATCCAACTGGCTGGTCAGATAAGGTGAAACATCGCCTATTCTGGACAATTCTTCTAGCAAGGGAAAGGTGTCTCCATTCCATGGCCCCTGTGGATCAAAAACTTGTCTGCCAATTCGCATATTGCCTGCTCTTATATAGGGTTTCAATCGTTCCAATCCCTCAACAATCAACTCATCCGGAAGGGCTTTGTTCCTGCGCCTTGACCATTCTACCAAGTAAGACATTCCCCGCAATATATCATATTCAAAAAATCTCGGGAAGCAGGGTTTCAGCCAGTCTGTATTAATGATGTTCCCATCATGTTTAGAACATACAAGACGATGCTCTATTAAATAGCGTGCACCTTCATCGAGAAACACGGCTTCCTGTTCCGTAAAATCGCGGTTTGTATGCCATAAGATAGCCTCCAGAGGCGGAAGGGTAGAAACAATAGAACTTTTATGGGAATGAACATAAGCATCAGGATCACAGTTCAATCCACCATCAGGTAACTGATATTTCAATAGCCATTCGCGAATCCAGGGAAGTTCATGATCCAAATCACAGCCATAAGCTTGGAGAATCATATAGTACACCGCAAGTTCACAATGACAGCAATCCATCTTCATTTTGTCACTTTCGCTTGTTGGATGATCATTGGGGGATACAATGAACTTCTGCCAGACTTGCGTTTCCAGCCAACCTTTCGCCTGGACAATAGCAGATTCGGGGATTTTGTCCACTTCTCCCATTTCGTGAATTGCTGCCATATGCCACCAGGCCCCATTCCATTTATGTCGGCTGTATTCGCTGCTGAACTTTAGGTTCGGGGAAGAATCCAAGAATCTGATCGATTCATCGATAGCTAAACAGATTGATTGATTATTTTCCATCTAACCTCGCTCCTTTTAACAACTGATTTCACGCTTAATTAAGACAGGTTCTCTTGCATTTTCACTCTGCCATCTACCGTAGTTATAACAGAGAGTTTACGAAATTCACCTCTGGAAAGAAGCTGTTCGGTCCTTTCATTAAGGTTCCATTTTGATGTTTTAGATATAAATTGAAGAAATCCAGCATGTAGGCACTGATAGCGAAGTTAGCTCTTTGGGGTGCAATCTTTCCTGTAATACCCAGCAGGTTGAAAATCGGTGAAATGAACTGTACATCGGTAAAATTCAAGTGTTCCGTATTTTCGATATAAAGGATTTGCCCCCCTTCGTCGGCCGCTAGTCGCATCCGTTCTAGCTCTAACTTTTTGTCTTCCGTTACTTGATCCTCCCACTCTCTTGTTGAGCCCATGCGTTTAAGTTCTTCATCCGTGTATACCCGGTTTTCCATCACCATTTTTAATTTTTCGAAATAGCTTTCCGAGTTGATAAACAAAAACGGCTTTTGCAGACCCTCTCTGTCACTCAAACGATAAAGCCCTCCATCAAGGTCTATTCCGACCGCGATTCGCGGATCGTATGAAGCGTCATAAGCGGTCGCTCCGCCGATGGAATGACCGAACACCCCAATATGATCGAGATCCAACCTTCCCTTTAGATTACTTGGGATCTGTCCCGATTGGATAAGCTCGAACTGGTCCAGCGTAAAGATTACATCGTTAGTTAACACTCCCCCCAACTTGTCGCGAATGCTTCTACTCTCCGTATAATCCTGATCCGGCGAAAATAAGTCGTTGGTTGTGTCGGTTGTGATTCGACCGTCCGGAAACTCGGTTGCAAATGTGTTGTAGGTGTGATCGATCACTGCCACGATATATCCGTGACTGGCGAGATGTTCGGCTTGCGTCGTGTGAAGGAACCTGGAAGAGCCAAAACCGGGACTTGCAAGGATCAATGGGTATGCGTTCTGTTTCGAAGAGACTTTGGCCTCCAAAAAAGAATGATTGGATACATACTGAAGGTGCTGAAACGTAAACCCGGGAAGGCCATAATTCCCAGCCATATAAGGTAAAATCTCCGTATCAGGAATAAAGGGAGCGTAATGGCCAGTGCCAGCCTGAGCCGGATACCATACCTGAACCATCAATTCCCTTTTACCTTTCGCGGTTTTCCCAAACGTCTCCTCGCGGCTTGAATCAATAAAATGGAAAGCTTGCGTGCCAACTTTCCACTCACCGGTTGGCACCGGAAGGTTGAAGACGGGAAATACGTAGAGGAGGCACCCTGTTGTAATTAGCCCTATCCCGACAAAAAATTTGCCGAGTACCTTTCGGATTCGAGAGACATTCCGAATGACTTTCGGCTTGATGAAAATGCCAATAAGCAAAATGATAAACATTAGGATTATGAATCCGTATAGAAATAAAAGTTGAATCCTGTATCCTTCGACAAGCAAGTGTACCACTACAAAAGTAAAGCTTGCCCCGCTTGTCCCGAGCAAGGTTGATTTTCGAATACGTTGATTATTGAGGAACAGGAGCACCAACAAGCAAACACTTAAAAAGATAAGCAGCATTTCTAAAGGCCTCACGCCAACTCCCCCTTAAAAATAATCCTATATGTGGATTAGTCTAAAGGAGCAGCTATGTGACTACCATTGATTTAAATGACAATAGCCTTACACACTTGTAAGAATCTTCAACATATTTCCCAGCTCTGTGAGGTGTTCAGAGGAGTGGCACTTATCAGAAATACTATGTTTTTGGATGTTGTTTTCTGTTTGTCTCTTCTTAATGAATTAATGAGTGGAAAATCACGAATAGAGGGAGCTCATTCCTGCATTTATGGCTTCTATTGACTTAAGTCAATGCAAGGAAAAAGCCCCTTGGATACAATAATGATGTTCAAACCCGTAAAAATTTTATAAGATTCTCTTCTTGATTCGACTTAGCGACTCAGGAGTAATGCCGAGATAACTAGCCAGTTGATGCTGTGGTACCCGGTCGATTAGAAAGGGGCGTTTATTTAGAAGTGTCTTGACCCGTTCTTCCGGCGAAGAAGCAATGAAAGAAGCGAATTCATCCTGGACCTGGCCCAAATTCTCCTCCACCATTCTGCGTGTCATGAATTCTAATTGGGGGTGTTTCTTGTACATGTCCATTTCCTTATCCAGATCGCCTACCACCATAACCGAATCTTCTACGCATACGAACGTGTAATCGGAAGACTTGTCTGTTTTATGATGATTAAACATCGCGATGGCTTGCTCTTCGGTAAAGAAATTTGAGGTGACCTCTCTGCCCCCCTCATCAATTGAATACTTTCTTACACAGCCTTTTAAGATGAAATAGCACGCTGTCGGGTTATCTCCTTGATTAAAGAGCACGGTACCTTTGGGGTACTCTTCCACATGGATTTCGTTCACTATGGCTTGCTGATCTTTCTGATCAAGAGAAGTCCATTTTGACAGGTATTTGTACAGGATGTCTTTCATTGTCTCTGGTCTTCACCTCTTTCTCTGTCTTTACTTTCCCTATCCATTTTCTTACGTCAAGAGCATCATGTAAATGTCTATTACCGTAAATTACCGTTAGGAGGGTTACCATGAGAGCTATGGTTCAAATTTCGTACGGTCCACCGGACGTGATTGTATTGCAAGAAATCGCGAAACCATCGCCTAAAAGCAAGGAACTGCTCGTACGTATTCAAGCTACCACAGTAGGACCATCGAACTGCGCGTTCCGCAAAGGTGATCCGTTTATGATTAAACTGTTATACGGGTTGTCCAAGCCAAAATTTGAAATAGGAGGAACTGAATTTGCTGGAGTGATCGAAGCGGTCGGCAAGGAAGTACAGCATTTTAAGCCAGGAGACCGCATTTTGGGAATGAGTGTCAAGGATTTCGGTACTTACGCTGAATATATGTGTATCTCAGAAGATAGCCCTCTTGCACTTATTCCCGCCAATATTACCTTTGAAGAAGCCGTCGGCATTTGTGACGGGGGTACTACTGCGTTAACATTTTTAAGAGATCAGGCAAAATTGCGAAAACGACAGAAAGTGCTGATTAATGGCGCCTCAGGCGCCGTCGGTATTTATGCCGTGCAATTAGCCAAATTTTTTGGTGCTGAGGTAACCGGTGTTTGTTCCAAATTGAACGAAAGTCTGGTAAGGAATGCAGGGGCAGACTTCGTTATAGATTATACCCGGGAGGATTTTACGAAGTCGGATAAGGCTTATGATATTGTTTTTGATGCTGTAGGCAAACGCTCTTTCATGGAATGCAAGCGTGTGCTTACAGCCGCGGGAATGTATCTGACTACCGAACCTCGGTTGTCTACCCTGATTCAGATGATGTGGACATCTTTGTTCAAAGGCAAACGGGCTATCTTCGCCACTGCAGGTCTCATGCAAAACAAAGCGAATTTGAAATTTCTTATGGAGCTCACTAACAATGGCACTCTGAAGGCTGTAATCGATCGTCGATTTCCTTTGGAGTGTCTGCCTGATGCTCACAAGTACGTAGAGACCGAACGCAAAAAGGGAAACGTGATTATTCAGATCTAAAGAAATCGCGCCATAACTACCAATCATTAAGCAAGAATTCGGGAATCAATTTGGGAATAAGTTAGACTTATGATTGTGGGTAAGGTATCCTCCCCTCAAATTAAGAAAAGCAGCGGATCACATGGATCAGCTGCTTTCTTTGCATGATTGAGTTATCGTTTTCCGTTAGACAGACAGAATATACGGCAAGATAGGTGGATTGAATCAACATATGTAATATAATAATTAAAAATTAAATGAGGATGGTGTTTCTCAATTGAAAACTTTTTATTGTGATCTGGAAATAACCTTAGATGTCATTGGCGGAAAGTGGAGACCTCTTATTCTATATTACTTAATAAAAGGTCCTAAACGGACTGGTGAATTGAAAAGGCTCATCCCATCAATCTCTCAGAAAATGTTAGTACAGTCGTTGCGGGAGTTGGAGAGTAATCATTTGATTATAAGAACAATGTTCAATCAGGTACCACCAAAAGTGGAATATGCAATATCCGAAATGGGTATGTCACTTGAACCCACTTTGCGCGCGCTTTGTGATTGGGGTCAGGATTATGCAGAGAAGGCATTGAACAAGGATGAATATCGCAGATTAAATGTGGAATAAAGTAATTTTAAAAATCAATTTATTCTTTACTTCATCACAATTATCACTATTTGGTTACTATATCACCAAAAAGTACGTACTATTTTAAAAGTGATACATCGTACATAATGAGACTTGTGGCCATGAAGAAAATCAAAGGGTTAATTAAAGGAGTGTGTAGTGATGTCAACAAATAACAAGCAAATCATACTCAATATACGTTTTAAAATTAAGCCTGGTAAGAAAGAAGCTTTCCGTGAAAGTCTATTTGCAATGATTAGTAACTTCAAGAGTGAACCTGCCTTTGTCAATGCGATCGTCTCCGATGATCTGGATCATTCTGATGATCTTGTCATCTATGAGATCTGGCAGGGAACAAGAGAAAGTTGGGTTCAACACGAACTTACTAAACCTTATCGTGCTGAGTATGAAGGTGCACTTACCAACCTTATTGATGATAGAATCGTTAGCTGGCTTGAACCAATCGGTGAATGGGGAAGTGCATTGACGAATGTAAGACGATAAGTTTTTTAAAGATTAGGATCATCCCTTGTACAGTAAGTTAATAATTTTTTTTGATTTTAATGTAACAAAAATAGTTACATTAAAATAATATCATACCCAGTTCACCTTCATTGGAGAACAAAAATGTGAAACAAGGACTTTCAGTCAAGCATATGGTCATAAAACTGGTGAACGATTCGGAAAGTTGTGATTGGTTTCTTGTTATAGATTAAAGCATAAATAAAAGTACAAAGGGGTTATTAATATGGGTAAAATACTGATTACTGGAGCAACAGGTAATCTCGGCAGCAGGACTCTAGAGCTTCTTCTTAAAAAGGTTCCGTCCAATCAGATCGCTGTATTGGTACGTGATCCGGAATCCGAGAAAATCAAAAAGTTTGTTCAAGAAGGTATAGAAGCTCACCAGGGAGACTATTTTGATTATGACTCACTTCTGCGAGCTTTTAATGGTGTTGAAAAAGTTATGCTTATTTCCGCGCAAGCATTTACCGACCGCAATACGCAACATTTCAACGTCATCGCAGCTGCAAAACAGGCTGGTGTCAAACACGTGATTTTCACGTCGATCATGCGAAGAGAAAATTCAAATCTTATTTTGCCCGAAGTATCGATGTCAGACTTATTTGCCGAACAAACACTTAAAGCATCTGGATTAGCCTATACCATACTGCACAATCCACCGTATCTTGAAGTCATGCATTCGTATTTCGGAGATGCGCTTAAAGTCGGCGTACGAGTACCAGCGGGTTCCGGTAAAGTAGCCGCTGCATCTCTGGAGGATTTGGCGGCAGCCAACGTAGCCGTTCTCACTCAAAACGGACACGAAAATAAGTCATATACTTTAAGTGGCAGTGAGGGAAGCTCTTTTGCAGACATCGCTGAAGCCCTCTCGGAGATTAGTCAGGTAACTATCCCTTATGAGGTAATTAGCGAAAAGGAATATATAGACACTATGGTAGCGAATGGCATGCCTGTTCTTATGACTGATTTCTTATTAGGTTGGGTGCGTGGAGTCAACACTGGAGAATTCTCGGAGACGTCTGGGGATCTTGAACGTCTGATTGGCCGAAAACCAATGACATATAAGGAATTCTTTAAAATCAAATCTCCGTTTTCTAAAAATTGAAGATTGAAAGCTGGAATGTTACAAACTTAATTCTATGAAAAGATTAGAGAGATTTGCACGAAAGAAATACTATGGGCCACAAAGAGCAAAGCATCATTCATTATCACCTCGGTGATCCTCACGAGGTTCTTGATGTGATATACGAAGAACTAGCCAACCATATAAATGATTGGCTATTTTCTATTCAGCGTTATTACAACATACTTCTCCAATTCAGCTGTACTCTGATCAGCTGATCACTTGGTAATATGGTTAGACGCTCAACAAGTCGTTGAATCGTTGAGATATTTTTATAAAATGCGATTTACAAATCCTCCACCTGCGTATTAAGATGTTTACATCGTGTAAAGGTTGACACAATGTAAACAAAGGAGCTCATTTTATGTTATCAAAGTCGGTTCGCTTCCCACTCTTCATTTTAATGTTAAATCTATTTATAGCTTTATTGGGTCAAGGAATGCTTATTCCAATATTGCCTGATTATTTGAAGCTATTCCATGCAGGCGGAACTGTCGCTGGTTTTCTGGTCGCTGCATTTGGGGCAGCTCAATTCTTATTTTCACCTCTGGGAGGGCAATTATCTGATCGATTTGGACGCAAAAAGTTAATCATGGCCGGCATGTTTCTTTCTGTCGTTGCGGATGTCATATTTGCGCTTTCGACTTCATTGCCTCTGCTTTATGTCGCTCGCTTTATTGGTGGAATCAGCTTAGGTTTAATGATTCCATCGAACTTGGCCTATGTGGCCGATATTACAACTCACGAAACGCGAGCTAAGGGTATGGGGTATTTTGGAGCAGCCATGAATTTGGGAATGGTACTTGGACCCGGTCTTGGTGGTCTCATTGCCGAAATGGGCATTCGTATGCCTTATTTCTGTGCGGCTGGTCTTGGATTGGTCGCTACGCTGCTAACACTCCTATTGCCCGAGACACTTGCGCCTGAGAAAAGAACGCGCTCTTTACGCAATCCGGATGGAAATCACTTTGGAAAAAAAGTTTTGAGTTCCTTTAAAGTTCCCTATTTCAAGTACTTACTTCTGCTTCTCGTTATGACCTTCGGCCTCATGAGTTATGAGACGGTATTTGCCCTTTTCGTAGAGAAAAAATACGGGTTTGATGCTGCTACAATCTCTATCATTATTACGCTAGGGGCCATAATCGGTATTGTTATTCAAGTTTGGTTGCTTGATTGGTTTGTGAAACGGATGGGTGAGATCAAGTTAATTAGACTATCTTTGATTATCGCGCCTATCGCTTTAATGTTAATGCTGATTAAAGTTAACCTTGCTTTTCTTTTATTCGCTTCTGCATTATTCTTTGCATTTAATTCTTTTTTGCGACCTTCCGTCAGTACGCTAATATCCAAAAACGCAGGAGATCGACAAGGGTATGCATCAGGTCTGAATACCACATATTCCAGTCTTGGAACCATATTTGGCCCGCTTATTGCAGGTTCTTTATTTGATTCAAACATTAACCTTCCTTATATTTTTGGGGCAGTCATGCTTCTGGCTTCTCTGCCGCTTACCATGAATGTATTCCGCTCCAGGAAAGGAAAATCTACAAGTGAATGAAAATTGGCATCAGCAATAAAAAATAAACATCGTGATGATCTGATTTCAGCACGTAAAGAGCTTACTTTGAATTATGGACGCTGATGAAGTGCACTGACAAAAAAAGAAAGACCGAATGTTGGCTTGAACATTCAGTCTTTCTTTTTTGTCGTATGAATTGTCTGCTAGATAACTTTGTTACATTTAATCCATTAAGCCCTAAAATTCAACCTTGTTTTTGCTGGTTTGCTCATGCGGAGGTCTTTAATAAATTCAACCCACTCAAAAAAGCTGCCAAATTAGCGACTCCCCATGGAACAAGATTACATATCAGTATAAACACAAATCCACTCCTATGGCGTAGTGGGTTTGTGTTTATACCTTTCTTTTATGGAACTATCGTTCCGCTAAAATCAAGGAAGAGTATTATTTCTAACATATTTCATTCCAACTCTAAAACGGATTCGCCACTAATTATCGTACCGTTATTCTTACCTTCACAAATTTCTTTCATCGAACCTGGTTTATCGAAGTTAAACACATGCATTGGCAGATTGTAGTCTCTTGCTAAAATGAAAGCGGATTGGTCCATTACCTTTAAGTTTTGTTTTAAAACGTCGTTGTAATGAAGCGAACGAAATTTCCTTGCATCTTTATCCAATTTAGGATCTGCATTAAGAACACCGTCAACACCTTGCTTCGCAACTAACAAAGCGTCACAATGAACCTCAATGGCTCTTTGTACTGAAGGATAGTCTGTTGTAACGTATGGTTGACCATTCCCCCCTGCAAAAATTACAAGATAGCCTTTTTCTAGATGGTGGATTGCTCTCAGACGGATGTATGGTTCTGCAACTGAAGTAATAGGTATTGCCGTCATTACACGTACTTCCTTTTGGGTCTTGGCTTTAAGAACTCCACGAAGCATTAAACTATTTACTACAGTCGCAAGCGTCCCAATGTTATCAGCTTCTGCCCTTTCGATCCCCCAGCTTTCCGCCATATTCCCTCTGAAAATGTTACCCCCACCTATAACTAACGATACTTCAACGCCTAAATTCACTACTGACATAATTTCATCCGCAATATACTCTAACCTTTCTGGCTCAAAACCAAATTCAGAGTTTCCTGCTACTGCACCACCACTGAGTTTAACGAGAACCCTTTTGTACCTTGACAATGATTACACCCCCATAAAATAAAAACACTAAAGCAATAAATGCTTTAGTGTTCTAATGGAATGGAAATATGAAATTACGCAAGTCGACTGAATGTAAGTCTTCTGTTTCCACCTCATACTCCCACCCCTTCATGTTTTTTCCATCAAGTGATTTTACATTACGTGACGGTAAATTGCAATTACCGTAATCTACATATTTTTTATTACACATAGTTACCTTACTGACTGAGCTTTAATATAAATCGCACCCCGGTCAATAAACAAAAGCAGTCAACCATCAGATTGACTGCTTTTGTTTTGTGTTAGCCAACGTACCTAACTCGAAACATTATTAATATTGTTAACAACATCTTCTATAGTAACTCCCTGAAGGACCTTTTCTAAAGCTGACTGGGCAAAAAAAATAGGCTCAATCGTTTTTTACAATTGTTTTCCGACGGGACAATCTGGATTTGGATTTTTTTACTTTTGATAATTCACCGTACATGTCATACACGATCTAAAGGAAGCCATTTCAACACGTCTTGAATCGTTTTATCCCAGAATGCCCAATCGTGTACACCTGGCTCTTCAGCGTAAGTGTAATCCAGGGAAGATCGCTCAAACGCTTCCTTCAGTTCAATATTTAGATCGTATAGGAAATCATTCGTACCGCAAGCTTGGTAAAACGCGGGTTTGGGTCCAGCTGTGCGATCATTGGATTGAATCAGATGGTAAAGATCGTTATCTGTTCCCGCATGTGGTCCGTCTCCGAATGCGAGACGCAGAAACGGAGGAAACTCGCCGTCCGGCCCCGGGCTCCAAAACGGGAAATTACCCGTCGAAAGTCCAGCGGCCGCAGCGAACATATCAGGTTTGCTTAGCGCCCATTTGAATGCGCCGTAACCACCCATCGATAACCCAGCGACGTAATTTTCCTCGCGAGCGTCTGATAGCGGAAACAAGGACCGGGCAATCTGGGGCAGTTCTTCCATCAGGAAGGTGCCGTACTTTCCTCCGTACGCCATATCCGTGTAAAAGCTTAATTGGACTTGAGGCATCACGACAGCAAGGCCCAGCTCGGAAACATAGCGTTCAATCGATGTACGTCTTAACCAAATCGTATCGTCATCAGAGCCGCCATGCAGCAGCCAGAGGACGGGATGCCGTTCCCGGATAGCGACGCCTTTCATCCCGATTTGCCCCTTGGTTGCCTGAGGTACAATAACGGTCATTGACGTGCTAAGTCCTAACGTTTCCGAGAAATAATTGCATCGAATCATTGCCATTGTACATTCTCCTCACACTCAAATTATTTAAACAACCACATATCTTTTCCGTTCGGTCAATGCCGGCTGTTATCGCTGCCTCTCAGCCTTATATATGCTTGATTTCATTTTAAGGGAAGCGCTTTCATATTTATATACAACAAATCCGACAAATTTTCATTTCATAATTCGAGTTTTTAGGAATATAGTTACACTTAAAAACATTAAAACTCACGTTTCAAAGTAGTTAAGGGTATTTTTCGTTAAATGAAGAAAATGTCCTTTTACTCAAAATTCCCTATTAATGGATACGTTTCTCCTTGACACAAATTAAAACTAACCTGCCCGTTATTTGAACAAAAGCAGCTGATCACTTTGACCGGCTGCTTTCTTAGTTCTATTACGCTAACGTTTTTCCGTTGGTTCAAATAGAAAGAGCAGGCTGTGGTTGTCTACTCAAAAATATGTGTAATCCACCCTTTAGTTCAACGAATATCAGATAACCTTGTTTATACCTAACCTATGAATAAGGAACAACCTCTCTAATTACTCACTTATTCAGAACTCGTGCTGAAGCGAAAGACTAGCTTTTCTCCATCTTCAGGATGATAACGAAGTTCTTCGGAGTATTTCCCGTTGGTACATGTGTTAAGTGTTTTTCGCCAGAAACGTTTCGCACGTTCGTTTCGTTCGGTGGGATTTGTTTGTAATTCCCATTGCCCTGGCATCTTTCCAATAATCTGTCGCACCGCTTCTTCTCCAACACCCTTTCCTCGATAATTACGTAATAGGAAGAACTCATTCATGTAATAATCGATATAGTGAGGACAGGGTATGAAAGGGGAAGTAGCCACAAAAGCAAGCCCTGCAGGTATATCATCCACTGTGATCAGATAAGGGAATAATATGTTCGGGTGTTCCCACCAAATATCAAACACGCGATTCTGTTCCATCGAAGTTCGGGTATCATCATTCTCAAACACCCCATAACGATTGATTTTGTGTTCCCATACTTCAGACAAATCATGCAGATAAAGAGGATAAATATTATTGATAATGAACTTCTCCTCCATACCGCATAGTCTAGCGGTAACATTTAACTTATTTACTTCATGATTAACGCAATCCATTTTGCAACTCCTCCGATTCCTATACTCTCAATCAACGATATTACTGATTCTTCCATAATTCTTTCCTAGCAACAGTATGAGGTGAATATCGCATCCTTTATAGGCAGAGTATTTATATAATCATTTTTTACATAACAAAAGGCCCGTGTTGGTTTTATCCAACATGAGCCTTTTGTTATGCCTGCGTTTTATAAACAATCTTCTTCATGCTGCCATGGGATAGACAGTAGGAATTCGCGAGTTGATTCACATGCATACCCTGCCTGAAAAGCTTCCGAATTATACCCAATGATCCTGAGGTGATTTTAAAATTATGTCCTTGTTAATTCAACTAACCTGCCCGTTAGTTGAACAAACGTGGCTCAACTGTAATCTTCAACTAACGAGAGTTTTCCTTCCCTTATCTTAAACGTTGAGTTACCTTTTAACTCCAGCTTATCCCCACTCTTTAATCCATTGGGTAGATCCACAGCTAAGATACCCTCGTAATGGATTCCAACCTCTACCTTGTCATCCCTTATAACATTGTATTCGGTAATTGTCTGGCGACGGCTGGAGAACATCGTTGCGGACTGTTCTGCCAACTCCCTAAATGCTTGTATTCCTCTGGTTTCTATTGTCGTTTCTCCATTGGAAATATTTCTGAATATGATGTCCATATGCAAAAGTTCAACCATTCTTTCAATTTCATATGAATTGTATGCTTCAAGATAATTTTCAATTATATCCCTTATTCCTTTACGCTCCATAACAGGACTCCTCTCTTGACATTAAGGTGACACCCTAGTAAACCAAAACAAGTAGTTCTCGAAGTCATACTACCATATATTTAACATTTCCTGTTAGCTTAGAGAAAAAGAGCAGTTGCCAACGAAAAAACTGTTCCTGGCCGTCTTGAATTAACGTTTCTACGTTAGTTTAAAAATGACAGGAGTTAAATTCTTTTCAATTTAGATGTTCCAAAATCCAGGACTAATCCAATCACAAACCAAAATATTATACGAAGTAAATAGAGTAGCGTGAATGAAACTTTAAAATCGTAGGATTCAATTATCCAAAAAGGGGGACTCGTAAAAAATAACAATAAGTTTTTATCATCTTTCCCCATAATTTTATACAGGACAACGACAATAGCAACGATAGTCAATCAAAAGTTTAACCTCTTAAATATTCTCACAGGATTGCCCTCCTGAACTCGCTAATTCAAAACGAAACGGATCGTAAAGACAGCATCACCTTTATCCAGTGCTTTATCATCTTAATAATTCATGCAAGTTGAGTAGAAAAAGCAGCCGATTACACTGGTCAGCAGCTTTCTTAATTTTGAGTCCATCTGCCTCATGATACGTTAATGCATTCTGTCTCTACGAAGATCAAATACTTGCTGCTCAGTCCCAGTGCTTTTCTAGCGCTTCTTTACTCTGAGAAAAACCATTTCTTGAATAGAATTCAACGCTCTCGCTGCTTGGCCAAAGAATGAGAAACTCGACCTCATTCTCTTTTGACCAATTTTCCATAGCATTATGGATTTTTGACCCGATACCTAAGTTTCTGAAAGCCGGAAGAGTATAAACATTGGTAACGTAACCGTAATAAGGGTCTGAAGATTTTCCTGGACGCGGAACTTTATGTATTAGCTGCAGGTACATATGTGATACAAGACTTCCACCACTTTCTGCAATCCAAATATACCAGTCTCCGCTTTGGATTGCTTTTAGCAAAAACTCACTACATATCTGGTTAAATTCCTCAAATGTAACGACATTATTAGCATGCTCTTCTTCCGAAAAATCCCAACGCATTTGTACAAGCTGAGGGATATCCTCCGATGTTGCCAAACGAACTCGCATGATACACCCCCTACTATTGTAAATATATTCAATTTATCTTATCACACCTTCACCCTAACCTACCGTTAGCTTAGTGAATTAAAGAGCAATATTCATTCTCTACTGGACCTTGCAGTCAACAAGGATACAATAATGTATGCAAATATTTGTATTAAAAATACAATAGTCACAAATTCAATAACCATGTTGTTCCTTGCAACAAGATCATGCACGATATCCATAACAATTTGCCAAGGCCTGGACAATACATCCCATGAATTCCACCGATTAAATCTCCCAATGTATACACCCAAACTACTCAACATTAAAATAACGCCAATAACCATCATGTTAATGTACTTACTGAATAACTTGTTTAACACACCATGTATTTGAATGATTGAGCACGTCGAGAGAAGTAAGCCTAGTATGGCTACAGCGAACGTTAGGGTGAGGTTATACCAAAAATCAATATGGATCCAAAATTGTGTTCCTTCTTGAGCATTGAAATATCTGAATGAATGCAGGATTTCAGTATAAAGGTATGCCGAATTAGGCAAAAAAAATAGCCAAGCCGCACTTATCGGCACCAACCAGATCAGACTCGTTTTCGTTAATTTCTTATTGAATATGTATCTAATGCATGATGAGATAATATATGGTACCCATGCCAGGAACATATCCCAGGTTAAGAATTGATACATATTCGTATCAGATTTGATACGTAAATACATCGCAACACCTAAACAACATAACGTAACCACTAGCAAAGTTAAAATAAATCGAAAATCTTGAACAGGATGTTTGTTATCTTTCATTTCGTTGGTTCCCAATCCTCTCCCTGGGGATTTAAAAATGCCTTGTTGTAATCTCCTTTAGATCGGTGCTTTCTATAAAAGAACCCCTAGTAAGAATCATCTTAACAGAAACGTTTATTACAGGGAAAAGTTTGCAATCGAAGAAGTGAATTTCTTTTTACGTTAACCTGCCCGTTAGTTGAACAAAAGCAGCTGATCACTTTGACCGGCTGCTTTCTTAGTTCTATTATTCTATCGTTTCCCGTGTATAACCTATAAACTGCTGCACTAACCTGCCCCTTACGAAAGTCACAATTCCTTTATAGGACTTGATTGATAAGCGATTGGGTCTTGTTAAGATTCTGAATTGGCTTTGTAATCGATATGTCGTGAGGGTCGATTATCTTGTCCGATTGTGATTGCTTGAGACCTAAAACGTCTAGCATGACGGGATCAGAACCTTCCTCTGAATTTAAGTAGACTACTGTGATTTTCTCCTTTTGTCCTTCCCTGTTTAATCGACCAATGATTTGCTCGTGTACCTTAGGCGACCAATCCAACTCTCCGAACAATATAGTTGAACAGCGGTACTGCAAACCGTCCAACCCTGCACCACTACGCAACGATAATATGAATACATTCGTTTCCCCTTGAACAAACCGCCTGACGGATTCAGTCTTCTGTATATCCGACTCACTGCCTGTATACATAGCTGGACAATAGTTTGTCAATTCCTTAAGCCATATTTCATAAACATCCCGATGCCATCCGACAAGAAGCAGGGGCACTCCTGCTTCTAACAAACGCTTGGCATATTGGGCAATACCCGCTGCCTTAGCCACACCCGTTGTCTGTCTCATCAAAAGCTCCAGTTCACGTGCTGCTGAACCACGCTCCAGATATGTCCCTTGGGAAGCTCTTAAGGCAAGTTGTTTTGCTTGAGCTTTTATCGTTTTTAACTTAAGTAGATCGGGCTCTACCACTTTAACGATCTGGTTGATCGGGGGCAATTGTTGGCCAACCTCACTTTTCGTCCGCCGGAGCATGACATTCTGCTCACGTAGGAAACTGCCTAGCACAACCGGGTCATGAACTTTCCGATCACTGTGGCACCATTCCCGAATAAACTCTGAATAGGTTCCCAATAGGTTGGGGTCGAGAAATTGTAAGACATTCCAGATCTCGGTACCGTAGTTGTAAATCGGTGTTGCCGAAAGACCCAACCGAAATTCTGTTCCATCGGACAAAATTTTCGCGGCCTCGCCTTTATTACTTGTGAGACCGGTTCGAAGTTCTTGAATTTCGTCATAAATGACACATTGGAAGTGGCCATCTGCAAAGAAGTTCTTCCAACCGGCAAGCTGACTATATTTGAACAAATACACATCTGCATCAGGGATCGAATACGGTCGCGTTCTTTCGATTTTATGAACAATAAGTTCGGTGAATGATTCAATCTTCTCTTTCCATTGGTTTTGAAGATGGGCCTGAACGACAACAGCAGCAGGATGGGTGTCCGGTTCCAGCAACATGCCAGCCGCTGTGTACGTTTTTCCAAGACCCAGATCATCACCGAGGAGTAGAGATCGACGTTCTAAACACAGATCGATTGCCTGCGATTGATAATGGCGAATCTTCTGTCCAGGTTTCAGTCCCGGGCGCAGAATGGGATCATAATCAGGAGTGAGTATCTGTTCCAGATACGCTTTTGTCTCAAAGAACTTATCGTGACCACGCAAAAGTTTAGCTCTGTCTTCCGAACTTATCTCCATCGGATATCGCTGAATAAACCAGGCAAGATCCACACAAATATTCGATCTGTTTGAAAACCAAAAAGTGCCCACTTGTTTCATTGCTATGCGTGGAAATAGCTGCTTCAAGCGAATGGAGACATGTGGATGGACTCCACTTAACTTCCACCTACCGCTCACCAGTTCGATTTTTCCGTACATCGTTCCCATTTACCCACCTTCCAAAGGATCATTATATGCCGATATTGGCTTCTTTCCTTACCCCCTCTATCTATCCCTTGATAAGTCGGATTCCTTGCACGATCTGTTCCCTCTCAATTTCCCTCAACGAAAAGAGTACAGGCGCTGTAGGAATCTCAAACTTCAGATGAGAATGAGGAATTTCCGTTAATAAAGTCCCAATAGGTTGTTGACTTTCTTTGCTGCGTACAACATTCCAAAATAACCTGGACCTGTTGTCCTCTGATCCCCACTTTTCAAGCGAATTTCGAAATAGTAGACATTTTCCGATAACAAAATCATGGTCCTCAAGGGGTTCCATTACTTCAAAGCCGGCCTCCTCAAGGCTATCAAAAATCACAGGCATCAGCTGATCTAAATACAGGCCATAGGCAGCATCCTCGATCTCACGAAAAGCGACCATGAGTTGGTCGTGTAACGAGTCGTACAAAGGCTTCCATGCCGATTCAATATACTGATTGCCCACTTGGGCAAGCTCTTCGATTGTCATGTCGTAACGGAATACTGGATGAAGTGTCATTCTTATTCCTCCTTGAGTTGAGTTTGACTTCATCATACAACATATAAGCCAATTGGAATGTTTTCTTCGAAATGGACAAATAAAATCAACAAAAATACAGATAAACGTTACAATAGGTTTAATGTTTCTTCCTGAAAGGCGGGATAACACAAAAATGGGACCCAAAAAACTGGCGAATAAATTTATGATAAGCGCTAACACTTTGAGAAACTACGAAGCGAAGGAGCTAATCCCTCCTGCTGAGCGTTCTGCCAATGGATATCGCATGTATACGGAACGGCATGAGGTCTATCTGGCCTGTATTCAGGCTATGGCGCCTGCTTTCGGAATGGAAGTAACAACCGTGGTGATGCATGCTCTCCAAAGAAATGAGTTGGAGGAAGTATTGTGGGTCGTTAGGGAAAGGGAGGTCAAACTGTATGAGGAAAAAGCAAGTTTAGATCAACTGGTAGAGGAGTTGAATTCATATGCCGACGGAAGCCAAGCTTACGACTTCAATCAGCGTTTCCGCATCCACGAGGTCTCTAGACGGACAGGGGTCCCTAAATCAGCGATCCGTTACTGGGAGAAAAGCGGTCTGTTCACTACTGAACGTGACACTGATAACAAATACCGTCTGTATAATGAATCGCACCTGCTTAAGATTAAGATGATCCAGATATTGCAAAGTTCCGTTTATTCTGAGGAGACCGTAAAATTAAAACAATCAATTGCATGTTTAGAAATCCAAAACCTCGAGCAGGGAATTAATGTTGCAGAAAGGATACGAAATCACCTGAACAATACAATTAAACATCAGATGACGGGTCTCTACTACTTGCATCAATTGATTCGATCACTAGATATTTAAGAAATAACCGTAGAGCTCCCATACCATTATAGCTACACTACAAACGCCAGACTTTACAGTTAGAGGACTACACTTAACGTGCAGTCCTCTTCCACATGACTTATTCAAATGATGAAGGCGCAGATCAACATTACAAGTCATTAATTCTGTGACCTTTAACTCTCTAGAACACCACGCCACGGTTATTGCACTTTGTTTTCCAAAGTCCATTTTTGATACTCATCTTCAGGGTTGACTTGATCCATCACCAGCTTGGTCCCATCTTCCGATACACGGAGTGCACTCCCGTTGTGCACACTTCTAATGCTTACCGTCCCATCATCGTTTTTGGAAATGTTCCAGCGTTGATTGGGATACCCGAGATATGGATAGAGTTGTATACGATTCTGACCGACATCCCAATCCAATGATACCCCGCTGACGGTACGGATGGAGTAAGAACCGGAATCATCACCGGTAGGCACCAGTATCCAAGTATAACTTGATTCTTCACCATCCTTTTCGGTACCAACATTCACAACCTCGCCTGCTTGGGATTGCATCGCTTGTAGGGCCACAGGAAGCTCTGCACTCCGAATGATCACGGTCTCCAGAACTGCTTTTTTCATGTCAACTGCATTCACATGCTGGAAAGACGCACTGCCTCCAAACGTATGAACACCGAAGTGTCCCTCGGCAAACGTGCCATCCTGAACATCCATGATCCGTTCACCGTCCAGATCCACCTGAATACGAGTTCCCTTCGCCTGAATCTGGATATGGTAAGTCTGATCACCCCGAATGAATTTTGGAATGCGGGCAAGTACCTGCCGATTCTCGAACTTTCCGTCCACTTTATAAAACAGGCGAATCGCCTTCAGGTTGGGATCAATATTCAGATAATAACCACTTCGTCCATCCTCGCTTGCCCGAAACAGAATGGAACCTGCTCCCCCATCAGCATCCAGCTGCAAGTCAGCCTCATATCGGAAGTCTCCCGCAGTCTCTTGCGCGATATACTGTGAATCACTGCGGTCACTGCCCTGTATGCCATGGTCCGAAACAACCCACTGGGCAGACGGTCGATCCTTTTGCCAGCCGGATAAATTCGTGTGGAATACGCCATCCGTTACCGTAATCGGTATTTTGGCAGTAGCTTTGCCATTAGCCATGGAAGCCGTCACCCAAGCTTCCCCCTTGCCTACAGCACGAATCGCAGCATGTGTTTTGCCAGAATCAACGATTTTCACCACTTTAGGATTACTCACGGTCCATTTCAGCGGTTGGGCACCTTTTCCTGGTCCACCTTCAGCCGAAGCGTAGAGGGTTTCGGTATGACCCACATTCGCTAATCTTATCTGCGTATCTGCAATAATCTTCGGAGCGGAGGACATACCTTCTCTCCAGATATTATCCAAGGCATATACATTCATTGAGATCACTTTCACATCTCCACCAAGGCTGTAGAACGCCATCGACCTTCCAGCCGGATCCGGAAAAATGACATCTGAGAAAACCATTCTGCCCTCATTGCCAAACACTTCAACAGAAGCTTCATCAACAAATATTCGCAGCTTGATCCTCCCGTTTTCAGGTTGTAGCGCAGCTTCGTGTACTTTTGTAAATAAGCCCGAGAAACCCACGTCTCCCGAAGCAGTGCGATCCACGAACATCGTCTCTTTCTCCGTCTTGTAGCCCACGGTTGTTTGTTGCCCTTCCCTTTGACGCAGGTGAAAACCAAACTCCATAACGGGACTGCCTGCCGGAATTTCCACTTCCGCTTCAATCTCGTATGCACCCGCACTCAGACCTTTGAGCACATTCTGCGATCGTGGCCCGACCACCAGCTGCTCCGCACTGTACAGGTTTTGCCGAAGTGTCTCCAGTTCGATAACAGGCTTTTGTACCAGACGTACACCCTCATCTGTTGCTCGGAGAGAAATTTCTCTCGGAATAGTCAATTGACCTTTCCAAGGTTTCGTCGGGAAATCAAATGGATAATCCCAGTTCGTCATCCACGCAAGCATCACTTTCCGCTGATCCGGCATATTCGCAAATGACATCGACGCATAGAATTCCTTGCCGAAGTCCGTCTTCAGCACTTTCCCGGCAGGATGGTCGTTCACGAATTTCCCCTCCGCTGTCAGCTCGCCTACAAAGTATTCCGCATCCGATCCTTGCGTCTTCGTATTGGCTCCGGTACTGATCATAAGCACCCACTTACGCTCATTCGTCCCCTCTACAGGCAGCTGAATCAGGTCGGGACACTCCCATACCCCTCCGCGAATGTATTCCCCATATCCGAAGTTATCGGTTAATGTCCAATCAAGCAGATTCGTTGAGGTAAAAAACCGGATATGGTCCCCGCCAGATACCACCATGATCCAGCGGTTGTGCTCTTCATCCCGAACGACCTTCGGATCGCGAAAGTCCCAACTCCCCGGGTCTTCGCCATTTTGTCCAGGGTTCTCAATCACAATCGGATGGTCTTCAGCGTACTGCCAATTCCGGCCTTGATCCGTACTGTATGCGAGACCAATACGCTGATTGCCACCAGGCTTACCTGGATGGTACGACGTATAGTATGCGATCAGACCTTTACCACCGGAATCCGAGAACAGGCCGGATGCGTTGTTCAGATCCGCAATCGCTGATCCCGACCATACATGACCCAGATCATTCCACGGCAGTGCAATGGGTAAACGCTTCCATTTTACAAGATCCGTACTGACTGCATGGGCCCATGTCCCTCCGTCCTGGTGAAATAAATGATACTCCCCCTCGTAATAAACCAATCCGTTCGGATCACTTGCGGACCCTCGAATCGGAGAGTAATGATATTGGGGACGGTATTTTTCCGTATAATACATCGAATTTTCCGTGATGTACGTATCTTGAAAATAGGCGACACCCTGTTCGACTTCAAGTCCGGCATATCCCTCGGCATAACTAGAATCCGTGACCTCCACAGCCGGTGCTGCATATCCATCCACATACACCTGAATCAGGCGACCGGAGGCAACCACTTCGATATGGTGCTTTGCTGCCGGTTGACTTGGGTATGTACGATCCGAATTCGCAAGAATCGTTCCATCCGCCTTTTGAAGCTGTATCCGAACCTCTTCCCCTTCTCTACGAAGTGCCGCTTTGTATCCCTTTGTCCCATCTGTATTCGACCTGAATAGTAGAGCTGCGAAGCTCATATCGGCCAAAGATACATCTCCCTCAAGTACAAAATCTTTAGCCGTTTTCTCGTATATGATCCGGGTTTCCTCTTGCGTACTTCCTTTACCCCGATATCCCTGGATATCCGGCTGCCAATCGCCTTCACTGTAAACGGGATTACCCAGATTTCCATTCATGGTACTGATCTTCACATTTTGGAACAAGCCTGATCCGTCCCACACATGGAGCCCCAGCTTGCCTGATATATACGCACTGTCTTTCACATTAATCACCGGGTCGTACCCACCATCCCAATACACCTGCAGCCTCTCGCCAACCGCTTTTACTTTCATATGATAAATGCCGCCAGACTCCACGGTTACCGAGTACTCTTCCAACAATGTACCTGACCTGCCACTGGCATCTTTTAAACGAATCAGACCAGCCTGAGGAACCACTTGCAGCATATAGGAGGACCACCCCGTATCATTGGAACGGAAAACAAGACTGGCATCTGCCTTCATATCCTGGATTAACAGATCCGCTTCATAAATAAAATCCTCGGCCCGCATGTCCGATAGGATGGTCACATTCTCCTTCTCTTCGGAAATCAAATGAAGTCCTTCATTTGTATCTTCAAAATTGCCTTTACCATGCAATATCCAACCGGACAAATTCGTTACTGCCCTGGACACGTCCATTTTCATCGGAACCGCCTCCGTATGTTGAGTTTGAGATTCTGGACTCTTGGATGATGCCGTACTCTGCTGCATCGTAATCTTATCCAGATGAGTAGTTATTGAATACGCTTCCACAGAAGTGGAACCAAGGACACAAGATAACAAGACGCAGCTAATGGACCTTAAAATGAATCTCACGAATATCCCTCATTTCTCTGCGTGATATAGAAAAACAAAGAAAGGACGGTGCATTCCCTTAAACAACTGAATCAGTCTTTTAAGCGATTTGCTCCGTCCTTTCCCGAACATGTGGATTACAATGATACCGATGAATCAATCTTGACTTGGTTAAGTGCTTCAATGCCCAAGGCTAGTGCACCGTATAAACCCGCGTGTTGTCCCAATCCTGGTGCAACAATATATTGGTCGATGTACTGCAGCAATTCAGGCACGTTCACATAACCATGGAGATTGTGTACAACCTGTTCCCGAATCATGGGAAACAGATGCATTTGCTGCATGACTCCACCGCCCAAGATGATCTTCTGTGGTGAATGCAGCAGGATGGACGTCGTAATCGATTCGGCAATATAAAAGGATTCGATCTCCCATGCCAGGTGGTCCGTCGGTAGCTCGCTGCCGGGTCTCTGCCAGCGGGCTTCGATGGCTGGCCCTGCAGCCAGTCCCTCCAGGCAATCCCCATGATACTTGCATAAGCCCGCAAAGTGATCCTGCGGATGGCGCCTCGTTCGGATGTGTCCACCCTCTGGATGCAGCAATCCGTGTATTCTTTTTCCTCCAGCAATAAGTCCAACGCCAACACCTGTACCAATCGTATAATACACACAGTTGTCCAAGCCCTGCGCAGCTCCCCATGTGACTTCCCCCAGAGCAGCAGCATTTACATCCGTATCCCACCCAAAGGGAACAGGGAATTCACGCTTCAAGATTCCCACCACATTGCAGTTTTCCCATTCGGACTTCGGAGTTGTGGTAACGTAACCATAAGTAGGGCTATCCGGCTTCAGATCGATCGGACCAAAGGAACCAATGCCGATAGCCACTACCCCTTTATCTCTGAAATAGTCACTCACCTTGGCGAGTGTAGTCTCGGGATGCTCCGTCGGAAAACTGCACCATTCCTCCATATGTCCTTGTTCGTTGCCTATTCCGCATACAAATTTCGTTCCGCCCGCTTCAATGGCACCTATACGCATCTACCTGCCCTCCTTCTCTTTATTTCTCATGGGCCTCCACCTTAATGGGAGACAATTCGTAGATATGAAGAGCAGAGAAGACCATGTCTTCCTGATCAGCATCAACCGTAATTCGCGCAGCATCTGCATCCGGATAGATCAGGTCAGTAATAACGGCCTGACCGTCACTCGCAAATACCTCAACCGAAGAAGAATCCACATAGATACGCAAATGTTGAACCCCGCCCTGAACACTTGCGGTGTGACGTCCCAGGAAATGTTCATGGAAATCAACGATGCCTGATCGACTGCGATCAACGTACACCTCACGCTGATTCGCGTCTGTACCAACGAGCGTTTGATGACTGGCGCTGCTTCTCAAGGTAAATTGAACGGATTGCTCCGATTCCCATTGCGCATCGACTTCATAGCTCACCAGCTGCAGCGTGCTAAGATGTTTCCTCGCCTCTTGGACAGAAACGTTGTGCAGGGTCAATATCGGTTTCCGGGCTTGCTCCATCTCACGGGCCGGGCGCTGAACCAATGTGACTGTACCGTCTATCGTTTCCAAAGTAAGCTCCCGAGCAATCGTCATCGCGCCGCGATAACCTTCGGTTGGCGTTTGGTTGGCATACATCCAGTTGCTCATCCAGCCCATAAACAGGCGTCTGCCGTCTTCTGCCGGAATGTCGGACCAACTGACTCCTGCGTAGTTGTCCCGGCCATGGTCAATCCAGCGAACCGTGCGGGAAGCTTCATCCGGAACAAACGTCGACCCATCAAAATCTCCGATAAAGTACTGCGTTCGCGAGCCTTCCTTGAACGCAGGATCTGCACCGATACTGACAAGCATGACCCATTTTTCATGCCCATGGTCCCCATCCACCGCCAGCGAGAAGAGATCAGGACATTCCCACACGCCGTCATGTGAACCGATGCCTGTGCCGAATTCACTGCCGAGTGTCCAATCTTTCAGATTAGGAGAACGGTACAAGCATACCGTCTGACCACAGGCAATGATCATCACCCATTCCTTGCTCTGCTCATGCCAGAACACCTTGGGATCACGGAAATCGACATAAGACTCATGCTCCAGTACCGGATTGCCCTCATATTTGTTCCACGTGCGGCCATTGTCCTTGCTGTACGCAATGCTCTGCCGCTGAATCGGGTTATCGTTCGGCACTTCCAGGTGATGCGTGAATATCGCCACCAGTCCTGGTTCCTCATCAAAGAAGCCGGAAGTATTATTCCAATCCACTACAGCACTTCCTGAAAAGATCATGCCGTGTTCATCCGGCGCCATAGCCACAGGAAGCTCTTCCCAGGTGAACAGATCTTTCGTCACGGCATGCCCCCAATGCATCGGTCCCCATGTTGTGCCAAACGGATGATGCTGATAGAACAAGTGATACTCCCCTTTGAAAAATACCATGCCATTGGGATCATTCATCCACTTCTCATTCGGCGAGAAATGATAAGCACCTCGGTAATCGGTTGTTGAAATCGTAGACATGTAGGTTCTCTCCTTTGAAATACACCGTTTTTTATTTTGTATTGCGGTCATATCCCGCTTGTTTAATTTGAAGCCATTCCTGCAGTCCAAGACGTTCCAGCTCTTTCAGATAGGCATCCCATTCCTGCTCGATTTTCCCGTTTTGATACCATTCCGTGCGCATGCGCAGTACATAAGCGAACAGGTCGGTTTCAATGGTGGACAGTCGGTCGAGCTCATCAATGGAGAAAAATACGCTTGGATAGACGTTTTCCGCTTTCATATGTGGAACCATGACCCGATCCAGAAGCTCCATGCGCCATGCAGCATCTTCTGGTTTAGTCGTGTATTTGTCGTAGTAACTGTCGAGAATCGCCAGTGGTCCGGCAATGCTCGTTTTTTGTCTAAGTTCGACAGGCGCAGCCCCTTCTAGCGGCAGATGCTTCAGCATGCCCTTGGCTTCATCGAATTCAAAAATATTTTGCTGCGTTTCATCCCCGTACGTTCCCCAGTTGTTTTGGATCGATTGGAGCGGATCGTACAGCTGGTCTACCCACTTCGCTGTGGATTCCAGATTTTTATTGCTGCTCGTGATAACCATACGTCCTCTGTCGAGTCCGATCCCATTGGTTCTCGTAACATTTCTCTCTCCATCCGGACCGGCAAGCGGAGGCAACACATCATACGTGTCATTCATTCCCGTAATGTTGGCCTTATCCCATGTGAAATACATGCCGTACTTATGGTCCTTGCCTTTGGCCAGATACGTATTCCAATCCTGCTGATAGGCTTCCACATCCACAAGACCTTCCTGGACAAGCTCATGGATATATTTCACAGCTTCCTTATAACCTTCATCCGCTGCCGTAAAGACGACCTTACCCTCGTTTGTTACCACGGTATGGTCCCAGTTCTCCCCAAGTCCGAATGCGGCAAAGAGAAAAGTCAGATCTTCTCCGCCCGGCTTGTTAATGAACGACAACGGAATTTCATCCGCTTTTCCATTTCCATTGGGATCTTGCGTTTTGAAGGCGATTAGCACTTCCTTCAATTCCTCGGTCGTCGTCGGCATTTTCAGTCCGAGTTTATTCAGCCATTCCACATTGATCCAAGGCAGATTATCCACCGCTTGTATCCGCTGCTTGCCGCTTCCCAGTTCCTCGATCCATGGGAAAGAGTAAATATGTCCATCCGGTGCCGTGATCATGCTCTTGTATTCCGGAGCTTCCTCCAGCACCTTTTGTAGATTGGGCATGTATTGTTCGATCAAGTCTTCGAGCGGAATGATGGCCCCGTCCTTGGCCAGTTTCAGGAGATCATAATCTCCGTAACCTGCGTCAAAAATGGCATCGGGTAAATCCCCGCTGGCCACCGCCAGATTTCTTTTTTCGGCAAACACATCACTCGTGTAGTTCTTCCAGTTGATATGCACATTGGTCTTTTCCTCAAGTCGCTTGTTAATCAGTTTCTCGTTCGGATCGGCCGGAGCCAGCGGCGAGCTCTGTGTGATAAAATTCAGTGTCACTTTCCCGTCGGGAGACTGGGCTTCACTGGCTGCGCCGCCGCCTCCACCACCACAGGCTGTGAGCAGAAGTACAGCAGACAACATGGAAAGGGATACCGATGTAATGCCTCTTTTGGACTTTTTCACTTTTTTCATGACGTGACCTCCACTTTATATTGTTGGATCTGACTTAAGATATCTCAGGCTGTTCACTATTTGAGTGAACCTACCATGACACCCTTTTCGAAGTACTTTTGAAAGAACGGATACATGATAATCAGCGGCAGACTCGAAATGACAATCGCAGAATACTTAATCATCTCGGATAACCGTTTGAGCTCCGCCATGGCAAGCTGATCACTGATCATGCCCGGTGCAGCCTGGTTCTGAATCAGAATGGAACGCAGAACGAGCTGTAAGGGATGAAGATTGGGATTATCCAAATAAATCATGGCATCAAAATAAGAATTCCACTGCCCGACGAACGCGTACAATGCAAGGACAAAAATGATCGGTTTGGATAGCGGAATGACAATCTGAAAGAAAATCTTCATATCGGAAGCACCGTCCACGTTCGCTGCTTCTTTCAGTTCCCTGGGTACACCTTTGAAAAAAGTTCTGGAGAGAATGATGTTCCACACGTTAACCGCTCCGGGAATGATGATCGCCCATATGGTATCCAGCATGCCGAGATTACGCACAAGCAGATAAGTCGGAATGAGACCACCACCGAAGAACATCGTAATGATAAACAGGACCATGAAAAATCCTCTTCCCGCCAGCCTTTCCTCAGACAAGGCATAACCTGCACAGATGGAAACCGCCACGGTCACGAAAGCAAACGAAACCGAGTACAGCACCGCATTCGCGAAGCCTCGAATCATGGCCGGATTGGACAGAATCATCTGATAACCATCCAGACTCCAGTCGGATACATTGAAGGACAGTCCCTGATTAAGCAGTACGGTTGGATCCATAAAGGAAGCGATAACAATATAAATGAGAGGAACGACCACAACCAGTACAGCACAGGTGAGAAAGATGGCGTTCAGTGCGAGGATCAGACGATCCAGCCCCGTCGGTTTGATAGTCATGAGTGATACTCCTTTCTAATAAAGGCC
This sequence comes from Paenibacillus sp. FW104-T2, assembly GCF_058789975.1. Lineage (NCBI taxonomy): Bacteria > Bacillati > Bacillota > Bacilli > Caryophanales > Paenibacillaceae > Paenibacillus > Paenibacillus sp. FW104-T2. Next base: position 244,840 of record NZ_JBYTCE010000003.1, on the reverse strand, counting down.
TTCGCCTTCGTTTAATTTCTTCACAATCAGATTCACGGTAACGAGCAGGATGACGTTAATGACAGAGTTAAACAATCCTACGGCCGCAGAATAGGCGTAATCGCCGGACTGCAATCCGACCTTGTACACATAGGTGGCAATAATCTCGGATGAAGGCAGGTTCATGGATGTTTGCATCAGGTATGCCTTTTCGAATCCGATGGACATAATTCCCCCAGCTGCAAGGATAAACACAATGGCCATAATCGGACGAATGGTCGGAAGGTCGATGTGGCGAATACGCTGAAGGAGGTTTGCTCCGTCCAGATTGGCTGCATTGTGAAGCTCAGGATCAACATTGGCTAGTGCTGCAACGTAAATGATCGAGGCCCAGCCTGCCCCCGTCCAGATATCGGACAAGATGTAGATCCAGCGGAAATATTCAGGTTCGGACATAAACATGATCGGCTGACCCGTAATCCATGTAGTCAATTGATTAATAGGACCCGTCGGCGATAAGAAAATGAACAGCATGCCCACAACGACTACAACCGATATAAAATTTGGGGCATACAGAAATAATTGAATGTTCTTCTTCACTCCAGCTTGGCGTACCTGATTCAGCATGAGTGCCAGCAAAATCGGCACCGGGAAACTGAATATCAATCCCAAAAAGCTGAGCTTAAGCGTATTCATAAAAATCACATCAAAATTGGGTGAAGCCAAAAACTTCTCGAAATGTTTCAAGCCCACCCACTCACTGCCCATAATTCCCTTGATCGGACTGAAGTCCTTGAATGCGATGATGGCTCCATACATCGGAATGTATTTGAAGATCAGTGTCAGGATTAGAGCTGGCGCAAGCAATACATACAGGAAATAATTCTTTTTGAGCTGCTGTAATGAATGAAAAATGGAACTCCTCTCTTTGAGGCTCTTCCCCATCCTCTTATTTGTGTTTACTGTGTTATCCAACATACGACCCCCGTTCATCATTAAAGTTTACAATTGCTCATAGAAAGGGCTTTCAATATTTACAATTGCTTATTTGATATTTTACAATTTATCAGGATATGTATCATTTAGTCAATACAAAATGTGAAAAATAATTGTGCATTTGCTTCACTTTTTATGCATAACTGTGTTCTGATTGTAGATTTAACGGAATAATTATCCAAAAAAAGCCTGTTATATAATGTATTTCATCCTGTAACAAAGGTTTCTGCATTGGCTGTGTACGATGTAAACTTAAATGACGAATAAATAAAGAATGCGAAATTCGAAATTGACAAAAACAATTATAAATTGTGCATTTGTAAATTTACAATTGCTATTTGCTTCGATATATTATACATTTGACTTATAAAACACTTGGGACGATCAATTGACCAATAGAGGTGAGGCACGACATGGCAAAAGAGAAAGTAACGATACAGGATATCGCAGATGCTTTGGGCATCTCCCGAAATACGGCTTCCAAAGCCCTGAATGATAGCGGAAACATCCCGGAAGAAACACGGAGTCGGGTGATTAAGAAAGCCATTGAGTTAAGATATAAACAATTTGCTTATATGGAAAGTGAGCATGTCCTGAGCAAAACGCCGGGCAATATCGCCCTCTTAACAGAGAACCTGCCGAATACGTCTCATTTTGGATCGCTGCTAATTAGCGGTTTGGAGAAAAGAATTAGTGCTGAGGGTTATAATCTGTCCATTCATATCGTTCGTGAAGTTGATGAAGAAGCCCTTACCCTACCTAACAATTTTGATATTTCCAAAGTGGACGGCATCATCTGCATCGAGTTATTCAACCTGGAATATACCCGCCTCATCACAGAGCTCGGAATTCCCACGGTCTTTATCGATTGTGCAGCCAACATCTGCTATCCGGATTTTCATGCGGATCTGCTTCTTATGGAGAATGAACATAGCACTTATCAGTTAACCAATAAATTAATTGATAGCGGCTACAAAAGTATCGGATTCGCAGGAGATTACACTCACTGTAAAAGCTTCAACGAACGATGGACTGGATACCACCGGGCGATGTTGGAATCGGGATTGCAGGTCGATCCAGCCCACTGCATTACAGACAATGATAAGCTGTTCTTCTCCAAACCTGGTTGGCTAAGGGAGCGAGTAGCTGCACTGGAGTCGTTCCCTTCCGCATATGTGTGTGCCAATGACTTCATTGCGGTGGATCTAATCAGAGCTTTCAAATTAAGAGAGGTAACGGTTCCGCAGGATATTGTGGTATGTGGATTCGATAATGCACCTGAATCCAGAATTATTGAACCTCCGTTAACGACGGTCCATATTTATAGTAACGAGATGGGGATTAAGGCAGCCGAAATGCTGTTATCCCGAATGGAAAACCCCGAACAGCCTTATCAGGTCTCGCATATTGTGACTGCACCCATTATCAGAGAGTCGACACCTGGAATTATGCCAGCCGAGCCGACTCTTGTCAGAAAATAAGATGGAGAAATATACCCTATTTGAGTTGAAATACGTCTGATGACGTTCTCTGAGCGTGCAAGTTGGAACCAAAAAGAAGTGGATACCCTACAGATGGGTGTCCACTTCTTTTTATTTTCTAACTAACCTCTTCTAGCTTGCCTCAGTTCATCCTGTGCATTATCTCTATGTGTTCAGCCCTTTTCCTTACTTCTTAAACACCAAATTGCTTCAGATGATGGTCCAAGTGCTTGTAGATTCCCTTACCCCATTCCTCGGAAGTGAGTCTTCCAAAAAAAGGATGAGGAAATGCACCGTTTTTGACACCTTCACGTTGTATCGTCAAGATATTTTGTTTGAGCTTTTCTTTTTCTACTTCAAACTCTCTTGTATCCACGATCATCATGCTTGGAATCGTAGACATATTGCGGGGAAGTGGCTTGTCATTATAAAAAATGGGTTTTGCAAACTTTCCAACCACTATGCCTAGCAAGCTTCTTGCGGAACGGGCTTTTCCCGTTGCTATGTCTTGGAACGAAGAGCAATGAGCAAGCATCTGAGCAGCATTCATGCGCCCCCACTCAGGTTGAACATCTTGCTCTAATTGATCGATGCGTCCCAAGATTTCTTTTGCAGCCGATAGATCAAAAATCGTTTTCACTAAGACATAGGCCTCCTAACCTTGACAAGAAAAGAATCCACAACAAAAATATTACCATATTATTCAAGTAGAATGTGGATTAAACCAGACCCTTTTATGATTAAAACAGCCAATCACAATGATCGGCTGCTTTCTTGTTGTTATTGAATTATCGTGGAAGTCCAGTTCTTCTCTTACTTAGTCATCATAGGCGTTTCCGCCTTAATACGGCTTGCTCTATTAAACAGTAGGATAGCCAAAATTAAAGCTATACCGACAGCGGCAAATCCCAACCAGTTCAGATACAGAACAGACGTACTTCGAATGACGAGACCGCCTACAGCAGATCCCAGTGCAAAACCGAATTGAATGAAAGACGTATTTACACTAAGAGCAATGTCCGGATTTCGAGGCGCCAGAGTAACTAAGTATAGCTGCTGGGCTGGGGAGATACTCCATGTTGATAGCATAAAAATCATTAGAATCAAGATGAATGCCAGGAGATGGATACCCGCTAGCGCGAACATAAGGAGCGTGACTCCCTGTAACAAAAGCCCGAGAAGAATGGTGAATTTGGAACCCTTGGCATCTGCCAATTGTCCACCCATTCTTGATCCTACAAAGCTGCAAATGCCTGCTAAAAATAGAACACCACTAATCTCGGTCATGGCAAGAGAGGATGTCTCTTGCAAGAATGGCGTAATATAAGTAAATAGTGTGGCGTAACCGCCGACATACAACAATGTTACGATCAAAGACATCAGAATAGTCGGATTTTTCAGAATAGAGAGCTGCATACCAAGGGTAACCTTCTCTTCTTCTTTGATGGCTGGCACCATCTTATAGATGACTAGTAATGGAAGAATACTTAATACACCAATTAGAATAAACAAGACTCTCCAGCCGAACATCTCACTAAAAAATGTGCCTATAGGGACACCGAGCACTAACGCACTGCTAAGTCCCATCAAAATGATCCCGATGGCATTGCCCCTTTTTTCCTTCTCAACCAGTCGAGTTGCTACGGCCATAGCGACAACAGTAGCCATCCCTCCACTAGCTCCCTGGATTACACGGATCCATAACAATGTTTCATAAGCAAGATCTGCAAACATGAGTCCGTTGCTGACAATAAATACACCGAGGGTTGTCATCAGTAATGTCTTGCGATCTGCATTAATCGTAAGTGTGATCAATATCGGGGAAACAATGGCCGCAGCGAGAGCAAACACCGTGACTAGCAACCCAGCTTCGGAAGTAGATACCCCTAGGTCCATGGCAATCATCTCTATGACTCCAGTAATAATATATTCAATGGTCCCGATCAAAAAAACGGCCAATGCCAGCACATAGATGATGCCTTTATTTTTCATTTCACACCACTCCACCTTCTCATTAACTATTTCGTATTGGAATTTGTATCTCAATCAATTTTGCATCTCGTTCCGAGGATAACGGTAAATACAGTTCCCTGCCCGGTTCGCTTTCCTTGATCTGATAGTTATTATTTTCGATCCATTTCGCTAAATGCACACAGGCCGCACCATCAAATTTGGAATCGGAATGAAAAGCCATTGTGGCCATCATCGGTTCAGGAGGAAGGATTCGCAGCTGAAAAGGCTCTGGAGAGGATTGAAGCTCACAGGTTAAAAAATATCCCACTTCAAACTCAAACTCATCTTCTTTTCCGTCGATGTCTTTCCACAACACAACCTGAGGGCCTTCGATATACTGCCGCATTTCGGTGGTTAATAACAGATCGAATTGACGAAATAACTCTGGAATGTCTTCTTCTCTTCCGTATGCTTTTTGATAAAGGAAGGTTTGAGCAGCTTCAGCTTTGATTCGGATGTCTTGACCCGTTTCGAATTGCCCCTCCCTTTCAATGAGCTGCATGCGCTCTTCAATCCTGACAAGTTTGGCTTGTTCCGTATCAATGATTTGCTGGATTTCGCTTCTTTTCAGCCTAAACATGCCTTGAATGTTCTCCAATGTGATATCTTCCTGGAGCAGCTGTGTTATCTGAGGTAATGTAAAACCCAACTCCTTATACATCAAAATCCGGTTGAGCTCCAGAAGCTGATCTGCGGAATAGTAACGATATCCCGTGTGGTGATCTACTTTTCTTGGCTTGAGTATGCCAATCTGGTCGTAGTAACGCAGGGTTTTAAGTGAGATCTTGCTTAATCTGGAAAATGCACTAATTTTGAACAACATATCATCTCCAATCGATAACTTAAGGTGAGTATACAGTTTCCTGTGCAGGGGAAAGTCAAGGCTGTCAGTGCACTTTTTAATTTAGCCGAACAAAAGCAGCCGATCCCGATACTCGGATACTCGGCTGCTTCCTTGGTAATATTGAGTTTAGAATCTATCCGACATATTTAAGAATGAGCTGGTATATGGCTATGGAGAACCCCAAAATACTTGCTTTCACTTTAGCTGGATGATTTCTTCTACCGCCAAATAAATAAAGGAACATGATTATAAATCCTATAGGAATCCATAGCTGAAAGTAACCCTTTGATGTGTAACTAGTGTACATCGGAGTAATGGTAGTACTGAATAAAAAGTAAAAAAATACCGTAAAGCGTCTTGTTTCTAATTGTTTGCCCCACCTTACTAATAAGAAAATAATAACTATTAAGATAATCGTGATGTGTAAAGGGGGAATAAGTATCGTAACGTTTCCAAATGTTAAATCCATTTTTGCGTTGCCCTCCTTTTTTCACCTACTCATGCTCATCTTGCATTGCTTTCAGCATCTAAATCATGAAGCATCCATTATATCAGAATTAGAACCATTTATTGTATAATATTAGGAAACAAATATTCCTATCACCATTAAATTATAATTAAAGCATACATGGTAAAAATGACAAAAGCAGCCGATCTTGTTGATCTGCTGCTTTTGTCGTATAAAAGGCGCTATCCTTTTTAGCGATCACTATAATTGCGCTTTTCATAACTCTATTTTACGCAATGAAAAATAAAAGATCGGCTTTCAGAATTTGCGTATTTAAATTCCCAATCCCCAAATGTTTCAATTTTCGAAAAACCGGCTTGTTTCAATGACTCATCCAATTCTTCTTGCTTTCGAAATCGTATCTGCATTTTTTCATGAACGAGGACTTCGTTTGTTTTTGTATTTTTCACAGTTTCATAGAACGTATAGACATCTTGCTCAAACCCCTCATATTCTGTATAGATTTCAAGTGGGTCTCCACTTAGCCTGTCTTTGGCTACATCCGGACTCATATCCTTCTCCCACTCTTCCCACACTTTTACCAGAGGATTTCTTGTATCAAAAATAAAGTGACCGCCAGCTTTAAGGGATCGGAATACGTCTGAGATCACTTGTTTCCAACTATCATCTGTAAGAAATACCTGTGCAACATTGGCTGTCATAATAACCGCGTCATACGTATTGGTTTGTAAATTGGAGCTGTCTCCTACAATCCAGTTCACATGGCCTGAATCATCCTTACTTCTCGCCAGTTTAATCGCTTCTTCATGGGGATCGATGGCTGTGATTGTATATCCGTTTTGAGCAAGCTGTGTAGTCCACCTTCCTGTTCCACAGCCTAAATCAGCTATAGACTCCACTTTCAATCTCTTTAGCAATGCAAGGAAAAATTCATCATCTTTTCCCCAAAGGTTAATCTGGTCATATACTAATGGAATCATAAATGTTGTTTCCCACTTTCTATATCGTTTTTTGCGATGATTCTGGATATTACATAAGTATAAACGGATATTCCTAAAATGGTTCATTTTATCTGCCCGTTAGATGAATGAAAACAACCCATCACCACTAATGCACCAAAACATTAGGAGAATCGTCACGTTGACTTATCCCTATTTCCTCATTATAATTCGGACATCGAGAGCCAAGCCAAACATTGCTGGCCACGGTTGCCAATGCCATGTCGGTTCAGAAGGTTCGCTTTCATAGTATGAATCTTGTCTATAAACAAACTCAAAAGTGAAAGATGTGAATGAACGATGAGTAAACAGAAGTTGTACTACGGTAAAGATATCGAAGTCATGTTTGATTCTGAGGTATGCATTCATTCCGGCATTTGCGTAAAGGGCCTCCCTGCTGTGTTTGATCTGAGCAAACGTCCTTGGGTTAATCCCGATGGCGATACTTCAGAGGCCATTGCCCGGCATATTGACACATGTCCAAGCGGAGCACTCACGTATAAACGTCTGGACGATGAATATTCAACAAGGAAAGAGGGATGAACATGCATCATGTAGAACATGAACCTGCTAATAAAAGATTTTTTATTCAAGATAATGGCGACATTGCTGCGGTAATGACCTATGTAATCTCAAGTCCGGAGCTGTACATTATTGATCACACGTTGGTTGAAAATGCTTACCGGGGACAAGGGCTTGGCGACAAGCTGCTCAAAGCTATGGTGGAATACGCGCGGGAAAACGGTATCAAGATTTTACCTTTGTGCCCGTTTGCCAAGGGACGTTTCGACCGCATCCCAGAATACGCGGATGTTCTCAATTAATAAACATTGAATGATGGCCATATTAAGAGAAAAGAGCCTGAGAGTACGAGATCTCTTCGTCCCCTCTGGCTCTTTTGCATTAACTGCTCCTGTCATTTTGGTGGGCATCTTCATGAAAGTAATGTTCAAATTGTTTTTTCATTCGATTTGCTACCACGTGGGTGGAACGCGAATACACAATGGCTGATATGACAAAATACAGAGAGACTATTGTTATAATAAAATAAATGATAACCAACGGAAAACTCCTCTCTAATAGATGGATGTTCGAAAATCCTCTGGTTCTATATGGCTTTTAGATAAGCCGTAATCTAAACGATTGTCCACTCTTTTACCATTCAACTTGATCAAAACGCATATCTTTATAGTAGAACTCTTTATCATGATCCGTAATCTCACGAAGAACTTTGCATGGATTTCCAACAGCAATTACATTCGCAGGAATATCCTTGGTTACTACACTCCCAGCACCGATGACACTCCCTTTACCAATCGTGACTCCTGGTACAATAATCGCTCCGCTCCCGACCCACACCCCATCCTCAATGACCACTGGTAATGCAAACATCCCGCCTTCTTTGCGCTTTTCCGGGTGTACAGGATGATTCGTTACAGCAATCGTAACATTCGGGCCAAACATGACATCATTACCAATGGTAACTTTGTAGTCATCAACCACCGTTAGATTGAAGTTAATATACACATTATTTCCTACAGTCGTATTGGAACCGTATGACATACGAATGGGAGGCTCCAACCATACATGTTCTCCTATACTTCCAAAAAGTTGTTTCATTAACATTTTGCGTTTTTCAACATCATCCGGATGCAAATGATTAATTTCATAGCATATCGCCTTACCACGCTGGCGTGCTTTTGCCAACTCCTCAGCCTCTTTCGGATAATTAGTATCATCATCGGTAAATAATTGTTTGCAAGCCATTCGTTCTTGAATATTCATACTATATTCTCCTTTATAACTGCATTAGATTTATTAAAGTAACTTGCAAACCTCTCCGTTTTGATCAGGTTTAGGCAAAGTTTCTGGTTAGATTATTCAGCCACTTATACTGTCGGTATCGCATTAAAGCAATAGGTAGTTTAATGATCTCATCTAAGCTGATGACGGTATACAGTAGAATCGGCGGTACATGCCACACAAATGCACTTAGGTAACTAAGCGGCAGAATGATTAACCACATGACAACGGTGTCACACCAAAATCCAAATTTGGAATCCCCACCAGCCGTGAATATACCCGCTATCGTTGTAGAGTTTATCGATTTGGCTATACAATAATACGCACTAATGTACAGCATGCCATCTAGGTAACTCTGAGCAGTTGCATTCAAATTCGCAACAGAATATACGAGCGGTTTAATGAGCAGAATCATGCAGCCGGCAATCACTCCAAACCATAAAGCATAAAAACACATTTTGTTGCCAGCATATTTTGCTTTCTGCAATTCACCTTGTCCCAAATACTTCCCAACAAGTACAGAGCCCCCAGTAGCGATGCCTCCGCAGAGAACCACTGCCAGATTTTTAACGACAGACGCTATTGAATTTGCGGCTACCAGATCGGAGTTTACATGGCCTATTATTGCAGCAGTAGCGGTAAGTGCCCCTCCCCAGACCATATAATTCCCCTGCACAGGCAGCATATACTTCAAGAAATCTTTTAATAGATTACGTTGGATGCTGTCACGTACAGGCAACCGAAAACGTATGGGTCCTTTGATTATGGAGTCAAGTATGCAGCAGGTTAGTTCAACAACTCTCGCTAATACCGTGGCAAGCGCAACCGCTGATATGGCCACTTCGGGTCTGGATGGGAATAATACAAAAATGCAAATGGCATTGAGCAAAATGTTTAAAATCAATCCTACGGAACTAATCCACGCACTAAGTTTTGCATTCTCCATACTTCGAATCACACTGAGATACATCTGTGATATTCCCATCACAAGATAAGAAAAGGAATTCATTTGTAAAAACCTTGAGCCGTATTGAATCAGTTCGGCATCATTGGTGAATAAACGCATAAGTGTATCCGTCAGAAAGAAGGAAGATAAGAAAAACAAAATGGAGACACCAAAGGAAAACATACACGCGATGCTCAAAATGCGCTGTATGATCGAAGTATCCTTCTTCCCCCAGTATTGCGCAGTGAGGATACTTGCTCCCGCTGACATCCCCATATAAAACAAGGATAATGCAAAAGTAATTTGCCCTGCGAGTGATACAGCTGACATTGCAGATTGACTAATCATCCCCAGCATAAGTACATCAACAGATATTACGGTTGCTGATATTAAATTTTGTAACGCAATGGGAATGACGAGCGTCATTAACTCCCGATTAAAATCACGATTGCCAGATCCCAGATGTTGAATGCGGTTTCTCACCTATATCCTGTCCTCTCGGCTGATTTCACAATATAAGGATAGGATAATATCGTTGTTGTATCCATCAATATTGGCTATAATTTTATAAAAATCGTATATTTTCAAAGGACGGTCTCTTTGATGACAAATTTAGAGGTGTTTTCTGATTTATCCGAACGTTTGGATTATAACCTTCCTGATTTACCGCTCTATGTCCGGAAGGGAAGCCTACATCAATTTAACAATTATGCAGCAGTAGCGCACTGGCATGTGGACATCGAGTTTATCTATGTATTGCAAGGATCGATGGATTTCTCTGTTAATGGAACTATTACTCGATTGCATCAAGGTGATGGACTTTTTGTGAATAGCCAGCGTTTGCATTACGGTTATTCTCTTGCAGACCAAAACGATTGTGTATTTCTTGTCGTCGTCATTCATCCCTCTATCCTTGGCGAGAAGACTTCATATATTCAATCCTACTGGGGAGAAAAGTTTGGTTTAACGATGGCTGATTTTCTAGTTCTCACAGCTGAGGTGGATTGGCAACGAGACACATTACTGTCCATTCAAGAAATCTATCAGGAAATGCATAAAGAACATACTCCTCTCAATCCGCTTCGTCTGGCATCGCAAGCTTTATCTTTGTGTGCAACAATAGGAGATCATTTACAACCAAGCACTGGGCAACCTGGAGTATTGATGCATGTTCAAGAAATGACCCGTTTCATTCATCAAAACTATGATCAAAAAATAACGCTTGAGGAGATCGCATCTGCAGGAGCCGTCTGCAGAAGTCGGTGCTGTACATTGTTTAACAAGTATGTAGGCCAGACACCCAACAATTATGTCACTCAATATCGCCTTCAAAAAAGTTGCGAAATGTTAAAAGAGACACAACGATCCATAAGTGAAATTGCACTTGCCTGCGGTTTTCAGAGTGCCAGTTATTTTTCATCGATTTTCCGCAAACAGATGGGGGTAGTTCCACAACATTATCGAAAACAAGCTAACGAATAACCACCCCAACGTGAAACAGGTAAATAAAAAGACACTCAACATGCTACGAATGTAAAGACCGGATCGAAGATACAGAAACAGCACCGTATCCTCCGTTTAAGAAGAACATGGTGCTGTATAACCGCATGAAGACTCATGACCTTAGATGTTTTCCTTGATCCAAGAACGCAACTTGTCAGCATAGAAAGAGCGCTCTTCTGGATCGGACTGTGAACCCTTCGACAGATAAAGTTGATCATTCCTATATCTAGGGTAAACATGGAGATGGTAATGCCACACGTCTTGATTGCCGGCTGGTTCATTATGCTGCCTTGTAGAAATCCCCTCACATCCATATGTACTCTTCATCGCAATTGCTGTAAGCTGGGCCGCGCGGTGAATCTCGGCAGCGTAATCTGCAGGCAGTTCATAGATGTTCTCGAAATGTTGATTGGGCACGATAAGAACATGTCCTTTATTGTTTGGCCACCATTTGCCCGCTATAAATGCGGTTACCTTTTCATTCTGATAGATGATATCCCTTTGTTTTGTTCCCTGGTCAGGTCTCTCGATACCCCAAATACAGCAAAATGGACATTCGTATCCTTCGGGCTTGTGTGAAAATACCGCTGTCATCTCTACTTCCCAACCCCTCTCCTATTTTTTCCTATTGTCTATTAGACGCAGGCAACTCCTGCTCGTTGTATTACTCTGCCTGTTAGCTTAACAGATTAACTATGAATAGATTTGAACACCTTTTCAATCTTTAAGCGTCTTATTGGTTTGACTAAAGATAAAATGATCATTAGGATTCCAAACATGCAGATGATCGGCCCGGTATCCACGTAACCACAATACACCGTTAATTCGTCTAAGATAAAACCCTTTTGGAAAATCATCGTCTTCAGTTAGTATCTCTGATGCAATTGTGATGGAGCCCACTGGAGCTCTATGTTTTTGAATAGGTTGCCCCGAGTAACCTTCAGTCTGTTCCAGATACACAAGTCTTAGATGAGGCCTCAGCTCTAGCGGGCACAATTCCAAATCTAGTTCACTTGCTCTTTCAAAGATCTGACGAGTAGTAGCTCCATCAGGAAAACCAAGTTTTCCAACGGATAATTCTACGGTCTGCATAATGTACTTCTACCGTTGTGCTGTATTGAGCAATCGTTTCCCGTTAAACATTGTGGGCACTACCTTTTGCTATCTTCATTAATCTTTTGTTTATATCGAATTATGGCGAGAGGCAGATTAATCATTCCAAGAGTGAAAGAAGATACCATAGATATCCATTGAGGTATGGTAAGATAATAATTTGGTTTTCCGTCTCCTACAGGTCCTACTTTGGGTTGGTAGCTATCCCACCATTCATATAAGAAACCAACAGCAGGTGCTAATATACAAACTACACTTCCAGCGATATGTAACACATACCTGTTCACCCCTAATCCCTCCGTTCATATATTCCTGTCTAGAATTCTCTTTACATAATATGTAATCTAAGAGTTGGAAGTCACACTAACCTGCACATTTACTTAAAGTAAAGACAGCCGGCGAATTAGCCGGCTGCCTACCTTAATTATAATTCTATGTTTCAATCTGGAATTACGATAACATATGTTACATTTTTTAAAAAGAGATGAGCCTCCCCCCCATCCACCTCTCCTACCAACAAATACCCAGCTATTCAGGAAGTCCCTGAAACGTGTTTCCGCGTGTCAACACCTGACTCGGATCTGCCCAGCGGATCTGAACTGAACGGGAAGTGAACAGATCAGGTCCGTCTGAGACTTGAAAATGCAGATGCGCCTCACTGGAGTTACCGGAATTACCAAGCTGCCCGATGAGATCTCCCTGCTTGACTTTATCCCCTGTTTTTACGGCTGCACTCCCTTGCTTGAGATGTGCGGTGATGCTGTATTCCCCATTTCCATGATCGATGACGACAACATTCCCTGCCGGCTCTTCAGCATTCATCACGCCTGGCGTGTTATCCGGAATGTCATTTTTGACTTCAACAACCGTCCCATCTGCAGCTGCATAGAGCGGCTCACCAAAAGCATAATAGTTTTCATTCACAGCGGCCTCCCCTTCATAACTTGAATCTTCCTTCGTGCGAATAATGTCCAGTGCGTAACGCTGCGTTTCATGCGCATAATGATAATTGGACATCACATTATTTCCTCCCCAGAACACGAACCATTCCCCCTTCATAGGAAACTGAAATTCGGTCTTGGTAAATGCCTTGTCCGTCTCCTCATGCGTTTCAAGTGGCTGGATCAACAGCCCGTCAATCTGATGATCCTCGGCAAAATAGGCCTGTATTCCTCTGGTCCCCGTCTGATCCTTCCAGGAATGCTCCATCAGGTTGTTCATTTTGACTTTCGTAACCTGTTCCCAGGAAGTGACCCCCTCGGTGAAGCTGTCCACAGACGTCTTAAACTCTTCCAGCGATATCGTTTCCTGAAGTTCCGGGCTCATTTGATTGTAAATGTCCTCCTTCGAACCGTTCATCAATGTATCTATGAAATGTTCAGGCGTAATCATCGCGTCCTCCTTTGCTGAGTTCGTCTCTTCCTTATTGGTGTTTTCTGCTGCCGGCGCATCACTAGATGCCTGTTCTGCTGATGGCCGTTCCCTCTGGTCAGATGATTCTGTAGTGCCGCAGGCTGACAAGAGCACACACGCACCAAGTGCTGCGGCAAGCAGCTTCCAGCTCTTATGACTTCTCCGCAAGTCTTTTTGCACATCATAACCTGCTTTCATCCGTTCCTTTTGAATGAACATTTTGGCCCGCCGCTTGCTTCCCATATGATTTCTATTCACTTCCCTGCACCCCTTCTGTACAACAATATCTTTCCAATCCAGTGTACAAAACCAATCTTATCCTCCGTCTAACCTCCTCTTACGTCTATCATAACTTTGAGGCAGGCTGCTGCTTCATAATTAAGATTCTGTTAAGGTTACAAACACGCTCCACGGCCCTTATGAATGGTATGATAGATTAGATAGACCAACGCAGATAAACATAAGGAACCACTAATATATACATAAAAATCAGGAGGATCTCTTACGTCATGGATAACGTTTCAATCCTGCTTGTTGATGATGAACAGGCGATTTTACATATGTTAAAAACAGTTCTGCTCAAGGAGCAATTCGTAGATATTGACACGGTCACCACAGGTGAAGATGCGATTGCCGCATGTGAAAAGAAAACCTATCACTGCATCGTGCTGGACGTCATGCTGCCAGGCAGAAGCGGGCTCGAAATTTGTCCATTTCTGCGCCAATTGACCGATGCACCGATTCTCTTTTTAACCGCCAAAACAACCGATTATGACAAGTTGACCGGCTTCGCGGTTGGGGGAGACGATTATGTTGTTAAACCGTTCAATCCACTTGAAGTGGTCGCACGGATGAAATCACTGCTGAAGCGGTATTTGCCCAGACAGACAGAATCAGGCAGGCTGCTTCCGAATTATGACGTAAATCCGTCATCTCCTTCCCCGCAGAAAGGGATATATGATTACGGACGCTTTCAGTTGAACGAGCACGCCGGTGAACTCAGGGTCGAAGGTCAGCTGGTAGGGTGTCCGGCTCTGGTGTATCAGCTGCTGCTCTTTTTCTGCAAACATCCCAATCGAATCTTCACCAAATCCGAATTGTATGAACGGGTATGGGATTCGGAGGCCCTCCGTGATGACAACACCGTCATGGTTCATATTCACCGAATTCGTGAGCGTATTGAAGCCGATCCCTCCAGCCCTGAACTGCTGGTGAATGTCCGTGGTTTGGGATATAAGCTCGTTCAGCCCGAGACGGAGCTCCGAAGATGAGCATACGCCGCAGATTGATGACACGGTTCATTGGCCTGCTTGCGGGTGCTGTAATTCTGATCCTGGTTCTCGGTGGAAGCATCGCATATTGGGTCATCCAACAGTTGAATGAAGCCAGCCTTGTTGACGATTTTGCCTCTGTCGGGCTCGAACAGCTGATCAGTACCGCAGAGATTTTGCCGGACGGTACCGTACAATATGATCCCGCACTGCTAAAGCGTGTGGAGGAGAACAACGGCTGGCTTCAGGTTCTCGATGAGCAAGGCCGTGTGGTGGATGCCTTTCACACCCCTTCCGATGTCCCGAATCACTATAAACCCGGAGAACTTCTATCCTATTGGGAGGGAAAAAAGCCCTTTCCCTACCAGCTCTATCTGCTCATTCGGGAAAGAAAGGGGATCAACTTCACCCTGCTGTACGGGGAGAGCAATCAGGCGGTAACGATTTTGGATCATATCTACACCGATGGAAGCTATGCCAACGGCAAGCTTGTACTGCCCTCCGAGCAGCAGGACATCCTTCGCTCGGCGGACGCCTATCTTGAGATTTTGGATGAGCAGGGACATGTCCTTACTTCTTTCAACAAACCTGCACTTGGCACACCTGACAGCTACAGCATTCAGGACCTGATTTTGCGCACACGATACCCCACCAGGTACGGAATAACCACAGTAACCATCTATGATGAACAGGATCAATTGACCTGGATGCTGAGTGTTCCTCTTGCGAGCAGTCCGGCAGGCATGAACGAGAATCCCTTCGGTTTTATTTTTGGTCCTGCCCTGGCTGCACTTCTGGTATCCATCATCATCCTGCTTGTGCTGCTTGCATTCTGGTATGCCAATCGCTTCGGTTATCCCATGCTGCATATGCTTCAATGGCTCCAGCGGCTTGAACGTGGACACTACGAAGAGCCGGCTGGCACCCGGGGCAAGCCACGCAGCCAGAAGCATAACGGAAAATGGCGTCAAAAATATCGGGTATATGCGGAAGTGCTGCACTCTATCCAGTCGTTGTCGAGCACACTTAAACGTGATGAAGAACTCCGCAAACAGACCGACTCTCTGCGCGAGGAGTGGATTGCTGGGATAACTCATGATCTGAAGACACCCCTGTCCTCCATCCAGGGATATGCGCACATGCTGGAAGCCGAGAAATACAACTGGAGCTCCGAAGAAATACGGGAATTTGCAGGCATCATGCTGGATAAATCCATGTACATGGACCGGCTGGTGAACGACCTGTCCATGACATACCGGCTGCGCAGCGGTGGATACCAACTCCCTATTGAACAAACAGACGTAAATGCGCTACTTCAGGATCTTGTACATCGTGCCGAGCGTAACCCGGCTTATGGAGAAGGCCGTATTACATTCCAACCTGCCACAGTCGCAGTGCATGGTTATGTACATATCCCGTCCTTCGAACGAATTGTCGATAATCTCACCGCCAACGCCCTGCTGCACAATCCACCAGAGACGAAGCTGACCATTCGTGTTGAGCCAGGTGAGCAGACCGGTGACTTCCTCATTCAATTTGCCGATGATGGCCGCGGAATGGATCAGGAGACGGTATGGAGGCTGTTCGAACGATACTATCGCGGCACGGATACGGCGACATCCGATGTCGGATCAGGCCTCGGCATGGCGGTAACCAAAGGGCTGATTGAGGCCATGAAAGGCCGAATCGAGGTTCAATCCCATCCAGACCAGGGAACCACCATACGTTTGATATTTGATCGTCATTCGGATGAAGCGAAATAAAACTCCGCTTGACCTTTTGATTTTCAGTCTATATAATCGACACTCAATAACACCTGTTCCAATATATTGATATGGATCTCAAGTTCATTTCAATTCAAATGAACTGACAATAACTTTGCATATTGGCGATGACCAGAGACATGATTTCGTTTGCGTGCTGCCCAGAGAGAGAGGGGATTGGTGAAACCTTCTTCAGCGAACGGAGCGGAATTACCCCTCTGCAGCCGTGGCCTCGAACCTCAGCTTGGCGGGCTTTCGATGAAAGTTTCGTCCGGTTGTCAGTAGAGTTCACCGCCTGATCCCCGATAACGGATCCCAATGAGGGTTATGATGTTTCCTGTTTTGCGGCGGCTGGCCGATGCAGGGGATATCATAACCAAATTAGGGTGGAACCACGAGCTGAGCGCACTCGTCCCTTTTCCGGGACGGGTGTTTTTTGCGCTTCCATTTCAAACATTGGAGAGTGGTTTGCATGAGTAATCAACAAGGTAACCCTATTGAGATTCGCCTTCAAGGTGGAGCAGTTCGTTCGTACGAGGCAGGCATAAGTGTCGGAGAAGTCGCTTCGTCCATTAGTACTAGCTTGGGTAAACAGGCCATCGGAGGCATTGTGGACGGTGTAAACGTCGATCTGGACATGAAGCTTGAACAGGACTGCGAACTCGTCATTGTTACACTGGACAGCGAGGAAGGACTGTATCGTCATCGTCATAGTACTGCGCATGTGCTCGCCCAGGCTCTCAAGCGGATCTACGGTGCGGAACAAGTCAAACTGGGGATTGGCCCCGTCATTGAAGATGGCTTTTATTACGATGTGGATCTGGAACATGCCTTGTCCATCAGTGATCTGGCTGCTATTGAGCGGGAAATGAACAAGATTGTACAGGAGAATGTGAAGATCAGCCGCCGGGTGGTTAGCCGTCAGGAAGCCCTTCGCTTGTTCGAAGAGATTCAGGATCCGTATAAACTTGAACTGATCCATGATTTGCCGCAGGATGCGGAGCTTTCGATCTATGATCAAGGGGAGTTTTTTGATCTGTGCCGGGGCCCGCATCTTCCGTCCACTGGCCGGATCAAAGCCTTCAAGCTGCTGAATGTGGCAGGGGCTTACTGGCGGGGCGATTCGAACAACAAAATGCTGCAGCGAATCTACGGCACTGCCTTTCCAAGCAAAGCCCAGCTGGACGATCACCTTAACATGCTGGAGGAAGCCAAGAAGCGGGATCATCGCAAGCTCGGCAAAGAGCTGGGGCTGTTCATGTTCTCGGAAGAAGCGCCGGGTATGCCCTTCTATCTCCCGAAAGGCATGACTGTCCGTACAGAGCTGGAGCAATTCTCACGCGAGCTGCAGCTGCAGGAAGGGTACCAGGAGGTTCGAACTCCGCTGATGATGAACAATCGTCTGTGGGAGCAATCCGGTCATTGGGAGCACTATAAGGACAATATGTATTTCTCAGAAGTGGATGACGCTACATTTGCTCTGAAGCCGATGAACTGCCCGGGGCATATGCTGATTTTCAAAAATGCGCTTCATTCCTATCGCGAGCTTCCCATTCGCATGATGGAATTCGGCCAGGTTCACCGTCATGAATTCTCGGGTGCACTGAATGGCATGATGCGAGTACGGACATTTTGTCAGGATGATGCCCATCTCTATGTGATGCCGGAACAGATTGAGGAAGAGATCAACCAGGCGATATCCCTGATCGGACGCATGTACGATATTTTTGGTTTTGAATACACAATTGAGCTATCCACTCGTCCCGAAGACTCCATGGGGTCGGAAGAGCTATGGGATCAGGCGGAACGCGCCCTGCAAAATGTACTGGATCGGCGCGGTGTGAAATACCGCATCAATGAAGGAGACGGAGCCTTTTATGGGCCGAAGATTGACTTCCATATTCTCGATGCGCTGAAACGCAGCTGGCAGTGTGGAACAATCCAGCTTGATTTTCAAATGCCGGAGAAATTCGACCTCACTTATGTTGGCGAGGACAGCCTGAAACACCGTCCGGTCGTGATCCATCGTGCCATCTACGGCTCCATTGATCGCTTCATTGGCATTCTGACTGAGCATTATGCGGGTGCTTTTCCACTCTGGCTCGCTCCGGTTCAGGTGAAGCTGCTCCCGGTATCCGATCACTATGCGGATTATGCGCTGCAGGTACAGAGTCAATTGCGAGCAGCAGGCATTCGGGTTGAAACGGATCTGCGCAGCGAGAAGCTGGGGTACAAAATTCGTGAAGCTCAGATGGAAAAGGTGCCTTACTCGCTCGTGCTCGGGGAAAATGAGAAAAACGCCCTGTCTGCCTCTGTCCGCGCATACGGTCAGGGAGATCAAGGCGTTCAGAGCATTGAAGCATTTATCCAGGAAGTACAGCAAGCCGTGCAAGCAAAAGCCTAAAATGTCTATCCTAGCGAGTTAACGCAGATGATATAAGTAGATGAGTGTACTATGATCACCTTTGATCATTTACTGAGATGAGACTGGTCCTGCACCTCAGCCTGGAATCATCACAATTTCTCATCAGGCTTCAGCCCGACCTGCTGTTCGCTCCATGTCCAGAAACGTTCAGTCACCGCATCATCGACGGCATGTGCTTTGAGCTTCTGCTCTTTCTTTTGATAAAAGTAACGTCCTGTAATTTCTGCTACTTCCGGGCTGGTGGCCAAATAAATCGCCGTTTGGGCCCCTTCCTCGGGTGACAGAAAAAAAGGAAGCTTGCCGATCAATGCCATGATACGTGTACCAAAACCGGTATTACGATCCACGCCGATGCTTGTTCCAACTGCGCCAGGATGCAGACAATTCACCGTAACTCGGCTACTCGCCACTTTGCGGGACAGCGCACGGGTGAACAGTACGTTGGCCAGCTTGGACTGGGCATAGCTTTTAATCGGGTTATAGCCCTTCTTGAGATGCGGGTCGTCGAAGTGAATCCTGCCTGCTTTGTACGCACCCGATGAAACATTCACGACTCTTCCCTGCTCCGCAGCCTGCAAAGGCTGGATCAAGAGCAATGTGAGCAGAAAATGTCCCAGATGGTTAATGCCAATGCTCTGCTCAAAACCATCCGAGGTCTCCTGTCTTTTCAGCATAACCACGCCGGCGTTATTCACCAAAACGTCAAGCGTACTGTAGCGTTCGCGGAAGGAGCGGGCAAAATGGCGGATGCTCTGGATGGAACCCAGATCACACAGCATTAGCTCAATCGCATTAGAGCCTGACTCACGCAGGGCCTCTTGCAGAGCCTGCTGTCCGCGCTTCTCGCTGCGGCAGGCCATAATCACCCTATAGCCTTGCCTTGCAAGTTGAATGGTGGTTGCGAGCCCCATGCCGGAATTTGCTCCGGTTACAATGGCTGTTTTCATGGACATCGGATACTTCCCTTCTGAACCTAGGTTCAATGATTGGATGACTGGACAGAATCCTACCCCCATTGGAAAAGAGGCACTCCGAGTAACAATATGAGATAATGAAGTTATCACATCTTGGTTTCCATGGGAGGACAGGTATGCTGACCAAAGACGATTTTAAAAAAATCAAAAAAGAAGCAAAGCTTGAAATCGCAGTTCTGGAACAAGAGTATCATCATATGGGACAGGAACTCGATTCACCGCAATGGGATCAACGTAAACATCGAAGATATGCATCCCTTGTCATTGAATGCTGCTCCATTCTTGAACACATGTTAAAACAGCTGTATCAGAGCATCTATCAAAAAAAGTTTAATTCGACCGAGCTGATGAAAACTCCTGCTTACCGTGCACGGTCCAATATGGAGATCCTACAGGCCGAATTAAATAAACTACAGATCGCCCTGAAACCTGGGAAAGAAAACATGGAACATGCTCTCAGTCAGGTCTTCCAGGCGAGGAACAAGCTCATTCTTGAGAATTTCTCCTTTGACTCCATCGTCAAGGAAGGCATGCAGGCTGAGGAAACCTTTGAAGCGATGCTGGATACGATCCAGAAGTACAGAAAACACTTAAAATATCTTCGTCCAGAATAAGCACAAGCCATATTATCCAAAAAAGGAGGTGGACCGGACTCGATCCGGAAACCTATGACTAATCCGACAACAGATTTTACTGTGCTGCATCTCAATATCCCTACACCTTCAGGAAACAGCCCAATCTACCCTGTCATGCTGCGCGATGAGGACGGCATCACCCTCGTGGACACAGGCATGATCGGCCAATTCGAGGGTTTGGAGTCTGCACTGGAGCAGGAAGGCGTACAGCTGGCTGATATCAAACGCATCATTTTGACACATCAGGACATTGACCATATCGGTAATCTGGGTGCCCTTCTGGATGCGATACCTGGACTTGAGGTCTGGGCACATGCAGATGAGATTCCTTATATTAAAGGTGAAAAGCCATTGATCAAGTTCACGCCTGAACGCAGAGCCATGCTTCCCGCACCTGTGCTTGCCCAGGCTGATCAGCTCCTCTCCCAGCTGCCTGAGATCGAGATCAGCAGAGTTTTGGAAGATGGGGACATGCTGCCGCTTCAAGGCGGAATTCAGGTCATCCATACCCCTGGACATACCCCGGGGCATATCTGCCTGTACTTCCGTGAATCGGAATTCCTGCTGGCTGCCGACGAGCTGCGTGTCGTGGACGATGAACTGGTCGGACCTGCCCCGCCTGCAACACCGGACATGCCCGAAGCGCTGAGAAGTTTGAATAGACTGACCGGCCTGAAACTGAACAAAGTGCTCTGTTACCACGGCGGCGAATACACTAATGAACCAAGCGCACATATCGCCAAACTTGCAGAAAGCGCAGATTAACTGGCAGTATCCATCTTCTATGTGCTTCAATATATAAAGCAATCAAGGGGCTGTCCCAAAGTCATGAACTTGGCGGGACGCCCCTTTTTCTCTTTTAACGAACAGGAACCGGGTTCTATGAGAAGCATGCTTGAGCTCCGATAATAGTAATGGAACCCGGATGCATCAGCTCAACTCTCCGGTGTAAGCACAATGATGTGGTCGTCCCCATCCCTCGGAGTTCCTCTTCCGTCCCGATTGTTCGTCAGGATATATAACTTCCCGTCCTCTCCTGAAGTCACGTTTCGAATGCGTCCCCACTCATCTTCAAAAATGGGCTCCACCTTCTCCACTTGTGTACCATCCTCGGACAGGGTAATATGCAGCAATTGCTCGCCTCTCAGGTTAGCCGCAAGCAATGAACCCGCCCACGGTCCTTCCTCTATAAAAGCAATACCCGATGGTGCCCATGTATCGTCACCACTATGAGTGATCGGAGCCCGGTAGGTACCATTGTCATCCTCATCGCCTTCAACTTCAGGCCAGCCATAGTTCTCCCCTGCTTCAATCCGGTTAATCTCATCGTAGTTACGCTGACCGTGCTCGGTAGCATAGAGGTACTTATTATCCGGATTCCATGCAAGACCCTGGGCATTGCGGTGTCCCATGCTGTATACAGGGGAATTCGGCCACGGGTTATCTGCAGGGATCGATCCGTCGAGACCAATCCGCAATATTTTGCCACCCAAGCTGTTCTGGTCCTGTGCCAGTTCGGGTTCATAACGTTCACCGGTTGTAATGTAGAGCATGTTGTCCGGACCAATCTTAATGCGGCCTCCATTATGATTGGTCCCGCCAGGGATCTTACCCAGCATTTCCTTGTCGATCACGGCTTGATCTCCATTCACCTTCAAGCGCAATACCCGATTTGCGATCTCGTTCCCTTCAAGGTAGGAATGGTAGGCGTAGAGATAACCGTTATTCTCAAAGTCCGGATCTGCAGCCAGACCGAGCAAGCCCCCTTCTCCCTCTTCATTAAACGGAGCCTCAAACGCAATAAGTGGTTCGGTTTGCAATTCTCCATCCTTAATGACCCGTATCGTTCCAGGACGCTCCGTAACAAACATCCGTCCGTCTGGTACGTTCACTAGTTCCCAAGGTGCGTTCAGTCCAGTGGCCAGAACCGAAGCCTGATAAGGGATAACCGCATTCTCCTGTGTTCCTTCTTCCCCGGTACTCGCCTTGTCATTGCCTCCATTTGCCGTCTCTCCCTGACCTGTGCCTTGACCTTGAGACACCTGCTGCGATTCTGTGGAAGGATCGCCTGAAGCACAGGCCGTTAGCAGTGCCATACCTAACAGCGAAGCGTATAGTGGAACACTTACTCGGTTATTCATCATCTCATCTCCTTCTATTGAATTAGTGTAGTTCGAATCTATCAAATGCTGCTGCGATATGTTCAAGGATATTTATTCTCCGTATCTGTCCTTCTATCGGAATCTCTATCGGAATCTCTATTTGTATCAGGTTCTGAGTCGTTATTTGTACCGTTATCGGTCCACCATTCTCAACGGCTTTTCGCCCTGTATTTACCCCTCTCCATGTTCGCCTAAACGGGAAATTGACCACAATAAATGGAGCTTCTCCGTCACTCCCCTTTGGCATTTTTCAATATTCTTCTATAATAGAAGGATAGAAAGAACTGAAAGGTGGAGCTATACACATATGAATCAAAGCCCGTTATCCCGTCTGGAAGCTGATCTGTCTGCACAAGGATTGGACGCCATGCTGATTACAGATCCGAAACATATCTACTATTTAACTGGTTTTGCAAGCAACCCGCATGAACGTTTTCTCGGTCTTGTTCTCGCCCGTGGCGAGGAACCTTTACTGATTGTGCCTGCCCTAGACGCTGAAGCTGCAGCAGCCGCCTCCTCGGTAACCCGTATCGCAACTCATACCGATACCGACAATCCCTATGCATTATTCGAACGTTATCAGGGACGCCTCGGCCGGATGGGCCTTGAAAAAGAATATGTCACCGTTGCGCGTTACGAGCAGCTGACCGCTGCCCTTGGTGCAGTCAAGTTCGAGGATGTCGGTCCTCTGCTCCGTACACTGCGCGTCAAGAAGACACCGGACGAAGTTGCCCGCATCCGCCATGCCATTCATCTTATTGAAGAAACCCTGCGCCTGGGACTGTCCCATGTACGCTCAGGCGTAACCGAGATTGAACTGGTCGCTGAAATGGAATATCAGATGAAGAAACTGGGTGCAGATGGTCCCTCCTTCGATACCATGGTGCTTACCGGACCCAAGACAGGTCTGCCGCATGGTACACCGGGTGAACGCAAGCTGCAGCATGGCGACTTGCTGATGTTTGATATGGGCGTATACGCTGCAGGGTATGCATCTGATATTACGCGTACATTTGCTTTTGGTGACATTTCTCCTGAACTGAAAACCATCTACAATACCGTGCTTGCCGCAAACGAAGCTGCCATTCGTGCAGTTAAGCCAGGCGTGGCCTGTGCCGATATCGACCGTGCAGCACGTCAGGTGACGGAAGATGCCGGATACGGCGAACGATTTATGCACCGTGTTGGACACGGTCTGGGAATTGATGTGCACGAGTATCCTTCCCTGCATGGACAGAATATGGATCTTCTGCAGGAAGGCACCGTATTCACGATTGAACCAGGCATCTATACCCCTGCAGGCGGAGTACGAATTGAGGACGATGTTCTTGTCACAGATACCGGAGTTGAAGTGCTGACTTCCTATCCAAAAGAACTGCAGATCCTGACAGACTAACCTCTAAGATATGCAATTAAAAATAACCCGCGAAACCATATCCATATGGCTTGCGGGTTATTTTCGTTATAAGACTTGTTACGTTGCTAACAACCATACTCGAATGAATATGGATGTAGACGAGATCGGATTAGACTTCATCCTTGATTTTAAAATTACGCGCTGCGTATATAAACGGCGTACCCACCGCGGTCAACACGAATTTGATAATGTACGTTGTCAGGAAGATTTCGAGCCAGATATCCCATGGATAGATAAACGCAAATGCAATCGTGCAGAATACCAGTGTATCCACAAAGGAACTGACGATCGAGCTGCCGTTTGTACGAATCCACAACTGATTGCGTCCAGGTGCCACCTTGCGCAGCATACTGAACAATCGCACATCCAGGAACTGGCTAATGAAGTACGCTGTCAGACTTCCGAGTGCCAGACGCGGCAGCAGTCCAAACAATTTTTCCATCGACTCTTGTGCAAAGTCCGTCGGTGCCGGTTCGAAGAAGATGACCATCTGCATCAGTACCGTCGTCATGATTAGCGTGAAGAATCCGAACCATACAGCCTTCCGCGCTTCACCCGATCCATACTTCTCATTGAGAAGGTCACTGGTCAGATACATGCTGACATACATCGTATTGCCAAGCGTCAGTACAATTCCCATAATATCTATCGTTTTGGTCACCTGAATATTGGCTATAACCGTAGCCACACCAATCCAGGCATACAGACCCTTTTTACCGAACAGACGGTAACACAATAGGAAAAAACCATACGTTACGAGAACAAAAAGTGCTCCCCAACCCAAATTAAACATAAATAAATACACTGCCTTCCTAGTTTTGATTACGCGGGATGGTTACGAACCGCGGTCTGGCCTGGGGCCAAAACATGAATACTCTATCACATTTCCCATCCATTGAACAGCACTAAATAACGACAATCTGCGATTATGCAAAAAAGCCGCCCTACGGGTAACCCGTAGAACGGCTAATTTTGGCTTATTGCTGTGCATAAGCCATCCAAGTTATGAAGTCCGGATTATACTTGAACAGCGGAATCCAGATCACGGCTTTGATCATTGAATGTATCCTGGTCATTCTCTTTCAGGATTTTACTGGATACGAGACCAGCGGTCATCGAATCGTTCACGTTCAGTGCCGTACGCCCCATGTCGATCAGCGGCTCAACCGAGATCAGCAAGCCTGCGAGTGCGACTGGCAGGTTCATCGTGGACAATACGATCAGGGAAGCGAAGGTTGCCCCGCCGCCTACACCGGCTACGCCGAATGAACTAATCACGACAACCAGGATCAGGGTAATGATGAAGTCCCAGCTCATCGGGTCGATACCGACCGTAGGAGCAATCATCACCGCCAGCATGGCCGGATAGATCCCGGCGCAGCCGTTTTGACCAATGGTAGCCCCGAAGCTTGCCGAGAGATTCGCAATACCTTCGGATACGCCCAGTCTCTTCGTCTGTGTCTCCACGTTAAGCGGGATTGCAGCCGCACTTGAACGGGATGTGAAGGCAAATACCAGGGTTGGCAGAACCTTTTTCACATATGTCAACGGGTTGAAGCCGAACAGCGCGATAATAATCAGGTGGATGATAAACATCACAATCAAGGCAACGTAGGAAGCAATGACGAACTTGATTAATTTCAGGATTTCATCCGGATTCGTGGTGGCCGTTACTTTCGTAATGAGCGCCAGAATCCCGTATGGAGTCAGCCTGAGCACCAGAGTTACGATCCGCATGACTACAGCATATACCGCATTCACCATGCCTCGGAACGTTTCTGCCTGCTGTGGTTTCTTGCGATCCAGTCCAAGTACCGCCACACCAATAAATGCCGAGAAGATAACAACAGCAAGGGTAGACGTGCGGCGTTCGCCGGTCATATCTGCAAATGGATTGGAAGGAATGAATTCCAGCACCTGCTGCGGAATCGTCTGATCCTGTACATCAACAAGACGTTCCTCCATCTTCTGTCCCTGCGCGAGCTCTCTGTCCCCGCCTTCAATCTCAATGGAGGTCAGGTTGAAGCTCAGACTTGTTACAATACTTACACTTGCCGCAATAGCCGTCGTAATGAGCAGAATCGCAATGATCGAAAAGCTCATTTTGCCGAGGTTTTGCTTGCCTTTCAAATTCATGATGGCCGAAATAATGGAAACCATGATCAGAGGAATCACGACCATCTGCAACAATTTAACATATCCTGAACCGACAAGATTAAACCAATCAACAGACTTGGCAACAATGTCAGAATTAGACGAGTATATCAGTTGAAGAATGATGCCATACACAACCCCGATTCCCAGACCCGCGAATACACGCTTGGTAAAGGAAATATGTTTCTTTTGCATCCAATACAGGACGCCTAGAAGAACGAGCATAATCACTACGTTCAGAATGACTAGAAAAGTATCCATCTTGTAAATCCTCCTCAGAATGTGCATACCGATTGAACGGTTTTTTTCTATTCGCTTTACGCGATATTGAACAATATATCATATATCAAACTATTCTGGTAGGTATTAATTGATATTATGTAATATGCATGTAACACATTCATGAATTTCTGAAAAAAATTCACCGTTTAATGAAAATTCTTCTATTCAACCCCCGGTTAATTTTGTAATATAGGTATATCCGCTTATTCCCAAGTTTTCTCAACGTGAAAATTAGGCCTTTTTTCGTTGGTACATAGTCTTACGATACGGAAAAGCGACAAATGTTAATGAACATGACGTGAAAGGATGATCCTATGTTTCGTAATCGTACGGTTGCCGGCAAAATCAGAGGCACGCTGTTCCTCGTTCTACTGGTCGCTTCCCTGTTGTTTAGTATCAGTTTCTATGCTGTATCCATGAATATTATGCAGAGCTATGTGCTTCCACAGTTCGACAAGGTCCTGAACACGTCCATTCAGGATATATATAAGAACGTCTCCTCCTCCAAGATTTTGCAGGTGCAGAGTGGCGGTGCGGGTTCTGAAGGTGCTGCACTGACGGTTGAATCCTATTTAGCTGAAAAAGCAAAAGAACATAACTTAGATGCATCCTACGTTGTATCCATCCAGGAAGGCAAAGCAACGGTTGTCATTGCTAACGCAGCCTCAGAAATGAAAGCCGGAGATGAAATCAGCGTGCAATCCGCGATGAATACGGCAGTAGAAAGCAAAAAAATGGTTATCAGTGACGTTTATTCCGATTCCTTCGGCGTACATAAAGCAGCCTTTATTCCGATTGCGGGCAGCAATATGATTATGGCAGTAAGTATGGATGCCCAGTTCATTCAGGATAAAAACGTTCAGATCTTCTGGTTATGCCTGTGTATCACAGCACTCGTCTTCGTGCTCGGTTGGCTGATCTCGGCCAGCATGATCAAAAGAGTAACCAAACCGATCATCCAGCTTGTACAACACAGCAAACAGATTTCCCAAGGTGATTTGACCGCCGAGCTGCAAATCAAGGGCAAAGACGAAATTGCACAGCTCGCCGCAAGCTTCCAAACGATGACCCACAATTTGAAGGAAATGATCAGCCGTGCACTGTCTACCTCCAATGAAGTGGTTCAGGGCTCCGATGACCTGTTAAGACGGGTGGAGTCCATGTCCGGTATGGTCAAAAACTCCAGCCGCTCTGCGGAAGATGCCGAAAAAGGCAGTGTGACCATTGCTTCAAGCGCTGCCGAGAACGCGAGAGCCATGGAAGAAATTACGCAGGGCATCATGCATATCGCCTCTTCTGCTGCTGAAGTATCGGAGCAGATTGGTGAAGCTGCAAATGAAGCCGTCAACGGTAACCGTCTCGCACAGGATGCTGTTCAGCAAATGGAACGTGTCGGCCAGACGGCAAACGAGTCACTGCGTTACGTGGAGACGATGAATGAACGTTCCGTAGCGATCGGCACGATTGTTACATCCATTTTTGAAATTACGAAACAGATCAACATGTTATCCCTTAATGCTTCCATTGAAGCAGCACGTGCCGGAGAGCATGGCCGGGGATTCGCTGTCGTAGCAGGTGAAGTCCGCAAACTGGCGGAACAGTCCAAAACAGCCACGGAGGAAATCGCCGATTATCTCGGAACCATTCGGGAGGATGCGGAACGTTCGGTGAGTGCCATGAACCGGGTAACCCAGGAAATCGGGTCTGGTACCCATGTCGTTCAACAAGCGGGAACGGCCTTCCAGCAGCTGAACGAACTGATCCAGAACGTCAACCTGACCATCCAGACCGTCTCTGCTTCCACAGAGGAAGTCTCCGCAGGCGCAGAGGAAGTTAGTGCATCCGTTGAAGAGACAGCACAGATTACATCCAGATCACGCGAGAGCATGCAGCAGATTGCTTCTACCGCCGAGCATCAGCTCAGTGAGATGGATTCCCACTCGGGTACGGTTCGTCATCTGCATGAACAGGCCATGGAACTTCAGTCTGCGATGAAGAAATTCAAAATTAACTAAAATAACAATCCAGGTATAACATTAAACCATCATTCCCTTACGTGAACCACAATTAAACCACAGACATGCAAATACCCCCATGCGTAACAGCAGCCCGTTTCCGGGTACTGCCAATACACATGGGGGTGTTTTTTATGAATAGGTTATAAATTGCTGATCATCCATCAGCTTGCTATTCAATCCTTAACAGTTGAAGCGGGATCTCGGTACTGGATTCCCATAATTTCGTATACACGTTTCATGTCCAGGGCTGAGCGCAGAGATTCCGCTACCCGGTCGAACTCCATCTCCTTGCGTTCATGAGCACTATAGGTTTCCTGAAGCGGAGCAAGTCCTTTCCCTTGCCGAAGGCCATTAAGCCAGGAGCGGCGGAACTGGTCACTTTCAAACAAACCATGCAAGTACGTTCCCCATACTTTGCCATCCGGACTCCCCCAGCCTTCCTGAAAAGGCTGACCACCTGGATGAGCAATCTCAAACAGCGCACTCACTTGCTTCGCATCATGGGACTCGGTCACGCCCATATGAATCTCGTACCCATTCACGGGCATGGAATCAACTGAATCTTGATCCCCATATAGACGAATCGGATGCCGCTGCAGCACACGCCCTGAAGCTCTAACGGTCTGTTTATGTTCCAGAAAAGTGGTCGACAGCGGTAGCCATCCCAGACCCCGTGCCTCCTGAATCTGATTAGCTTCCACTGCAAACGGATCTTTTAAATGCTGGCCCAGCATCTGATATCCACCGCATATGCCCACAAGCTGTACATGATCACGTTCAGTCCGACTCGCGATAGCTTGCTCGAGACCCGATTCTCTCAGGAATGCCAGATCACCAATCGTATCCTTCGTACCGGGAAGCAAAATGGCATCCGGCTGGCCCAGTTCTTCCGGGGAAGTCACATACCGTACATTGACATCCGGTTCACGGGACAGCGAGTCAAAGTCCGTAAAGTTGGAAATGCGCGGATAACGAATAACGGCAAGATCCAGCTCCCGTTCCCCTGATTTGCCGTGACGCATGGAGTCCAGCACCACGGAATCCTCGGCTTCAATCTGAATATCTCTTATGTAAGGCAGTACGCCCAATACCGGAATGCCTGTCCGCTCTTCGAGCCAGTCGAGTCCGGGCTGCAGCAGGGACAGATCCCCCCGGAATTTGTTAATGATAAATCCTTTTACACGCTGGACCTCATGCGGCTCCAACAGCTCAAGTGTGCCTACAATGGAAGCAAACACGCCTCCGCGATCAATGTCCGAGATCAGAATGACTGGCGAATCCGCCCAGCCTGCCAGATTCATATTGACAATGTCCCGGTCCTTCAAATTAATCTCGGCCGGACTGCCTGCGCCTTCCATCAATACAATATCATAGGTTTCGCGCAGCCGATTCAGCGCATCCATGACTGTCTGCTTCGCTTCCGGCAGGAAATGCTGACGATAGTCCGAAGCACTCATCTGGGCAAAAGGTTCACCGTGCACCACGATCTGCGAGTGCATATCCCGCACGGGCTTGATCAATATCGGGTTCATATCCGTTGTTGCTTCAATACCGCATGCTTCTGCCTGTGCTCCCTGGGCTCTGCCAATCTCCTTGCCATCTTCGGTTACATAGGAGTTGAGCGCCATATTCTGTGATTTAAACGGGGCCGGTCTGAAGCCATCCTGCTTGAATATCCGGCATAATGCCGTAGTAATAACACTCTTCCCCACATCCGATGCCGTACCTTGCAGCATCAATACCGCTGCTTGTCCTACAGGCGTATCCTGCACGTTCAATCACCTCAGCTCTTTCGCGTTATGCTCCACATTACTCATTTCCGTTCGTTCCCTATAACAAAAATAATCCCTGCAGCAAACTTAACACCGTCAGCAGAGCGGCTTCCAGCAGCTCATTCATCGCACCATATGTATCTCCAGTAAGTCCGCCCAGCCTCTCGCTGATGCGTCCGGCAACGAACTTGCCGATGAGATACGCCGCCAGCGGTACCAAAATGGCAGCTGCAATAGGATATAGCCACCAAGGTAATGTCCCAAGGCCCCTGTCCATCGCCAGCATTTCTACCATACTGCTGCCTGGCTGAAAGATCCACACCGCGGCAAGTGTAATGACAGCCGCCAGGATGGTCAGTCCAACCGCAGCGCTCCGTGCCCGCTGGACTTCTTTTCGTTCACCAAGGCCCTTGAACAGGACTGCAAGTCCATCGTCCCCCCTGGCATTCGGCCAAGCCGAAATGGCATATACCATGAACCAGCGGCTCCAGATCATGGGCAGAATCAGCAGCGCTCCATACAGCCAGTTCCCACGTGCGATAAAATCAGCAATTAACGCTGCTTTCATCATGAGCAGCAGCACACATGCAATCACGCCCATGGCTCCAACGCGGCTGTCTTTCATAATCTCCAGCATTCGCTCACGGGTACGATAGCTGAGCAGGCCATCCGCTGTGTCCATCCAGCCATCAAGATGGAGTCCCCCCGTAAGCCATACCCAAAGGGTCAGGGTCAATACAGCCGCTGGGAACGATGGCAGCAGTGCACCTGTAAGCGCGCCACCAACCCAGACACTTAACCCAATGGCTGTACCGACCAGCGGATAATACACTACGCTTTCCCGCAGCAGTGGCGGAACGAAGTCAATCTGCATTTTCACCGGAAAACGGGACAAAAATTGAAAAGCGGCCGCAGCCGCATGTTTTTGATCCAGTCTGTTTACATTCTCCGCATCCAGAGCAGGGCCATGGTTAACCTGATTCGTATTGACGCCACCGCTATTATTCTCATGATTTTGCTGGCTGCCGTTACCGTCATGGCTCATAAGCGATACTCCTTGCTCTTCAGCTCCATTGCAATCCCTACCGTTACCAGGAAAACCTCGCGGCTAATGGCAGCAACTCGCTGATTCAATATGCCCGCCAGATCCCGATATCTTCTGCCAAGCGCATACTCCGGTACAATGCCGTCCCCCACTTCATTCGTAACCAGGACAAGCAGCCCGGGATAGGACTTGATGGCAGTTACCAGCGCATTCATATGATCCAGAACAACCTGCTCAGGCTCTTGCTCATGGGTAAGCAGGACGTTGGTCAACCAGAGCGTCAGGCAATCCACCAAAATGGTCGGAGCTGACGATCCTGTATACGATTCTCCCATTCTTGTAATGAGTTCTGGCAGTGCCAAGGGTTCCTCCACGGTATGCCACAGGTACCCCACTTCATCCCGCTGATTCTGATGCAGACGTATCCGTTCACGCATCTCGTCATCATACGCCTGTGCGGTTGCGACATACCAGGCCTCGGAGGAGCGCTGCATGCAGAGACGCTCGGCGAAGGAGCTTTTGCCGCTCCTTGCCCCGCCCGTTACAAGTACGCTCATGGAGATACCTCTCCCCGAACTGTCGAAGCAGCTGTCGATGAGTCATCCGCGCGCCCATTCTCATTCGAGCCTCCCGATACACCAGCACTTGCAAATGTGGCCATCTCATTCAGAATACGGCAAGCCGCATCGATCAAATGAAGGCTGAGCACACCACCTGTTCCCTCACCCAGCCGCATGTCCAGATCCAGCATCGGTTTGAGGCCAAGTTCGCGCAGAAGCGCAGCATGTCCACTTTCATGCGAGGTATGGGAAGCAATCATATATTCCACACTGACCGGAGCAAGCTGTCTCGCAATCAGTGCTGCTGCAGTGGAGATAAACCCATCCACCACAACAGGGCAGCCATGAGCTGCCGCTGCAAGGATGACACCTGTCAGTCCGGCAATTTCCAATCCGCCCACTTTGCCAAGCACATCCAGGGCATCGTCTGCATCCGGTGCATTCACACTAAGCGCCCGGCTGACTACAGCAGCTTTACGCTGTAAACCTGCGTCATCCATCCCTGTTCCCCGACCAACCGCAGATGCGGGTGCCGTTCCGGTTAAAGCACACATGACTGCCGCACTCGCTGTAGTATTTCCGATACCCATTTCACCGGTGACAAATAATTGAGTTCCCTTGGCGACTTCAGCAGCCACAACCTCGGCTCCGGCAAGAATCGCCTGGATCGCTTCATCACGGCTCATGGCTGGACCCTGCGCCATGTTGGCTGTACCTTTGCGTACTTTGCGGGAGACCAGGTCCGGGTGTTCCAGATCGGCATTCACGCCAATGTCCACACAGATGACATCTGCCCCTGCATGGCGCGCTAGAACGTTGACGGCCGCTCCTCCTGCCAGAAAATTATGAACCATCTGCGGCGTTACCTCTGCCGGGAACGCACTGATGCCTTCGGCAACGACGCCGTGATCGGCAGCCATAACAATGACGGCCCTGCGATCCAGACAAGGCCGAGCCTCGCCGGTTATCCCCGCAAGTCGAATAACCAGCTGTTCCAGTTTGCCCAGACTGCCGGGCGGTTTCGTTAATGAATCCACATGTGCTGAGGCTTCTGCCGCCACTTCTTCATTAGGACCCACGATCCGATCGATTAACTGTTCCAACGTCTGTTCATTATTCATACCGCCAGCACTTCCTTCATCAAAATATAGGGTTGCCCCGCTTTTCGTTCACTCGTGTTCTCGCCGCAGCAACAATTGCGGCAATCCAGTATCGGGATGATTCACCATGGCCGGGTTCACCCGGAAGATATCCCGAATGTTCTCTTTCGTCATCAGCGAATGTGGTGTTCCACTGCTTACGCACATGCCCTCGCGCAGGGCGAGAATCTGATCGCAGAATTGCGCAGCGAGGTTCAGATCGTGCAGCACAGCTACAATGGTAATCTTGTTTTTTTGCCGCCAGGAAGATAATAGCTCCATGAATTGCAATTGATATCGGATATCAAGAAATGTGGTTGGCTCATCCAGCAATAACAATTTGGGCTCCTGGGCCATGACTTTGGCGAGCGCCACCCGCTGCCTCTGCCCGCCGCTGAGTGCATCGAGCGGCCTGTCGGCCATTTCGGTCAGACCCAATTCTTCCAGTACCCGGTCCACCACGGCTGCTCCATCCGCCGATTCCCTGCCTAACCAATTCTGATAAGGATAACGTCCCATCTCCACCACATCTCGGACAGGATACGAGATGGCAGGCAGGCCATCCTGCTGCAGCACCGCAATCATGCGGGACAGGTCTTTGCGAGTGTAAGAGGTAATCTCCCGCCCTGCAATCTGAATGCTGCCTGCACCAGGCTGTTCCGTTCCTGCAATGAGCTGGAGCAGCGTTGATTTTCCGCTTCCGTTTGGACCAACGACACCCCACCATTCGCCTTCTGTAACACGCCAGTCCACGTTATGCAGTGCCCGGTGCTCTCCATACATTTTGCCTGCCCCCGCAACTTCAATCAGCGGATCCTTTGGGGTAACGCTTGTACCCATGTTTGTACTCATGCTTGTACTCATGGCATCACCCCTTTTCGCAGCTTTTTATTCCGATGCAGCAGATACGCGAAGAAAGGAGCTCCGACAAAGGCCGTCACCACACCAAGCGGAATTTCGGTCGGTGCCAGCAGGGAGCGTGCAATCGTATCGGCCCATACCATGAAGATGGCTCCGCCAATCGCGGACAAGGGAACCAGCAAACGATAGTCAGGCCCAACAATCAGCCGAAGAATATGCGGGATAACAAGACCTACGAATCCAATGACACCCGAAACCGAAACAGCCCCGGCGGTAAGCAGTGTTCCTACGGCAAGGACGGATAGCTTCAACCCATCCACCTGGACACCGATATGTGCAGCCTGCCGTTCCCCAAGTGCAAGAACATTCAAGGAACGGGCACGGCTCCAGAGGAAAATCAGACCCAGTATAAAATACGGGAAAAGGATGGCCGTATACGACCACCCACGCAGAGCCAGACTTCCCATCGTCCAGTATATAATTTCGTTAATCGTCTGTTTCGACATGGTCGACAGGAAGGAGACCACCGCTCCCAGAAAACTTTGCATCACCACACCAGCCAGAATCAGGCTGTGCGTAGGTATTTTGCGCCCTTCACGAGCCAGGGCGAGTACAAACCATAATGTAAGCACGCCCGTCAGAAACGCAACGAGCGGCAAGGTCCAGATTCCGATCAGTGCATACTGCAATCCGAAGAAAATCAGAAAAGCAGCGCCCACCGATGCGCCAGACGATACGCCAAGCGTAAACGGATCTGCCAGCGGGTTACGAAGAACCCCCTGGAAGCCCGCTCCGGCGATAGCCAGCGATGCACCCACGAGTACAGCAAGCAGTACCCGCGGGAACCTGACCTTCCATATAATCTGCTCGGCTGCCGTACTCCAGTCGGGCGTGATCCAGTCTCCGATCCATGGCATGTGATGAAGCAGAATGCCTGCAATGTCACGGACAGGCAGAGCCACTGAACCGATGCCCGTACAGATCAGCACAGTCAGCACAAGCAGCAGAATTCCGGCTGTTCCGTACACTGCCAGCTTTTTACTCATTGGAACAGGTCAGGATAGATCGCTTTGGCAACAGCTTTCAAACCTTCCGTTACACGTGGGCCCGGACGGCTCAGCAAATTGGCATCCAGGCCAATGACTGCATCGTCTTTCACCGCCGTGATTTGATCCCAGCCGCTGCGCTCTTTGATGATCTGATCCAATGTTTTGGAGTTCTCATCAATAACATCATTGGCGTACAGAATGACATCCGGATTGGAAGCGATAATGTTCTCTTCGTTAATTTCATTCCAGCCCACGAGGTCAGAAGCAACATTGATCCCACCGGCTACCGTGATCAGTTCATCCATGAATTCGCCTTTACCCACAGTCCAGCCCGGGGAGAATTCAACATATACCTTTTTCTGATCTTCCGACTTCACAGCCTTGACCGCTTCGGTTACGTCCGCTACGTCCTGTTTCATCTTCGTGATGAGCTCCTGTGCCTGCTCCTGATGATCCGTGATTTTGCCGAACGTTTCGATGTTGTTCATGACATCGTCTATCGATTTTGGATCCGTTTTGAAAATGGTGATACCCAGTTCGCGCAGCTTGGTCACAGCTTCTTCGCTCATGGAGATCCCTGTAAATACGATGTCTGCTTCAGCTGCAATGATTGATTCTTCATTGGGCTTCGACACACCGCCCATTTTCGGTTTGGTCGTTGCAGCTTCCGGATAATCGTCATAGTCGGATACCCCTACGATCTGCTCGTCCAATCCAAGGGCGAACAATGACTCGGTTTCTGCCGGAGACACGGATACGATTTTGGCAGGCGCTTTCTCAAACGTGAAGGATTCACCTGTCGCATCAGTTACCGTAAGTGGATATTGTGTTTTGAGATCCGTCTGCTCCTGGCCTTGAGATTGCTCCTGTGCCGGCTGCTGCGTAGACGTACCTGTTCCCTCGCTCGTTGTTGCGTTTCCACATCCGGCCAAAGCCAGTGTAAGCATCGCTGCTGTCAGCAGGGACGCCATGCCTTTCCAATTCTTGATGTTCATTCTGTTCATTCTCCCCTTCTCTATTTGTACTATTTCTTGCAACATGCTCAAACTCCTACTCCCCATACTTTGGTGTTCCTATATAAGGTTTGAACTGCAGCGTTTACACGTTAACGGAGAGTGCAGAACCGATCTGAAGAAACGAAGTGTTCGCATTTATCACCGGATTTCCCCTTTTGATAAGGGGATCAAAGAAATCTGGGGATAACAGCGATCGGAAGATGGTACTGCAATCGTAGTGGTCTAGTGTAAAGCTTACAGGTTCATCCTATATGAACAAAAAAATCCCCGATCCTTAGGTCAGGATCAGGGATGACGTCTCGCATATGGCGATCTGCACATCTACAGCGTACCCGCTGTTCATGCACATAGAATTGCCCGAAACGCTGTCCTTTCCTCGAAGGAACACCGGTTTGTACGTCCAGGGCAGGTAACCTGACTTACAGGACTGCTCGTCCTGATTTACAGTGGCGGGACCGTGCCGGATTCACACCGGCTTCCCTATTTCACCCATTGTGCCGTTCATCGTTTGCATTAACTCGATGAGCTCTTCTTGCTCGCACAAGGGACCCGTGGTCGCTGATATTGTAACCATTCAAGTGAGCATGTCCCATCCATCAGCGCTTAAGCGCATAACGAGATATGTATTCATGCTGAAGTCACACTTCTGTTGTGATTATAGGTTATATTGCACATCCTTACAACCCGATTCACGGAAAAGACACCCTGCTTGAAACCCAGCTATTTCCGCTTTTTTCAAGCCGAACCTTACTTGCCTGCCCCGGAATGACCTGTGTATCCCAGAATCCCAGTTCCGGTATGAGACGTGACATGGCATACCGAATGACACCGCCATGGGTAACTACAGCAATCGCAGGAACATGATTTTCTTCGGAATGTTCCTCTGACGAACCGGACACAAGGCACTCCTTCACGAAGGAGTCGATCCTCGCAGCAAATGCCTGCCAAGGCTCGCCGCCCGGTGGGGTTACATCCTGCGGTGCATCAATCCAATTCCGATAGAGCGGATTGTCCTTGAGCTCATTGTAAGTCATCCCTTCCCATTGCCCAAAATCAATCTCACGCAAACGCGGATCATACTGTACTTGTCCTGCTTGTACCGGAGCAATTCGTTCCACGGTCTGCCGGCAGCGCAGCAGATCACTGCAATACAGTGCATCCCATGTGATCCCGCGAATGGACTGGCGAAGCGGCGCCAGTTCCCGCTCTGCATCCGGCAGGAGACCGATATCGGTATGTCCGAGGTATCTCTTTTCCACATTCCAGGAAGTTGTCCCATGACGGATAAACATGATCTCCCGCATTTCAGTTCCACGCTTCCCGGATTCTACTTCCATAACAGTGCACCTCCTGCTGTCCAGATGCCGAACGTTACCAACCAGCATAACAGCACAAAAGCTCCCGCCGACCAGAACATCAAACGCGTGGTCCGCACGATATCCTCTGCTTCCATCAGCCGTGTCTGATCACCCATATAAGCTCGAAAAGAAGCCACGCCGTGGTAGACGTTATGCCCGCCAAGCCTGATACCCAGCGCTCCCGCAACGGCAGACTCCGGGAATCCGCTGTTCGGGCTTGGGTGCAATCCGGCATCCCGACGAACCATGCGTGCAGCGCCTTTTGCATTTAATCTCATGAACCATGCACCTGTAATGAGCAGCAAGGCGGTAAGCCGCGCCGGAATCCAGTTCGCCCAATCATCCAGACGAGCAGAGGCCCAGCCAAGATGCAAATACTTTTCATTTTTATAACCAACCATGGAATCCAGCGTATTGACGGCCCTATAGGCCATCGCAAGCGGGGCACCGCCAATCAGGGCATAGAACAGCGGGGAAACGATGGCATCCACGATGTTTTCGGCTACAGTCTCCACGGTTCCCCTCACCACATCCGGTTCATCCAGATGCGCTGTATCCCGCCCCACGATCATACCAAGGGAACGTCTTGCCGCTGGCCAATCCCTTTCTCTCAGATGACGATACACTTCCATGCCTGCATCCTTCAGTCCTTTGGAAGCAATGGTGGTGGCAATCAGTACCACTTCAGCGATAACGGCAACCACCGGGTGAACAAATCCAAGGATGTATAACACTCCCCAAGTAAGCACCAATGAACCACCCGCAATGACGATCGGAAATAGCAGCCCTGCCCGTTTCAGCCCCTGATCGCTGCTCACTCGTTTTCGTATGGTCCGCTCCAGTGCAGAAATTCCTTTCCCGATGCCGATTACCGGGTGGGGAATCCAGCGAGGATCTCCAATGAGGCGATCCAGTATGTATGCTGCCAAAATAATCCATGCCCCTGTCATTCCTGCCCATATGGGCCAGTCCGCCCATTGACTCAGAGATATCATCGCTTGCTATTCCTCTCTTTCCACGCCTGTCCAGCTTGCAAACTTTCGGTAACGGCATCATAGACGACACGCCCAATACCTGCCCCAATTACTGTGGCTGTACCTGCGTAAGAGATCAGTGGTTTCCCCTCCACCTGACTCGTGGCAAGCACAATGGCATCCGTCGTCGTTCCTGTTGCAGTCAGTCCATTTTCCGCATCCATTACACCGCAATCCGAGAGCGCTGCCGTTTTGGCTTCCACTGCTGTCTGAATGGCATTGACCATGGCTCCGGGCGTCATGCGGCCGTTGATCCATAACATGATATTGATTGTACCGGGAGTGTAGGGTGACTCTGCTGCTATGCCCTCTGGGCTAGTTATGTTCCCTGCAGCATTAAATACGGTTCTTGTGGAGCCTGCACGCGCAGCATTGGATACACCTGCTGTCGTACAGCACAAGATCCCTGCTTCATCGCCCACAACTTCCTGAACCGATGTGTGCTCAAGCTTAACGGCTGTTAGCAATCCGGCACACGCTGTTGTGCGTTCCTCCCACCCTCTTAGGAGGTCTGCAATATCACGCGGCGGGTCGTCACAACGATAATGCTTGTCTACATAAATATTGAATATGCGATCCAGCTCGATCATCCCCCCGCCGTACACGGCACTCGAAATGGCGCTTACCGGGTTAGGGATCGCTGCTCGAATATGGCGTTCATGTGCGCTGATGGTTAACCCGGGCCATGCAGATGAAGTATATTCATTTTGCTCTGCATTTGCATGGTTAAAGTACTGCAAGAATGGCAATGCCATTACTCCGCCCCCCTTACCGTTGGCACCGGATTCGTTTGTCCGCTCACACTTCTCATTTCGTTCACCAGACGAAGATTCGACTTCGCGTCCTTCACTGCCAGTCGGATATGTCTTTCCCCAAGTCCAGGGTACATGGCGCAGCTTCGGATCAGAATTCCCCGCTCCCCCAGAGCCGCTTGTATGGTTGCCGCTGTCCATGGCCGCGGCACACGTGCCAGCAAGAAGTTCGCTTCCCCGCGTGTCACTTCGCATCCACAGGCTTCCAGGCCGGATGCCAGTTTCTCTCGTTCAAGAGCCACCTGTTTCAACGTCTCCCGTTCAAAAGCTTCCCCGCTGCTTAGACAGGCTTCTCCCGCAATCAGTGCCAGTCCGTTGACACTCCAGGTTACCTGTTTCTCCGTCATGGCACGAATCAGATCCGGGTGTGCAATCGCATAGCCAAGCCGAAGACCCGGAATGGCATAAAATTTGGTCATCGAGCGAATGATGATCACCTGTGGGTAATCCTGTAATCGGGAAGCCAGGGATTGTCGCTGCGTTTCAGGAATGAAATCCATAAATGCCTCATCGATCACCAGGACAGTATCTGTCTTCTCTGCATGACGGGCCAGCCGCTGCAATACTTCAACCGGATACTGTACTCCATTGGGATTGTTCGGCTGTCCAAGAAACAGCAGGTCCACCTGTTCCATCAGCCTCTCGATATCTTCGGGAGCTGCTCGCCATTCGAGCTCCTCCTGCCCCAGAACATGATGCATTTCTGCCCCAAATTGCTTGGACAATGAACGATACTCCGAGAACCCCGGTTCCACTGTGCCCACCTTCCGGGGAGAGAGTCCTAGCAGGATCAGAGCCATGCTTTCCGCAGCTCCATTCCCTATAGATATATATTCCTCTGACAGGCCGAGGCGTTCCCCAAGCAAGGATTTGAATGTCCGATGTGCAGGATCAGGATAACGAAGTATCGCCCGCATCCCTTGCTCCAACGCCTTCAGAACATCCTTGGGTGGACCCAGAGGGTTAATGTTTGCACTAAAA
The DNA here is from genome assembly GCF_058789975.1 of Paenibacillus sp. FW104-T2. Classification (NCBI taxonomy): domain Bacteria; kingdom Bacillati; phylum Bacillota; class Bacilli; order Caryophanales; family Paenibacillaceae; genus Paenibacillus; species Paenibacillus sp. FW104-T2. The sequence goes on along the minus strand of NZ_JBYTCE010000003.1, from coordinate 204,554 downwards.
TCAAGGAAATCCTCAGGACTCCCGCCAAATCTTGACGCAGCAGTCTCCACGTCACCACCATGTCCAAAAACTTCAATGATACCGCTCATTTTTGTCCGTCATCCTTTCTGCATGTCATTTTTATTATGGATGGCGTAACTGTTACGGGTCAATCCTGATTTGCCTAAACCATCCATTCCCTGCTTCAATTCCTTTGTGTCCAAACGACAATTCGATTACAATAGAAGAGGAATTTTGATTCGCAGGCGCAACACTACATAAGGGATCATCGTCCCTCACATACATTAATGGAGGAATGACCATGCTGTTTGTTGATAACCAGGGCATTACAGATCCTTCTGTAAACCTCGCGATTGAGGAATACATTTTGAAGCATCTGCCGATGGATGACAGCTATCTGCTGTTTTACATTAACCGCCCTTCCATCATTATTGGAAAACACCAAAATACTATCGAAGAGATTAACATCGAATATGTTCAGGATAACGGTGTGCAGGTTGTACGTCGTCTCTCCGGAGGCGGAGCAGTCTACCATGATTTGGGCAACCTCAATTTTAGTTTTATTACCAAGGATGACGGACAATCCTTCCACAACTTCCGCAAGTTCACCCAGCCTGTAGTGGAAGCTCTGCAGGAGCTTGGTGTGAATGCCGAGCTGACCGGACGCAACGATCTGCAAGTCGGGGAAAAGAAAATCTCGGGTAATGCCCAGTTCTCCACCCGCGGACGCATGTTCAGTCACGGAACGCTCATGTTTGACCTTAATCTGGATCATGTTCAGGCATCCCTGAATGTTAATCCTGAGAAATTCAAATCCAAGAGCACCAAATCCGTACGCAGCCGGGTCGCCAACATTCGGGATCTGATTGACAGCAACCTGACCATCGAACAATTCCGGGACGAGCTGTTACGCCACATCTTCCGTATGGAGCCGCAGGATGTTCCCCAATATGAACTCACGGAGAAGGATTGGGACAAGATCAAGGAAATCTCCTCTGAACGTTACAGCAACTGGGACTGGAACTATGGATTGTCTCCCGAGAGCAATGTGAAGCATACCCGCAAATTCCCTGTCGGCATTATCGATCTGCGCATGAACATCAAGGATGGACGAATCGAGGATATCAAAATCTTCGGTGACTTCTTCGGTGTAGGCGATGTAGCGGATATCGAAAATATGCTGCGCGGCAAGCGTTATGAGGAATCCGAGGTACGTACGGCACTTGAAGACCTTGATGTGAAACACTACTTCGGTAACCTGGAGCTGGAGGACTTTATCGGCCTCGTTTTCCTGGAAGAATAGATTTAGATGTAAGTATAGTTTTAGAACGAATTCCTTTATTACACTTTAACGGAAAAAGCTGAATCAATCTGGAGAAGCAAAGCGTTCGCCTAAAAGCTTTCTGAAAGAAAGCTGCATCGGAAGCATAAGCTATCCCTGGATTTTCCCCTTTACATAAGGGACTCAAAGAAATCTAGGGATAACAGTGATCGAAAGATGATTCTGCGTTTGGATTGATCTGGTGTAATGATGGATCCATTCGTTCGTGATTATAGATACAGATAAAAGGAGAGAAACTCAAATGGCTTACAAACTGATGGCAATCGACATCGATGATACCCTCATCAACGACAACAAGGAAGTAACCCCTGCAACACAAACGGCATTGGAGCAAGCGGTTGCTCATGGTGTAGTCGTTACCCTGGCAACAGGTCGTGCCTATGCTTCGGCACAAGCACTTGCCCGCCAAACGGGATTAAACGTGCCGATCATTACGTATCAGGGCGCTTTGGTCAAAAACCTGCTGGACGAGAAAGTACTCTATGAGCGCTATGTACCGCAAGACGCTTCCCGCAAATTGTACGACTACTGCCTGGAGAACAATCTCCATCTTCAAACGTACATTGATGACAAGCTGTATGCTCGCGAAGAGAACGACAAACTGCGTGATTATGCGAAGCTGAATGGTACCCAGTACCATATCGAGCCGGACTTCATCAAAGTTATTGAACAACAAACACCAAAATTGCTTATCATCGATGAGCCAGACTACCTGGATAAAGTGGCCGTTGACCTGCGTGAATTGCTTGGACCAGAAGTCCATATCACGAAGTCCAAACCATACTTCCTTGAAATCATGCATCGCGAAGGTACCAAAGGCCATGCCCTTACATTCCTGGCGGATCACTTTGGTCACCAATTGAGTGAATGCATTGCGATCGGTGATTCCTGGAATGACCATGAAATGCTGGAGGTTGCCGGCCTAGGCGTGGCTATGGGCAATGCGATCCCTGCTCTTAAAGAGCTGGCAGATTACATTACGGCAAGCAACAACGAAGACGGTGTAAAGCAGGTCATTGAGAAATTTGTTTTGAACGCTGAGTAATGCGATAACGCTAATCATATGGTAAAAAAACAGCCCTGGGCAGCGAATAAACTCGCTGAACCTGAGGCTGTTTTTGTTTTGATTGTATCACCGGATTGGATAGCGATCCACCCAGGCAGCAAGGAGCGAGAGAGTAAATGCCGAACAGATCGTTGCGTAAAATTTGATCATGCTACTCTCCCCTTTGACCTGCTTTTATCGATCTTGGCCGTCATATGAACCTCGTATGTTGCTTCCGTACTGCTCATCAAACTCGCGGTTCCGTTCCCGGATCTCTTGTATCGTCTTTCCCTTGTTCATACCAGCAATCAGAACAGTCAACAGAAACACCACACCCATAGCAAACAATAAGATCGCCACAACCAATCCGATGAGGCCACCTGTCTCCGACACAGCTTCCAAATAACGTCCCCATTTGGTGGACCAGACAGTTACTAACGGAATGTGTATAACAGCAGCAATATGAATAATGCCATAAAGTACAATGCCCGTGAACAGAAATATTGCACCGAGTCTTTGTCTGTTCAACCTCATTCCTCACCTCATTCCTTTGTAAAAAAGGTAATACCTATTTTACCACAGGTTTGGAAGTTTGCACCAATGAATTGGTTCGTTTACCTCTCTTCAGCCAGCTCATCACGTTCTCATTCATTGCCAGCAAGCCGGATACAACAAGCACCACACCGATCCAGGTGATCCAGCTTACATGTTCACCATAGACAACCGCTCCAAGACCGACCGCAATCGGAGGAGAAATGTACAGCCAGGTTGCCGGGAACAGCGGGTTGGTACGCGACATAATCCAGTAGAACAGGCTATGCCCTACCATTGAACCAATCACCGTCAAGTAGATCAGGGATAAGATCGCCGGAGCCCAGTCCAGTCCAGACGTGCTCCACGATTCGGTCACCGCCGAGAGCCCGGATAACAGCAAGCCTCCATACATCATCTGCACGGCGTTAATCGCTACGGGACTTGCTTCCTTGAACTGGTTGATCACCTTCTTGGAGTACAGGGCGCCTGCCGAATAGCATACTTCTCCCACAAGTACGGCGATACACCCCCATAACCACAGTGAACTCCCGCCAATGGATACACCGGGTAACACGACAAGCACAACGCCCCCGAAACCGATCAGGCAGCCTGCAATCATGCGGGCAGAGGTTTTCTGCCGCAGCAAAGCAGTCTGCATTACCATAATCATCAGCGGTCCGGTAGCTGATAAAATGGCACCAACCCCTGAGCTGACATATTGCTCTGCCCAGTATAAAGTGGCAAACGTACCAAAAGTAAGCCCTGCTCCGGTCAGGAGCATTTCTTTTCTCCACAGCAGGGACAGACTTACCTTCCCTTTCATCCACATCCATGCAAACATCAATGCACCTGCAATGATAAAACGTAATCCGGCCGATAGAAAAGGCGGCATGCCTGCCTCGACCCCAATTTTAATCGCCAGGAACGTTGTTCCAAAAACAAGACACATTACCGTAAATGCTGCTGCAACCATGCTAGCCCCTCCTTCATCTGCTCTCCATCATAAAGCACTGTCTACAGAACAGAATGACGAAAACAGAACAGAATCCGCTCATTTCCTGTTACAATAGAGTCCAAAAGGAGCGTGAGTCGGGTGGGCAAAGCCATGTTGATGACAGATAACAGCCTTAAACTTTATGAACAGGTGGTTCATTATCTCGTGGTGCGTATTGAGGCGGGAGAGTGGGCCGAACATGAAAAGCTCCCTTCGGTGCGAAGCCTGTCCGAGCAGCTCGGTGTACATCGGCTTACGGTATTCAAAGCCTATCAGGAACTGAAGGAACGCGGGAATGTGTACGTGAAGGACAAGTCCGGTTATTATGTCAGCCCAGCTGACCCTTCGCCTGTAGCGGACCAGGCAGATGACCCTGCTGTATCCGCATGGCTGCACTGGGACTCACTCGCGCGCGTGCAGTCCCTTGAAGCCGAATATCAATTTTCGAAGTCATTGATTGATTCCGCCCTGCTCCCTAACCGTTACTGGGGAGAACTCATGCGGGATTTGCTGGATCAGTATCCCCGGCTGCTCGGCACATATTCAACCATTCAGGGTGATGTGGAGCTGCGTAGTGCGCTGGCAAGCCATCTGACACTGAAAGAGCGATTTTATATCTCAGCAGAAGAAGTACTTATTACCACAGGAGCGCAGCAGGCCATTGATCTGATCTCCCGAAGCCTGGTCAGACCGGGGGACCGTGTCCTGATGGAAAGGCCGACCTACGGCCCTGCCATGGAAATTTTCCGCAAACAGGGTGCACGCCTGATCTTCACGGATATACACCCGGCGGGTTATGATCTGGAACAGATTGAGCATCTAATGAAGACGGAGAAGCCCCGCGTATTTTACATGACGCCAACCTTCCAGAATCCGACTGGCATTAATATTCCAACCGAACAGCGGAAACAGCTTCCCGAACTTGCCGAACAATATGGATGCTTTCTCGTTGAAGATGACAGCACGTACGATATTTATTTTAAGGAGAAGCCTCCGGCGCCAATCTTTACGTACGATACGACAGGACACACGCTCTACATTCGCAGCTACAGCAAATATGTTGCGCCGGGTCTGCGTATTGCGGCCATTATGTGCCGTCCCCGGTTTATGCCAGGACTGCAGGCGGTGAAAGCATTGGCTGATAACGGAACTCCCCTTCTGAACCAGAAGCTGTTTCTCCGTTACTTTCAATCTCCGCGCATGCATCAGCACCTGTCGAAGCTGCGTACCGCCATACAATTACGGATGGAAGTCATGGAAAAATGTCTGCAAGAAACAGACTGGAATTGGACCCGGCCTGAGGGCGGACTCAACATCTGGGCGGAGCTTCCGGAAGGCATCGATACAGGACGACTGCTTCACCAGTGCATGGAACATTCTGTGGCGTTTGTCCCCGGAACGGTATTCGATCCTTCGGACGCTTCCGCCAGTCGCAAGCTGCGTTTGTCCTTCTCCTATACACACGAACAGCAGATTCGCGAAGGGATGAACAGACTCATGGAACTAGTTAAAAGGATGGATTAGCTCCCGTATGCTTCCACTAATGAACGGACAACCACAATGGAATTACAGTGGAATTACAGTGAAATTACAGTAAATGAATCAAAGAGAAGAGCCCGGAAGATCATATGACCTTCCAGGCTCTTTAGATGCTTTAAGGTGTAAATTATACGGCTGCTTGCTTAATCCGTTCTGGATATGACTTTGTCCACCAGTCCATATTCCACCGCTTCCGCTGCGGTCAGGAAATAATCGCGATCCGAATCTCTCTCGATGCGCTCCAGCGGTTGGCCTGTATGGTTCGCTAACAGCTCATTGAGCCGCTGGCGGTGCTGAATGATTCGGTTGGCATGAATCAGCATATCCGATGCCTGCCCGCGCGTACCCCCATGGGGTTGATGGATCATAATCTCACTATTTGGCAGAGCGAACCGTTTTCCTTTGGTTCCCCCGACCAGCAGAATCGTACCGAAACTCGCGGCCATGCCAGTGCAGATCGTTGAAATATCCGGCTTCACAAATTGCATCGTGTCATAGATTGAGAATCCGGCTGTAACAGATCCACCCGGACTGTTGATGTACATCTGGATATCCTTTTCGGGGTCCTCTGCGGTCAGAAACAGAAGCTGGGCCACAATGGCATTTGCCATCTGATCCTCAATCTCCCCGGACACCATAATGATTCGATCTTTCAGCAAACGTGAATAAATATCATAGCTCCGCTCACCGCGGGTTGTCTGTTCAACTACATAAGGTACATGGTTCATGCCTGTCGCCTCCCGGTTTACGCAACCATAAGCCCGGTGTATCCTCCTCCATACATCATTGAAGTCATGCCGGAATTGGAATACCCACACATCATTGGCTGCGTTGATGAAGACGGCAAAGACTGCTGCAGAATCGTTCCTGCCACGGCCACCGGATCATCCGTACGGTTGAGGCACAGATCAATCAGACGCGCCGCATCTCCACTGCGAAAAGCCATCAAATAGCTTCGCAGCTGCTCTGCGCTCACTGAATCTTCATCTGCGCCACTCGCTGCTTCGCCTTCCGTTTCCAGGCGGCTTCGTCTGACGCGTTCCAGAGCAGATCTGGCACGATTCAGCGCGGCTTTGACCGCTCCTTCCGATGTATCCAGCATCTCCGCAGTCTCTGCCGTCGTGTAACCCATTAAGTCACGTAATACATATATCGCTCGCTGCCACGGCGGCAGCTCATGGACAAGGATCTGAACAGCAGACTCGATCTCCTCGAATCGCTCCTCCTCCGCACATTCTTGCATAAATGGTTTCAGGCTATCCAATTTACAAGCGAGCTTCTCCCGCTTCCGTATGACGTCAATCCAAGTGTTGCGCGCAATCCGGATCAGATAGGCTTCCCAGTTCATCTCTTGCTTTGTACCACAGGACTGCATAGCCGAAGAAGCCAGCATTTTCACGCAGGTATCCTGAACCAGATCCTCGGCCTCCCAGGTTGAACCAGTCAGAGACAGACAATAAGCGTAGAGACTGCTCATCAGATCCGGCAGCATACTTTCCATCATCTGTTCCACGCTGTATTCAGCCTGATGACCAGTCTGAGTATATGGTTTGAATGGGTTACGATGATCATGTGGTCTGTTGATTCTGCAATCCACGGACTTCACAAAGGCCATGTTTGGGGCCCCCCTTTGTTGGTTCCTGATTGATCTTGCTTCATGTCATGCTTTTCGATGACTTGCTCTTATGGTCTTACACTATGTAAACGAAGAACCTCCGGTAAAGGATACGCTCTTCTGTATTTATTTTTTTATATGCCAACTAGGTTCTAACTTAAACGCTGCCCAAAGGTACCTTCATGCCTGTAGCTGCCAGCGTAATACCTGGATTCAGATCGTAGTTTTGCTGTACATCCACGTCATGAGACATATGGGTAAAATAGGTGCGCCCCGGTTTCAGTTCCCGCAGCAGTTCCTGCGCCTCACGCATATCGTATACGGAACGTGTGGAGAATTCCGCAAGCTCATGGACAAAGCTCGTTCCGAGCACCAGCAGATCCAGCCCGTGCAGCGGCTTCTTCTCTGCTTCCTTCAGATCGATGGCATCCGAACAATACGCCCAGCTGTACCCTTCCCGCTCAAGCCGATACGCGTAGGAATAACCGTTTTTACCATGGCAGACCTTCCAGGAGTGCACGTTCCAACCGCCAAGCTGGATATCATCATCCGTTTCCAGAAAGTTCATGTGCCGGCTTAGCCAAGGAAATTGCCCCTGAATGGTTGTGATTACTTCGCGCGGTGCGTACAAGCTGCCCTTAACCCCCAGCCAGCGGCAGGCATCCGCCCATTCCGGCAAACCTCCAATATGGTCAAAATGCGCATGTGTCACCAATAATGTATGAACCATACGCAATCCCTGATCCTCCATCTGTGATCTCCAGTCTGGTCCGCAGTCAATCATAAACGGTTCGGCTGCGCCATCTGAATGGATCAGAACAGAAGAACGTTTACGCTGGTTGATCCCGGTCAGGCGGGCCTCCGTGCAGACTGCGCAATCACAGTATACACGCGGTACGCCCATGGCATCCCCGGTTCCCAGAAATGTTAGCTGATTCAATACCGTGATCCCCTCTCTATCCGATGCTGTACTTTCTAAGAAGTTCTGTTTCCTAAATTGTATATCCTTGCCCCCTGCTTTTGCAAAAAAAAGCTCTCCCTATGCAGTTCTAATCCTGCACTAGGGAAAGCCTGATCTCTGACTACATGTAGTCAGCGTATGTAACTTCTACTTGTCCCCTTGTCGCCTAGACCAAGGCACGCAATTTCAAGGTCAATTCCTGACCCTCGGGCACATCTCTCGAATCCGTAATGACCCAATTCGATGCAAGGCGCTTCGCCAGCACTTCTGCCTGCTCCGGCTTCAACTTCAGACCGGTTACTACGCCCTCACCAACCGTGAAATCACGCTCCGGCTGAAGATCAAATGCCTTCTCGATCCAGATACCCAGCCCGCCCCGGGTATTAAATGTCATCCGGTAGCCGCCTCGAACTGCGGCTTCCAGGTTCTCGCCGTGCTCATCCGCATACGTGAAAAATTCATCATATTTGTAATCCTCTTCGGATACCGCGTCAAAAGCAGCCACATCCTTGGCCTGTATAGCTCTCAGTATCTCAGCGTCAGACATCCCCTTACCACGGGCTTGTTCCAGCCGAATTGCCGTACTCTGGGATAATTTGATCTCTGAACTCATTATATTCACACCTTTCTGCAGGACCCTCCAGACAGCTTGGTCTGCACACTACTATATGATTTCCATTTACAGCAAAAAGCCTTCATCTCTACTATATTCAGCGAAATGAAGGCCTCATGTCAATGCTTGGATAACACGTCACCAATCACAAGCCTGCCAGCACCTGATACCATACTCCGCGTTTGGAATATAGCGTACTGCGGACTTCGTCCCAGCCACCAAGGTAATGGATATCAAACAGACCTTCAGGAGTTGGAAACGAGGATTCAGTCTCGGCAAATACATTCGGGTCTACCGAACGAAAACCATGCTTGGCAAATATCCGCTGAGCCTCCGGAGTTCTCAGGTAGTCCACAAAGGCCTCTGCCAACTCCCTATTCCCATGTTTATCCGCATATTTATCCACCACTACCGCCGGATTTTCAATCAGAATGGTATTCTTCGGTACAACGATATCGTATTTAACCCCCTGGGCTATTCGGGCAAGCAATTCATTCTCATAAGTCACGATGACATCGCCGACGCCATATTCAAAGGCTGCCATGGAAGATCGGCCGCTCTTATCCAGCGACTCGACATTTTCATGCACCTTCTCTAGAAACGCTTTGGCAGCGGCAGGGTCCTTCTGGCCCTTTTCTTCCGACATCTTCAGCCCAGCTCCGTAGATTGCATTGATATCCCATTGGGCTCCGCCTGACGTTTTGGGATTGGGATACAGCACCTTGACTCCCGGCTTGGTCAAATCCTCAAAATCACGAATTCCAAGTGGATTGCCATCCCTTGTTCCAAGAACAACAATCGAACGTGTAATCATGCCATCATTCGGCGTTTGTTTCCAATCGGAAGTCACGAGGTCGGCTTTGACCAGTTTATCGATGTCACTTTCCATGGCAAGCAGTGCCACATCGGCCTCGAATCCACCGACGATGGCTCTTGCTTGTGTACCAGAGGCTTCATAGGACTCCTGGAAATTGACGGTCTGTCCGGTTTTTGCCTTCCATTCCTCCTTGAACTTGGGCAGCAGCTCTCCGATAGCATCCTTGGCTACACTGTATGCACCAATGACAAGCGTATTGGATTGTTCAGCTGCAGAGGGTTCGTTCTGTTCGCCTTCCGCTTCCTGATTGCTGCAGCCTACGGTCATGCAGACGAGCAGAAGCATAAGGACAGCGTATAAGGGGATTCTTTTCTTCTTCATCGTCTGCATGGGGCAGCCTCTCTTTCGAGTGCATTTTAGATCATGACCGGCATTGGATCTTCCTTCAAACGATTCTCGACAACCCAGCTATCCGTATCGTTAAATAGATAAGCCCGGTGTACAAGCACCCGAATCTGTTGACCAATCTCCAGTGTCGTTTTCTCAAGTGAACGATAGGTGATCAGCTTGTGTCCCTGTACCTCGACTTCCACCATCCACTCACTACCGCGGAAGTGAAGATGCTTCACCGTGCCCTTTTCGGTAGCTGACAGCATGGAAAACTCGTTTTTCAGACCAATCTCGATATACTCAGGCCTGATTAAGGCACGCGTATGATCTCCTTCGACCGCATGTTCGAAGCCTTTAAGCTGCGAGGCATCCTCCACAACGGTGGATTCACCAATAAAGGTTGCAACAAATGGAGTCTGCGGATTTTTGTAGATATCCCACGGTGTTCCTTTTTGCTCTAAACGGCCTTGGCTGATAATCATGATCTCATCTGCAACTTCGATCGCTTCATCCTGGTCATGTGTTACAAATATCGAGGTAATGCCGACACGCTCAATCAGCTCTCTCAACCATGAACGCAGCTCTTGGCGAATCTTGGCATCGATGGCGGCAAAAGGCTCATCCAGCAGCAGCAGCTGCGGCTCAGGAGCCAAAGCTCTGGCAAATGCGACACGCTGGCGCTGTCCACCGGACAGTTGATGCGGATAGCGCTGTTCAAAACCTTTTAGCCCGGTCAACTCAACAAGTTCCATGACCCGATCGCGAATCTGGGCTTTGGGTGTCTTTTTGACCTTAAGTCCAAAAGCGATATTATCAAAAACCGTCATGTGTTTGAACAAGGCATAGTTCTGAAAAACGAACCCGATTCCCCGCTCCTGCGGAGGCAGATGATTCACAACCTTGCCGTGAAAGCGAATCTCTCCGGAGTCCGGGTTTTCCAGACCGGCGAGCATGCGCAGAATAGACGTTTTGCCTCCTCCACTGGGCCCTAGCAGACCGATCAGATGGCCTTTGGCAATATCGAACGAGACATCTTTTACCGCATGAAATTGACCGAAATGTTTGTTCAGATCACGGACTTCCACATGCATATCAATGCACTTCCTTTCGCTTCTTGGCCCATTCCATCATGAGCAGCAGCCCAACGGAGAAGGTAACCAGTACCAATGCCACACCATTTGCGGCAGAGACATTAAAATTCTCAACATCCTGATAAACAAGCGTTGTTGCCGTCTGCGTTTTGTTCATAATATTGCCTGACACCACGAGCACTGCACCGAACTCTCCAAGCGATCGTGCAACGGTAAGTACAAGCCCGTATACAACAGCCCAGCGGATGGAAGGCCAGGTGACACTCCAGAACGTTCTCCACCCATACGCGCCAAGCGTTGAAGCCGCCTCTTCCTGCTGCGAACCGAGTTCCTGCAGGACCGGCATGACCTCCCTGACCATCAGCGGGAATGTGACAAACAGCGTTGCAATGACCATACCCGGGAAGGCGTAGACTACATTGAAGCCGATTCCTTCAAAAAAGCCACCCATAATGCTGTTCGGCCCAAGCAGCAATACAATCATCAATCCGCCAATGACGGGGGACACCGCATAAGGCAGGTCTACAATGCTGTTCAGCAATCCTTTGATGCGATCACTAAGCCATCCGGCACGAACGAGATAAATGGCCATCATAATGCCAAACAATGTATTTAACAGCGTGACGACCAGAACAACAAGTCCGGTCATCATCAAGGCATGCAGCGCCTCAGGGCGCATCAGCCCATCCAGGAAGCCTCCTGCACCGTCTTCAAATGCTCCGAGCAAAATGCGTCCCAAAGGAATTATCAGAAGCACAATAAATACCGCAAATGTCAGTCCGATTAATAGCCGTCTCATCGTCTTCTCCCCCGCATCTGCACCAGATTAATCAGCCAGAGGATCAGGAAAGAGAGCGTGAGGAGCAGCACGGATACAGCAGCTGCACCCGTAGGATTGTCACTTTCAATCTCGCCGTAAATAAATACGGAAGCCGTCAGTGTTCTGCCCGGGATGTTACCCGCCACCAGCACAACTGCTCCAAACTCTGCAAGTGCTCTGGAGAAAGCAAGCATACCACCGCTAATCATGCCTGGAGCCATAGAAGGCAGAATAACCTGCCTGAACGTACGTGCCTTCGATGCACCCATGGTATAGGAGGCCTCTTCCTCAGAAGGGTCGATCTCCTCCAGCAGCGGCTGCACCGCACGAATCACGAATGGAAACGTAACAAAGGTCATCGCAATGACGATCGCAGGCTGATGAAACACGATTTCAATTCCCATGGTTTCAGCCAGCTTGCCTACAGCACTGACCGGTCCTAGCAGCAGCATAATCATTAATCCGCCAACTGCAGTAGGAAGTGCAAAGGGCAGATCTACGAGACTGTTGAGAAACGATCTCCCAAAGAAACGATAACGCGTGAGTACCCAGGCAATCATGGTGCCCAGTACCACGTTAATCAGTGTGGCGACAACAGCCAGACGAACGGTCAGCAATACGGCTTTCCACGCGATTGGATCCATGATGCTCTCGGCGAAATTGCTCCATCCTTCAGAGAAGGAATTGACGTACACACCGATAATCGGAAGCACGATGAGTACAATAAAATATAGCAATACAGTACTGCGGAATCCCCAAGTCCATCCCTTGTGACGAAGAACGGTGTTCATTGCTGCATTCCCTCCCAGCCTCCGGCTCCATATCCGGTCGGCAGTCTCCCTGCTTTGGTACATTCATTTTCCTAAGTTGGATTATATCACTTTAGCATTATTCCCATTAGTCTACTTGGTTTTTTGCTTATCTGATACTTTACCAGTTTGCAGTGCTAACCGTCAATGTTTTTATTGTATATAATTTGGGCGATTAGCAGATGATTTGTTAACCATTTTGCCCGTGAATTGTGGTTTGTTTGAATTGGAGTGGTTAAGGTACAATCTAGAAGAGAATTTAAGAGGATAAGGAGTGCTGCCAGATGTTATATACGAAAAAAATATCGACTTCCAGACGGGATGAAATCAAGGATATTACCAGAGAAGTAGAGCAGGTTGTCCGCAATAGCGGTGTACAAAACGGAACTGTACTTGTCTATTGTCCCCATACCACAGCTGGTATTGCCATTAATGAAAATGCCGACCCGGATGTTAAACATGATGTGCTGCTTCGTCTGGACGAGGTGTATCCTTGGGAACATCCCCAATATCGACATGCTGAAGGGAATACTGCTTCCCACCTGAAATCAATCACAACCGGTCCATCTCAAACGGTGATTATTCATGAAGGCCGATTATTACTCGGCAGATGGCAGGGTATTTATTTCAGCGAATTCGACGGCCCTCGTGAGCGGGAATATTTTATCAAGATCATGGAAGGCTGATTCAGCCAAACGCAAACAGGCGGACAACCCTGATTTAGGGCTGACGATCCGCCTGTCTTGGTCTTTCGCGCTAATAAACTTTCGCGAGACAACGTTATAAAGAATTAATGTTATGACAATTCACCGCCCTGAAGTATAGGAGTGCGACAATAGCGCCTTTTATAGGACGCCAGGCTGGTGTTATAGATTGCGGCATAGTACTTTGACATGAGATAATGCCGACGATTCAATCTCAGCAAACGTTACACGATCCTGAATATAATACGATATAAATCCGTGCATGGACAAAAACAGTGTGCGCGGCACACATTGGATATCCTCATCCGTACAGCCTTCCTCGTTCATGTACTGCCTGACAATGGAAGCAAACAATTCGAAGCATCTTCCCTGCTCCGTACGACAATAGGATAACAGCTCCTCATCCCGAATCATGAACATAATCTCGTATTGATACGGATTCTCCAGACCAAAACGAATGAATTCGAGCATGATATGCTCTACCTTGCTCATACCGCCCACGACTGGCCTGACCATGGCTTGCAGCAGCAAATGTCCCAGATGATTGAAATCTTCTACCACAATGGCATAGAACAATTCTGCCTTTTCCTTAAAATGATAATACAGCGACCCATGACTATAGCCCAGATGCTGGCCGATGCTTCGCATCGAAATGGCGCGGTATCCTTTGGTAATAAAAAGATGTCTCGCCGCCTCCAGGATCCGCTCCCTCGACAACTCTTGTTCGACTGCTCTTCTAGCCATATATTTTATTCCCCTTCAATAAAATAAAGCCGCTGTCCCTCCGTGATCCGGGATTGCCCTTGCGTCAAATCCGTGATCCAGGCGATAAATGCCTCGGTTTCACTATCCGGCGGAAGACAAGTCAACGTAACCTTATCGGTGAATCCAGTTTCACCCGTACGGACTTCCCGGCTTCTTAATTCATTTTCCACTTTTCCCAGCCACGTATAATCCAGTTCCACAAACACTTCACGATGAAGCACTTTGGTTATAGCCTCTCCAGCTTCAATAGCCGCTACAGCGCCATCCGTATATGCACGGATTAAACCGCCAGCCCCAAGCATGATTCCCCCAAAATACCGTGTAACCACAATAGCCACATTTTTCAGTTGCTGATTTTTGATGACTTCAAGAATGGGTTTCCCAGCAGTTCCGCTTGGTTCCCCATCATCGGATTGCTTCTGGATCTCATCTCTTTCCCCTATCATGTAAGCGGAACAGTTATGAGTGGCATTCCAGTGTTTCTTCTTGATTTCATCAATAAAAGCAACTGCTTCTTCTTCCGTTGTAACTGGTATAATATGACCGATGAAACGCGACTTCTTGATGACAATTTCCAGATTGCCCGGTCCTCGAACCGTGCGATAACGTTCAAGCATTTCAATCCAACTTTCCGATTTAATCCATTTTACAAGAAAGCAGTTCCCCGCGCGGACGCGGATGAACTGCCTTGGTTTAAACATCCGGGGATCACTGCATTTACCTCACAATGAAACCCGGGTGTCATTACACATGCTTTATTTAACTATATGAGTCAAACCATGAATTATTCAGAAAGTCTCGCTTCAAGCGCTGCTTTCTCTTCTTCAAAGCCTGGTTTGCCCAGCAATGCGAACATATTTTTCTTGTAAGCTTCTACTCCTGGTTGGTCAAACGGGTTGACGCCCAGCAGATATCCGCTGATGCCGCATGCTTTTTCAAAGAAGTATACCAGATATCCGAAAGAATATGGAGACATATCCGGAATATTCACAATCAGGTTTGGAACTTGGCCATCTGTATGTGCAAGCAGCGTGCCTTGGAACGCTTTTTTGTTGACGAAGTCCATTGTTTTGCCTTCAAGGAAGTTCAGACCATCGAGGTCATCCGGATCAGCTTCGATCGAAATATGCTCGGATACTTCAGCTACCTGAATGACGGTTTCGAAAATGTTCCGGCTTCCTTCCTGGATAAATTGACCCATGGAGTGCAAGTCCGTGGAGAAATCAACAGATGCAGGATAGATTCCTTTGTAATCTTTACCTTCACTCTCTCCGTAAAGCTGTTTCCACCACTCGGATACAAAGTGCAGGGATGGCTCGTAGTTTACGAGGATTTCTGTTCCTTTACCTTTGCGGTACAATGCGTTACGAACAGCAGCATATTGATATGCTTCATTCTCAGCTACATTCGGGTTGCTGTATTCTTTGGATGCGTCAGCTGCACCTTGCATCATTTCTTCAATGTTAATGCCAGCTGTAGCAATCGGCAGCAAGCCTACTGCTGTCAGTACCGAGTAACGTCCACCTACATCATCCGGAATAACGAAAGACTCGTAACCTTCTTCGTTCGCCAGTTTTTTCAGTGCGCCGCGCTCTTTGTCTGTTGTAGCATAGATACGTTTGCGAGCTTCTTCTTTACCGTATTTTTTCTCCAGGGCAGCACGGAAGATACGGAAAGCAATGGCTGGCTCGGTTGTCGTACCGGATTTGGAGATAACGTTCACGGAGAAGTCTTTGCCTTCAACCAGATCCAGCAAGTGAGTTACATATGTGGAGCTAATATTGTTTCCTGCGAAATAGATTTCAGGCGTTTTACGTTTATCTTTTGGCAGGTTGTTATAGAAGGAGTGTGTCAGCATCTCAATCGCTGCACGTGCACCCAGGTATGAACCACCGATACCGATAACGATCAGTACTTCGGAATCACTTTGGATTTTGGCAGCCGCCTTTTGAATGCGGGAGAATTCTTCCTTGTCATAAGCGGTTGGCAGGTCAATCCAGCCCAGGTAATCGGATCCGGTTCCTGTTCCGTTGTGGAGCTGCTCGTGAGCCAGACGAATCGGTTCAGCGAAATAGTCCACTTCATGCTGGTTTACAAATTGCAAGGCAGTGCTGTAATCAAACTTCACTTTTTTTGCCATGATCTAAAAACCTCCTGATATCGGTAGCTTATTTTTCCGTTTTCCATTCAAACAACTTAGCATAAGGATACTTCAAATCCACGGGGCTGACAAGCTTGCAGCTTGAACTTTGTCACTTCAAATTCAAGAAGCAAAAAGGGTAAACCAAACCCGCTGATTGCGGGTTTTGGCTACCCTTCTTGTATTATTCCGCCGGGTACGAGCAGCAGTAGTCGGTAACGCTGCGTATCTCCAGTTTGAATTTGGATTCGGCAGGCACGTGGAACGTAGCTTGACCTTGAATCTCTTGCCAATCTTCTTCTCCGGGAAGCAATACTCTCAGATCGCCGGACAGAATCTCCATGATTTCACGGGAATCTGTACCGAACTCATAGCTGCCTGGGAGCATGATGCCCAGAGTCACTTTGCTGCCATCCCCCAAAATAACCGTTCTGCTGGTTACCTGGCCATCATAATAAATGTTGGCCTCTTTTACTACACTGACTTGATCAAACTGTGACATGCGTACCCGCTCCCCCTGAAGTTAATGAAAACAAAAGGCAAAACAGATCAGGATGAATTCTCATCCTTACTCTGCCGGAAATAACTTTGCTGCCACGAACCGAACAAATGAATCTGATCAATTCGTAGCAGCGTTTATCAAGCTATTACAGCAATGCTTTTACGCGGCTAACCACGTTATCAACTGTGAAGCCATACTCTTCGATAACACGGTCGCCAGGCGCGGAAGCACCGAATGTGCTGATTCCGAGAATGTCGCCTTGATCGCCAACATATTTCTCCCAGCCCATTGGATAAGCCATTTCAATGGCCAAACGAGCTTTTACATCTGGAAGCAAGACGGATTCTTTGTAAGCTTTGTCCTGTTTCTCGAACAGATCCCAGCTCGGCATGCTGATTACACGAACTTGGATTCCTTGTTCAGCCAGTGCAGCTTGAGCTTTGACAGCCAGTTGCACTTCGGAACCTGTAGCGATGATTTGTGCTACTGCTTTGCCGTCTTTTGCATCGGAAACAACATAAGCACCGCGTTTAACGTTCTCACGGGAGCCTTCTACTGTTCCTTCCAGGATCGGCAGGTTTTGACGAGTGAGTACGAGTGCTACCGGGTTGTTCTTGTTCTCAAGCGCATAAGCCCATGCAGCAGATGTCTCATTACCGTCAGCCGGACGAATTACTGTCAGGTTAGGAATGATACGCAGGGACGCAAGTTGCTCAATTGGCTCGTGAGTAGGACCATCTTCACCAACAGCGATACTGTCGTGAGTCAGAACGTATGTCACAGGCAGACCCATCAGGGCAGCCAGACGAACAGCCGGACGCAGGTAGTCAGTGAACACGAAGAATGTACCACCGAATACTTTCACACCGCTGTGCAGTGCCATACCGTTCATTGCTCCAGCCATACCGAATTCACGGATACCGAAGTAGATGTTGCGGCCAGAGTAATCTTCTGGTGCAAAGTTTGCAATGTTGTTCAGGTGTGTCATTGTGGAGCTTTCCAAGTCAGCAGATCCACCAGTCAGATGTGGCACGTTGTGCGCCAAACCGTTCAGTGCATTACCGGAAGCAACACGAGTGGAAAGAGCCTTGTCTGTTGCAGCATATTTAGGCAGATCGCGATCCCAACCTTCTGGAAGGTCACCGTTGATTGCTGTTTCGAACTGAGCTGCCAGCTCAGGGAATGCTTTTTTGTACTCGGCGAATTTCTCGTCCCAAGCCTTGTTTGCGGAGATACCACGATCTTTGACCTGTGCAAAGTGATCGCGAACTTCAGCTGGTACGTGGAAATCTTCCTCGTAAACCCATTTGTAAAATTCTTTGGTCAGTTTCGCTTCGTCAGCACCCAGTGGGGAACCGTGAGTACCGCCGTGGCCGCCTTTACCTTGTTTGTTCGGGCTACCATAACCGATAACAGTTTTCACTTCGATCAGTGTAGGACGCAGTGTATCTGCTTGTCCTTCCTGGATTGCTTTTTCGATTGCAGGCAGATCGTTACCATCTTCTACGCGCAGCACTTGCCAGCCATAAGCTTCGAAGCGTTTTGCGATGCTTTCGGAAGAAGACAGGTTCAACTCACCATCAAGCGTGATGTCGTTGGAGTCGAACAACATGATCAGTTTACCCAGGTGCAGACGTCCGGCAAGGGAAGCTGCTTCGTGGGATACGCCTTCCATGAGGTCACCGTCACCACAGATTGCGTAAGTGTAGTGGTCGATAACGTTGAATTTATCCTTGTTGTATGTCGCGCCCAGTTGTGCTTCAGCCATAGCCATACCTACAGCCATTGCAATACCTTGACCCAGTGGGCCAGTCGTAGCATCAACACCTGCAGTATGTCCGAATTCCGGGTGACCCGGAGTTTTGCTTCCCCATTGGCGGAATTGTTTCAATTCTTCCATAGGAAGATCGTAGCCGCTCAGGTGCAGCAAGCTGTACAGCAACATGGAGCCATGTCCTGCAGACAGCACAAAACGGTCCCGGTTAACCCAAGTTGGGTGGTCCGGGTTATGTGTCATCGTTTTTGCAAAAAGTTGGTACCCCATTGGAGCGGAGCCCATAGGCATTCCCGGGTGTCCCGATTTTGCTTTCTCGATTGCATCAATTGCCAGAGTACGTACAGTTGTAATCGACAGGTTGTCGATTGTGTTGTTCTCGTCCTTTTGAATCGCTTCGTTCTTGTCAGTCATGGTTTGTCCTCCTCATGTCTTTAGATAAGTCGGGTGCGCAAGCGAATCCCTCTCATCATACAAGCAAACCGTATATAACAATAAGTGAATCCGCTTGAATGTTTCATTTTGACTTATTCACTTTTGTATTGTATCACTTGGCGTGAAGCTTTTCCATAACCTTCTTTTAGAAGTTCCGGAAAATTCGGTTGTTTGTGGGTGAGGCGGGTTTATTCCAGCGCAGAATAAAAGGTGTTCGGTAGAGCATCTAAGCCCATGTCCGGCTTGGCAAGCCTCGCTAATCCATCGGATGAAGTATAACCTTTAACCGGAAAACCATACACTTTTTAGAGCTCGAAGTTTTTTTCATATGGTATCGTTCAAGTTTCTGATTCGAAATCCCTACGGCTGTGTTACTCTCAGAAAGAAAGGAGGCTTGCCGCATGTCAGGACCACAAGCTATACAGCCAAAGTCGTCAAATCATCCATTACCCTGGATTGCAGGGACGTTAACAGGCATCATCACCGGTTTATTTCTTGGCTTTTTTCTTAAAGTGGTTCAGGCTTACACGGGTGAAAAGGTGTATATCCTGCTGCTGAATGTTGATTTTGTGCCCTGGCTTCCGCCCATTTTGCCTGAATGGTTCGAATTTACGCTCCATCTTCTTGTTTCTGTCATCATCGGCCTCTTCTACTTCTGGTGGATTCAACGTTCCGATTTCCCCTTGGTTAAAGGCGTTTTGCTCGGTGCGTTCTCCTCCCTGCTATATATTCCGCTCTCTCTGTTATCTGTACGAGTTCCAGGCTTATTGGATTTCAAGGCCATATCGCTTTGGATTATCGGACACCTTCTATTTGGTATTCTCCTTGGCGTCTGCGGACGGATATGGAAACGACAAAAAGGCGATTCCCATTCAGCTCGCAAATAGGAAGTCGCCCTTCTTATCTTGGCCGATTCACATGGTCCCGAATCAACCTTGCACAGTATTAAAGCATCAAGCTAAAATACAACGGTTTTGTTTTCGTGAACCAGAATCCGGTCCTCAACATGCCACTTAACCGCACGTGCAAGTACAACGCGCTCAATGGTACGTCCGATCCGTTTCAATTCGGTCACATCATCTCCATGGCTTACACGCTGAACGTCCTGCTCGATAATCGGCCCGCCATCCAGTTCTTCGGTCACATAATGTGCTGTTGCTCCGATAATTTTAACACCACGATTGTACGCCTGTGCATACGGTTTACCACCGACAAATGCCGGAAGGAAGGAATGGTGGATATTAATAATCCGGTTGCGGTAATGTTCGATGAACATTGGAGAGATAATCTGCATATAACGCGCAAGAATAATGACATCAATATCGTTACCGATGACGTCCAGCTGACGCTGCTCCGCTTCCTTTTTCGTATCAGCCGTCACCGGAATATGATGATAAGGAATGCCGAATGATTCCACGTAATCCTTCATATCCAGATGATTGCTTACCACGAGAGCGATATCAGCATCAAGGTCACCGGCTTGCCATTGCCACAGCAATTCAACCAGACAGTGATCTTCCTTGGATACAAAGATAGCGAGTTTCTTCTTGCGGCTTACCGCAGAGAGAGACCACTCCATCTTGAAGCGCTCCGCCACTTCCGCAAAATCAGCTTCCAGCTTGGCGAGACTCGCTGTCAGTTCCGGAAGATCGAATTCAATACGCATGAAAAACATGCCGCCAGCCGGGTCCATGGTGTACTGGTCAGACTGAACGATGTTTGCACCATGCTGGTGCAGGAAATGCGATACGGCAGCTACAATTCCTGGACCATCCGGACAGGAAATAAGCATCCGCGCCCGATCGGCGCGGTTTTTGGAATCAGGACGTGCTTGTTTTGCATGAATCTCCATCGGGCTATTCTTCCTCCTTCAATTAAGCCGTGACCAGCAGTTCTTTTCCTGCAAGCCAGGCGATCAAACGATGATTCACTTGCTCTTCGTTCAAATGCGGGAACAACGCTGCTTCCGCTACCAGATCATACAACCGCTCCAGCGGTTCACGCGGATCAGCCTTTTTGGCTTTTGCATCATTCTTGAGCAGCGTCCAAACGTCGAGAATATAGGAACGCGAGTCAATCTCTTTCCCTTGGAAGAAGTGCTGCAGCTGCTCCACCTCTGTCAGGAATTCCGGACCAAACCGGCCACTCACATCTCCACGAAGCAATGCAATTTCCACCTCGTACATTGGGCGTTGTGTCTTGGCTTCCTTCCCGATCCAAGGTGTCTCCAGAATAAATGGACGTCCTTGAAGCGCCTCGTGATGAACGATGCGGTTAATCGCTTCAAAACCAATCCAGCCGGAACCAATCGGTGTATGACGGTCCTTACGTGCACCTACTGCATTCTTACTATCATTAATATGCATTACGGTAATGCGGTCAAGCCCTACCGTGCGATCAAACTGCTCAAGTACACCATCCAGATCATTCACAATATCATAGCCTGCATCATGAATATGGCATGTATCCATACATACAGCGAGACGTTCGTTGTGCGTAACCTTCTCCATGATCTGTGCGATCTCTTCGAAGCTGCGACCCATTTCGGTCCCTTTTCCAGCCATTGTTTCAAGAGCAATCTTTACATCGGTCTCTTTGACACCGTCGAGCACTTCATTGAGCCCTTCGGCAATTCGTCCAATACCATAATGAGCATCCTTATCCGTAAAGGCGCCGGGATGCAGCACAATATTTTTGACACCAATGGCATGCGTGCGGCGAATTTCTTCCTGAAGGAAGCTTACAGCCAGTTCATACGTGTTTTCTTTGTAAGAACCAAGGTTAATAATGTATGGCGCATGGACAACAATATCTTCCATTCCGCCCTCTTGCATGGCAAGCTTGCCTTCCTCGATATACATGGACTCAATAGGCTTGCGGCGCGTATTCTGCGGTGCACCCGTATATATCATAAACGAACTGGAACCGTACGAGGACGCTTCCTTCGTTGCACTCAATAATCCCTTGTCCGAAAAGGACACATGGGAGCCGATTTTCAGCATCATTGATCCCCCTTTTTCTGAATTATCCCTTATTCTAACGCGATTATCGAAATAAATCTAGAAATGCGCTATAATTCGGGTTACAGGCTATTTTTTACAGCCAATTTGGAACATGGTGGGCGGAATCCGTCTTTCCGTGAAAATCAATGAACCGAGGTGACTCCGCAATGATTTTCGGCTCCTACGCCATGACGTTAGTCAGCAGTTCCCCCAGCAATTGGTTTATGAATACGATCGCATTCTGGACATTTCTTTTGCTTGGCAGCATGTGTATCGGTGGATTTTTTATGATGCGCAAGTTTTTGAAAGTGCTCCCAAAAGCGGATGGAAAATCCAAACTGGATTGGCAAAATTATTGGGTCGAAACAAGCCGCCACCTGTGGACGGACGAAGCCAAGGCTTTTCTGGATCAACTCGTAGAGCCTGTACCCGGTCCGTTTCGCGATATCGCCAAACATTCAATTGCAGCAGAGATTGGTAAAATTGCTGTTGAAAACAAGGCAACCGAGGTGTCCCGAGATCACTGCATCAAAGGATACATTATAGCCACACCGAAGCGTGATAATAAGTTTTTGGTCAAATTTTTGGAGAAAAACCAAATTGATTACTCGCCTTATAAACATCTGATGAATAAATAAAAGAAGTTTCCATTGTGGACGGAATCGCATACTCATCTCCAACACACAAGCTCCATCAGGTAAGTCATTCGCAGACAGGCATTGCTTACCGCCGGGGCTGTTTGTTGATCCGCCATATATGAAATTCACAATACAGGAGGGCTGAAGCATGAAAATTGCCATATGTGGAGGAACAGGATTTGTGGGAAGTGCACTCGTAGATTACTGGCTGCAAGCAGGTCATCAGGTTCAGATTATCACGCGCAAACTGCCTGATCTTCATGATCCCGGTGAACGCCTTACATATATATCTTGGGAACAGCTTGAAGAAAGACCTCATCTACTGGAAGGTTTGGATGCTCTGGTGAACCTTGCCGGGGAAACGCTGAATCAGCGCTGGACGACCAAGGCCAAGCTGGAAATTGTGGAATCGAGGGTAACGACAGTATCCAAGGTAGCCCGGCTGCTGGCTAAACTTGAACATAAACCGGAGGTTGTCGTGCAGGCATCCGCCATGGCTATATACGGAACCTCTCCGTCGGAGACATTTGATGAAAGTTCCCCGCAAAAATCAATGAACTTTCCGTCCCGGGTTGCCGAACAATGGGAGATTGCTGCAGATGCAATCCAGGATGTGAGACTTGTCAAAATTCGTGTCAGCCTCGTACTTGGTCATAAAAGAGGAGCCTTTCCGTTAATGAAGCTGCCATATATGCTTGGCGTAGGCGGCAAAATTGGAAGTGGTAAACAGTGGACGACTTGGATACACATCTTGGATATTGTAAGGCTTATTGATTTTACGATTCACAATAAGGAAATCTCGGGTCCGGTGAACGCATCCGCTCCGAACCCCGTGACCAATGACGAGTTTGGACGCACAGTTGGCAAGGTCTATCATCGTCCTCACTGGTTCCCGGTCCCCGGTTTCCTGATTAAAGCAGTGGTTGGAGAACTCTCTGTTGTATTGCTCCAGGGGCAGCGTGTCATTCCGCAGAAGGCTCTGGATTACGGGTTCCAATTTACATTCCCAACCTTAACCGATGCCCTGGAAGATTTGAAGCATCGCGGATTATCCGACTGAACGGTAGGTATAGACGGATTCTGCCAGCATGAAGGTATCTCCGTCTTCCAGTGGATATTCTTTATAGGGTGCAAGAGGCTTACCCTGCAGTAAGGTGCCATTCACAGAACCCAGATCCTTAATGACATAGCCCGATTTGTTCCTGCTCAATTCCACATGAGCACGGGACACACCGGTTGTTGAATCCACCCATTGAACCATCTCTGCCGATCGGCCGATAACAAAAGAAGCTCCCTGCACATCCATCCGCTCATTCCGGTTACTTGCCCCTAATCGGCGTTCCAGATAAAAGGATGGCGTTACTGGACCGACGCCCTTTGCTGGTTCCCCAGTCATACTTTGCAGATTTACTGTTGCCTCCGTTCCAGATTCAGTCCGTATCAGCTCAGACGTTGGAGCAGTAATATGATCGAACTGTTGTTGGATCATGATTGATGATTCTGATTCTGGTTCGGTATGTAATTGTTGAAAGCGCGAATTCAGAGTTGTACTGGCAATACTCGCATATCCCTGTGCAGGTGGGTTATTGTCAGTCTTCAGCTCTGATTGGTTCCAGCGCCAGCTCTCCTGATATAGTTCTTCTGATTCCTCTTCATTTTTAGTTCGGTTATGACCTAAATTAAGAAATGAAGCTTGATTAATCCTTCTGAGCCCTGCCGCTTTGGATATACCGAATTTCCCTTTGCTAATCCAGGCCCAGCCTGCAACCGCAAGTAAGGCGACACTTAGAACGATGGATATTATCATAGGTGTCTGACCGGGCTGCTCCATATAAGCGAATCTCCATACCAGAGCTATACCGACCATGCAAATAAGAATAATATACGTCACTTTCGACGTTCCCGTCTTTTGTTCCATTTCCAGGTTCTCATCAAATGTAGTTTCGTTCGATTTGTGCACCGCTGGATCGGTTCTGTCTGTAAAAGGAGACGAGCCTTCTCTAGAAGGACGTGTGCTCAGGAAGTTTGGACTAAACCTGTTACTGTTTGATCCTTCCTGCTCCAATACTTGATCCGGCTGTTGACGAGAATTGGAGTACGTTTCAGCCCGCATTTTGTCTTGGTCAGGCTTCGATCGGTCATGCTGTCTATGCAATCGTGGCAATTGTGCAAACTCAGGTTCAGATTGAACATAAGCAGAACGTTCGTTCACATTCCCATTCTCTCTTGATTCGTTCACACGAGAAGACAAAAATGTAGAGCTGCCTGGCCCCACCTGTTCATCCGCGTAGAGTTCCAGTAACAATTCCTGCAGCTGTCCAACATCCCACCGTTCGTTATCACATAGCTGCAGAACCCGCTGAATGCCTTCACCCTGCAACTCCTGCACATGAGCCATCAGCCGGATGACCAGTTCACGGAATTGCGCCGGAGTCGGATCCACTACCACAGAATCCTGAATCGGTACATAAACCATGCCCAGCTCACCTTGTTCCAGTGAACCTTTTACAAATATGCTCTCTTCCTGCAGCATCAGCTTACGGGGTTCGAGCATGTATTGACGGCATTCCGTGAAGGTGTCTGCGAGCTGAAACAATAGACCGTACAGCACACGCAGTTTAATTTTCCCTGCCTTTAGGAACTGGGATAACATTTTATACCCGGAAATATCATATTGAAGAGTAACGTTGCGATCCATCTCACGAATGTGGAGCGGAAGCAGGCGAGGAATATCATTGGAGGACATCATCCCCGTCTGTACACGGCTTAATTCGTCCATCCGTAATCCTTCGGCTTTTTCCAGAACCATAAATGCTCCGCCGTTCCGTATAAAATCTTTCGTTAATCCATGCATGCCAATCCTCTCTTTCCGGTGTAAATTCAACTTCTACTTTCTTTTCTTGAATCAATCTATGAAATCATATAAACATAGGCACTGATAAAGCCTGGCAATACAGCCAGCATGAACGGGAACTTGAGCGTTTTCTCCTTGCTGACCAGTTTGAGTGAACCGAGCATGAAAAAGCCTGCAAGCCCACCGGCCATGTTACGAATCCGTTTGGCTGAATCCCTTCGGAACAACAGAATAATTAAGCCGATTGCCCCGGCATATAGAACGGAATACACAACAACGTGAATTCCAAAAGAAATGCCCGTCCATGCTCCAATCCCGCCAAACAATTTTACATCTCCAGCTCCTACTGCTCCGATCGCGTACATCACCAACAAAATGCCAAAACAGGCTGCAAACCCCGCGGCAGAGAAGATCAAGCCTTCCCATCCATCCCATACCCCATGGGCCAGCACACCTAAAACGGTTACAGGCAAGGTCAGCAGATTCGGAATTTTCATGGACCGCACATCGGTTACAAAGGCAGTCACCACGTATAGGCCACAGGCTGCAATGAACCATTCCACCCCCATCACTCCTCTATCCATATCACTATTTTCTCGATGCTACATTAAACTCAGTTGTTATATCACTGCCATCCGCGGTTTCCACTACAAATGTCCAGGTCCCTTCCGTCGTGCGAGTACCTACAAACCAGTTCCACTCGATCAAGCCATTCTCCTCGGCTGTAGCCCAGCCAATATGCTTCGCTGTACTTTCTCCCGACTTATAAAATATCGTTAGGTTTGCAGTGGCCCCTGGTTCCACCTGAACCTTGATTGTTGCATTATTCCCTATGTAAGCAGGCTCTGGCTTGGATAACACGGTTATTGAACCTGCAGCGTCTCCATCGCCATTATTACTATTAGAACCTTCTCCCGTATCTCCGATCCATACGCGCTCAGCGGCAGCAGCCTGAATCCGTAATGGTTTGCCGAGGAAAGGCACTTTAATCGGCAGTTCGTAACTGAGCTCCAGCCTGAAATACGGATTTGTTTTGTTCTTGAGATCAGGCACAGATATCCCGTTAACATGTATACGCTCCATGTCCAGCAATTCCGGATCTATAAAAGGTTGAAGCATGGGTTTTACAGCTGGATCAAGTACAGTCTCGATAACCGAAGTCTTAATCTCCTGCAAAGGCTGCTCCCCACTGGCTGCAGCCGCACGCACCCAATTGCTTAACGGATCCGGCAGAGCCGAGGCATACTCTTCAGCCCATTCCGTTAAAGACAACTCCGGTATGCTCCAGCCGCTTCCCTTCTCTCCACCACCAGCGGAATCCGATGGAGTGAAGACAAGCGAAACTGGATAGATCTTGGTGGAGAGCTGCTTTACGGCTTCACCCGCTGTACTTTGCAGGGCTGTCGAGATCAGTGTCATTTGTACGATGTAGACAAGGAACATGACAAAGAACAGAAACACAGGCAGAACGAGCGAAGCTTCCAATACAATGCTTCCCTGTTCCTTTTTTGAGGAGCTTGCCTGCTCCGGCAGAGATTTCAATTGTTCCATTTTGCGCAACCGTGTTAATCGAAGCAGCCATCGTGCATATTCTTTTTGGTCTAGCTCCTGCTTCTCCATAATCCCTCCACCTGAAAAGGTACGGCTTGATTCAATAGGAATAATCCGTCCTCCGGTCTATGAATAATCGCCCATCTTCAACCTGGTCTGCATTCCCCATAACTGCACCTATACTTTTGATCACCCCTGGCAAAAACCATAACTTTACACTGCTGCGTATGTTCCCTGATGCATACGTTTGTTTTTCATCGGGATTAACGCCCGTATTCAGCCGAATTAATGCCAGCATTCTGGACATTTTACGTTCATTGTTACTGTGCATTAAAAGGAATAGTCTTAGATGGTCCCTATATGTAAGCTTAACCTTGATATATTTGGACAACTCCACACTGCCCTCTTTGGATAGCTTCACCATATCCGCTATGGCGTGAGTAATCCCGTATAAAATTGCAGCCGATAACACCAGAAGGGGATTACCGAGTTTACTGTTCTCAATTAATCCTTCTGCGGTTCGAATCGCCAAACGCATACCAAATATTTCTGCATATGCAGCCGCAATGTTGCCTGAAGGATTGTGAAACCCGTAAATGATATATTCCAGCTCCTGATTCTCCAGTTTGAAGACCTCACTCGAATCCCCGCTCCCCTCAGTCCAATCGAGCAGCTGTCCAAAATCCATCGAATTGAAATAAGCGAGTGCGTATTCATTCTGGAATAATTCATCCCCTAGACTATCCAGCAGGCCAGACATCCCGCCAAATAAACTGTCCATTCCATTCATGGCGTCACCGCCTGAATCGTAAGGATCGCCTGCAATTTCCGCCTTTTTGGCCTCCTCCCGGATAGCCTGGTTAAATGCAATGTTGGCATTATAATATTGCTCCAACTGCTTGAACGCTTCCGTTGATCCGGAATGTCCATTTTCGATCTGTGACAATATGCGCTTTATGTCCTTTAATTTTGCCTTGGACTCCTTGTCGTTGGCCTTTCGCTGCGCATCAGATCCCCGACCTTCCTCAAGCAGCTGTTTGCTCTGAAGAATGACATTGGAGGCACCACTTCGTACATAAGAGTCCATGTATCGTTCTGTGACCTGACTCGCCTGTCTCACAGCAGGCTTAACAGGCACACCGCTCTGACCCGTCACATTGCGAAGCTGTGTATTCAGCTCAAGGCTGTCTTTTCTAACCTGATTAAAGTCTGAGGTTTGGGAGCGGATATGTTCTTTTAACTTTTCAAACAATGAATCGGCTCTCACCAACTCAGAGGCAAGTGAACGTGTATCTTTGGCTTCGCTGCCTGATCCCGTAGATGGTGGACTCTGCCCAGGGAGGTTTGAATTCCCGACTTTTTCATAACTCGCATTCTGGGAACGGTTCTCCCCTTCAGCGATAACACGCTTCATTTCCTCGTTAAGATTACGCGCTTCATCAATCAGAGTCTGGGCTGCCTCGAGCTTCATCTGATGCGCCTGTTGTGCCGGCTGCAGAACCATACTTATACCGGTAACCACATTACCAACACCTGTCCGGTAACGAGCCAGCTCCAGGATATACTGCTGCTGGTTGAATGGTAGTCCTTCGTCTGCTTGTTTCTTGCTTAGATAATCCGTATAACGTGCTGCGATCTCGGCAGCAGTCTCCGGCGTTTCTTCCATCATTTCATCGTAAATGGCAGGTGAGGGAGGGCTCATGATCAGAGCAGGGAGATCTTTCAATGTATTGGCTGAATCGGTCTGATTGGCTATCGCCTCATCCAGCAAATCCTCACGCTTGTCATATAGCTTCTGCAATTTCTTGAGCAAGTCTACGGTATGCGCGGCTTCTTTCATCTCCTCTGACATTGGCTTGAAGCGATTGACCACCTCTAACGTAAAGTCAACCGGAGCCCGATATTTCATGTCCTCCTGAATCTGGCGATTGAAGATATCATACCTGCCCAATTCCCGCTCCATGCTCAGGGTGCTTGTATCCCACTGTATATCCAGAATGGGGAATCCATCCTTCACAGCCGATGGCTTGACACTATCATTCAGTACCTTGGCCATAATGGCTTCACCACTACTGTCTCCATAACCAAACAACCCATATTCCCGGAGTGACGTGTCGTATGCAGACATTACCGATCTTAATGCTGCATGAGCCATGCGTTCTGATTGAACTTTGAAGGCCGCTATCCGGGCATAATCAATGAATACGGCGACAAACATATAGATTCCCGCCAGGATTAAGATCATGAACAGGGTCACAGCACCTGATTCACCGTCTTTTTTTCTGAACAGCGCTGCTCTCCTCCTCTCTCTACTTTTTGGTTTTTCCAAAATGCTGCAGGACCTGTCCTGCTTCAGCTGCTGTACCGGTTGCCTCGCCGCCTTTCCCTTTGAATTTGGCAGCATAATAACGGACCAGATCCACCGTTCGGATAAATTCCGCCGGCTCGACAACCGCTGATGAACCTTGCGTCAGAACACGGTCACCCGAATCAAACAAAAAAGAAGGAAGAGGCAAAGAAATAACCTGCTCCAGCTTGGTCGTAACTTTTCGCTGTATCAAGGAATTCTGATACTCGATCGTTCCACGCATCCCACCTGGCATGTTCTGAACGGCTTGAGATAGCTTCTGTTCAGTCAGACTCCCACCTTCACTAGCAGGCACGGGAACACTAATCTGATTATCCGCACCAGCCCAGCCAAACAGAGCTCCGAGCAATCGGTCATCCGTTAATCTCCAGTAGAGATGGTCATGTTCATCCGCCGCTACTTCACCTGTCATGGCCTGCTTGTGACTGTTATCCCAACTGTAGGCGGCTCGTTCCGATGCTGCATAGGCATGCTGGTTTAAAAAGGTTTTTTGATACATGTACATCGTGAAAAACAGAATTAACATGAGAATAAACAGCACCACCGGGAAGACCATGGAAGCCTCGATCGTGAAGCTTCCATCTTCCCTTTTGAATCGTTTACTCAAAGAATTCATCACTCTTTTTGCTAACTTGACCAAGTAAACGAGTTACCAAGGTTTTAATTTGATCTTTGAAAATCAAGGCAATAATAATGATGACGCCAATAATCAGAATCAGCTCCAGCGTACCCAGACCGTCCTCTTCGTTCCAAAATGTACTTGCTTTGCTCTTCAATATTTCCTGCATTTCCATTCCTCCTACATATTCATCATCATAAAAGCAGGTGCTCCGATCATAACCACAATCGTAAAAAAGATCAGAACCATCGGAAACACCAGTTTGGAAGATGCCTGTTCTCCCTTCGCCCGACTGACAGCCTTGCGTTTCTCCCACAACACATGGGACAGATCCCGCAGCGCGAGTACAAAGTCACCTCCCCCACGGCGGAAATTCAGCAGAACTGTCGTCGTAAAAATCGTAACTTCCTGCACACCACAGCGGCGGCTGAACTGTTCAAACGACTGTTGAAAAGAGTACCCGTTATTCCAATCACCGACCGTCTTCCGCAGCTCGTTGTAGAGCGGATGGTCTCGCTCTCCCTGACTTGCAACACAGTGAACGATAGCCCTTTGTACGGTTTCCCCTGCCCCAACAAGCAGGACAATCCGGTTTAACAGCTCGGGCAGCTCCATCAGAATATCCTGGTCTCTTCGCTGTACCTTGGTATGAAGATCTTTATAGAGTGCAAAAGGCAGTGCAACCGCTAGGGCAAGCCCGCCTAACAGACCTCCATTTCCGATATCGCCAACGAGTGATAACAGACAGCCCACAAGCAGCATCAGCCAGGCATACGTCAGCATTTCAGCACTATAGAGCATCGTTTTCTCTCCGCTGTGCTGTATGCCGTGCATTTTCTGGATAGCATGCTGCATGCGGAACATTAGCACAGGCAATCTTCGGCCTACCTCGTATCTGTCCAGTAAAAACAGAAAGGGTCCATGCAGTTTTTTCAGACGTAAACCTTCCATATGAAGTTTGCGCAGATGGCGGTAGGTATGTCCTCGCGTACGATCCAGGACCAGCCACCCTGCTCCGAGCACCCCTCCGAATATAACGGGAAGCAGCATCGAATCAGCTCCTTATACTTTGATATCCATAATGCGTGTAATCCACAGATAACAGCAGGCGAGCACTACCAAAGCCATGCTGGAGATCAGATATCCCATACCGCTATACAGTGGTTCCATGAAATCCTTGGCCGTCAAATTCAAAAAAATAAGAAAAATAAAAGGCGCGGCAAACATTGCCTTGGACTCAAACCTTTTCTGTGCCACAGCGACCATGATATCCTGCTGGATGTCCAGCTTCTCGCCAATCACAGCAGAGGTTCGGCGAACCACCTCGACCAGGT
Organism: Paenibacillus sp. FW104-T2; assembly: GCF_058789975.1. Lineage (NCBI taxonomy): Bacteria > Bacillati > Bacillota > Bacilli > Caryophanales > Paenibacillaceae > Paenibacillus > Paenibacillus sp. FW104-T2. The sequence continues at coordinate 173,298 of NZ_JBYTCE010000003.1, read as the reverse complement.
CTCCACCCGTCCGCTTGCACGTGATGAATACATCTGCAAAATTCGTTATATCCTCGATGCCAGCCCGGTCAGAAAAGTCCTGCAGCGCCTCCTCAATCGGTTGACCATATTCCATTCTTGTCCGCAAAATAGTGAACTCCCGAATGAGATCGGTATCCGCTTCAGGATTGAGCATTCGCAGATCTTCTACCGATTCCTTAAATCCATTCTCCACGGATTTCCCCGCAGCCAGTGCGGAGGATAACGCATATAACGCTTGTTTAAAATGTAAACTCAGTGTCATTCTTCTTCGTTCCAGCAGTACCTTTGTCCAGTGCTTTGGCACCCAGATGCATCCCGCAGCCAAGATCACACCTGCCAGCCAGTGGTGATAGAACAACATACCGACACCGAAAAATAGCAGTCCACTAATCAGCATGCAGACGGTTCGCTGTCTACCGGATAGCGTGTATACGGTATAATCCGTTAACACCTGCCTGGAATCACCCAACCTATTCACCTTCTAACCGCTTTAATTTACCTTGTTATCCAAATCTTCTAATTCCTTGTGGTACCGACCTATGTATTCACTCAGCCACTCTCCAAGCCCGGCCATTTGGATTTTCTCAATCTGCTTCAACTTTCCGACCTGTACCAACCCTCCAATGATCTTGCCTTCCCTTTCATCCCGCTCCTGGAAACGAAAGAGCGGATTCAGCAGTACTTCCCCGTCCTTCATGCCAATGACTTCACTGATTTCCGTCACTCGCCTTGAACGGTCTCTCAGCCGTGATAGATGAACGAAGATATCAATTGCTGAGCTGATCTGCTGCCGCACAACCGAAATAGGAAGCTCTGCCCCGCTGAGTACCATTGTCTCCAATCTGCTGATCATGTCCGAGATGTTATTGGCATGCCCTGTAGACAAAGAACCGTCATGACCGGTATTCATGGCCTGCAGCATATCAAGCGCCTCTGCCCCACGCACCTCTCCGATTACAATCCGGTTGGGTCGCATCCGTAGTGAAGACTTGATCAGATCCCGAATGGAGATTTCACCCTTGCCCTCGGTATTGGCGTTCCGCGTCTCCAGCGACACCAGATTCGGCACCGTGACAATCTGCAGCTCGGCGGAATCTTCAATCGTAATAATCCGTTCATCCGGAGGAATAAACTGTGATAATGCATTCAGAAAGGTCGTTTTCCCTGACCCGGTCCCGCCCCCGATGAAGATATTGAATTTGCTGCGCACCAACTGCTGCAGCAGCTCTGCCGCTTCCTCATGCAAGGCACCTTTTCCAATCAGGTCCGACATGGTCATCGGTTCACTTGGGAACTTCCGGATCGTCATGGTAGGACCTTTTAGCGCAATCGGCGGCAGCACAATATTGACCCGCGAACCGTCCTTGAGCCGCGCATCCACAATGGGAGAAGACTCATTCACGATCCGGTTCACCCCGGAGACGATCATCTGGATAATATCCTCCAGCCGTTCTCTGGATTCGAATTCGAGCTGAATTTGGCTAACTTCCCCTTCCTGCTCGACAAAGATCTCCCGGTGACTATTAATCATAATCTCCGTAATGTCAGGATGATCCACCAGGGGTTGAAGAATATCTAACCCGCGAAACGAATCAAACAGCCTCTGCACCAGCGCATGTCTTTCTCCAGATGTCAGGTCATCCAGTTCCGGATCAGATAACACCTTGCGCTCAATCCCCTGCCACAGTTCCTTGTCCCCGGCTGAAGACGTTAAGTCAAGGCCTGCCCTGACCTCGCGGCGCATGTTCTGAAATTGTTCTTCCCGGTCCAGAACTCTATGGGATGCATCACTCATCATGCCCACCCCTCTCCCTTATGGAGGCGCCCCGTCTGCTTCAGATCATCCTCTCCGTCCTGTACAAGCATGGCACACAGCCTTTTTACCTCACGCTGAAATATGGGAGAGCTTAGCAGCACTTCCTCCTGGTGAAGCTGCTTCCAGGAAGGGATATAGGGCAGCACTGCATCCAGCTGCAGCTCAGGTCGTGGAACGGCATTGACTATGCTGTCTCGGTATTTGTTTACCACAAAGCGGGCACGATCCAGTACACGTTCAACCAAGTCAGGCTCAGTCCGCTCAGCATGCGCAAGCCATTGGCCCCAGCGGTGCATGGCAGACAGGTCATCTTCAACCAGCCATACCAAGGCATCTGCCGCTTTCAAAATGCCTCGACTGCGTTCGTCCCAACCGGAGTCTCCATCCAGAATCAGCACGTCGTATTGCCCGGAAGTGGACAAATAATGAACGAGCCCCGTCGTATCTTCACACGACATCTGCAGCAGTTCCTTCCGGTTGGTTAATGGCCAGAACACATCGGCCTTCAGTCCATCATGACGAAGCACGTAACCATCTATGCCCTTGGAGGGAGCCTGCGTAGTCACCTGCCCGTGCTTGCCCGATTCCTTCCTCCCGACCTTGAGATCATACAACAGCCGGGACAGCCCCGTTTCAGCATCCGGAACACGCTGTACACTTCGGGATAATCCCTTCTCGAGGAACGGCAGCACACTGTCCAGCGTCTCCAGATTAAGATAGAGCACGGCGTAGCCTGCCAGTCCGAGCTGCTTTGTCATATGCAGTGCCACCGCTGTCTTGCCGCTTCCTCCCGAAGCTGACACCACTCCAATGGAAAGGGTTTGCTGTCCTGGACGGTGCACCTTTTTGCGACGAGGCTGCCGACTTGCATTCAGAACGGTATCCAACAATGCAGGCAGAGGTTGATATTTCATTAAGCGCTTATCTTCCGCCACCTCCTCATGACCTTCACTGAGAAGCAGCCAAGGCACACCCGGACTTTCACCCATACTTTCCAGCCAGGGATTCAGAAACTCAGGTTCTGCAATAACCAGATCCGGCTGTTCCTTTCCTTCATGTTCATGCATGTACTCCTGAAACGATTCCCACTGTGAAAAGGCGGTAAATCGCATTGCTGCACCAAATGAACTCCCCTGAACAAAATCAAGCCAGGCACTGACATACTCCTTGTCTTTTGAAGCAAGTACCGCCTTCAGCACGATCAATTTCTCCTCCCTCCCTGTAGAAAAGCACAAAAAAACACCGACCATGATCCGCATGTATTATGCAAGATTATGGACGGTGCTTCCGTCACGTGCTATGAATGTATGGATAATATAGCATACAATTTCTGGACGAGCAAGAGATTTATACAATTAACAATCTGATGCTTCCATCCTTATGATTGATAAGGTGCATCAAATTCAATAATGTTACGATCCGGGTCAAGAATGAAGATCTGTGCGAATCCTGCAACACTATCCGGTCTTGCTTCATACTCAATTCCCTGCTGTTCCAGCCAGGCTATCGTTTCGTTGTGACTTTTCACCCAGATGGCAAAGTGACCATCTGTCGTATCAATTCCCGCCTCACGCAGTGTATGTCCTTCCGGATGCTGGAGCAGATGCAGCTGCTGACTGCCAATCGCGTACCATGTGCCTGTAGAGCGGAAAGGCGGACGTTCAATTTCCTGCATACCTAGCAGTCCGGTATAAAATTGTTTGGCAACATCCAGATCACGCACTGCCAGGCTAACATGATGTATATGAGCATATTCGATCATCGCGTAATTCTCCTTCCAAGTCATATGATATTAATAAAAAAAGTTAATCGTTTTACACGACTATACTATACCTTTGTGCTTCCTGACCAGTTGTAGAAAAGAGAAAAAAACACCTTCGATCCAAGCAGGAACCTCTCTGGGTTCACACAAACTTGAATCAAAGATGTTTTCAATTAGAACCACGTTGCATGGATTTCAAAAAGGGATGTCTTTGCTTGTAGCAAGCTTAATCTCTCCCTATTTCGCGCTGTCCAATGCTTCCTGTGGAATCATAATCTCTTCTACCTGGTTATGGTTGGAGAAGGTGCTGGTCATCTTCATGTCCATGGTGATTTTCTGGCCTTCCTGCTCCATCTCCATCACCATATTCACGTCGGTACCAACAGGAAGATACGTTTCCTTGTTCACCATATATTTCATTTGCATGCTTTTAATATTCATCTGTTCAAGCATCGCTTGTGTCTGGGCGTCCGTCCCATTCTGCTCCATGACGGATTGAGCCAATTCCTTCACGTTATCACCCGATACGTCTGCGGTAATGACATAATTGTCGCCATCTTCGGTGATCTTGGTATCTTCCGCAATTTTATTGAATTGATCCAATTCCTCTTCGGGGTTCAGGGTTGATTTCATTTGCTCAATCAGCTGCTTCGTTTGATCGTCAGGAATTTTAACCCATTGATCTCCCACCTGCGAATAGATGGCATCGGAAGTAATGTACTGCTTCACGTTTTGTGCTTCCTGCCCGGACATTTCCATGTTCATCTCTTGATAGATCATCATTGGATCCTTGATGATATCCATCTTCATTGTTGTTTTTACCTGCTGATCCTGTGACTGTTCGCCAGCCTCCAGCTTCAAATTTTGATCAATGGTTGCATCGCTCGAGAAGCTTTTCATTTCCTTGGCTGCTTCATTCGTTTTGGTAATCAATTCTTCCAGTGTAGGGATCTGTGTTTCCTGCTCTGCAGGTGTATTCCCCTCGTTTGTCGCTTCATTGCCAGCCGGCGGCGTTGCAGTACTGTTATCCGCATCGTCACCGCATGCTGTCAGGCTTACTGCTAATAATGCCCCGATAATGAATGTCGTCCACTTCTTCAACTGTTTGTCCTCCCAAAATAGATGTGATCCGTATTCATTACCCAAATGTTTCCTTTATTAATCATGTTTGTGGTGCATGCTTGCTCTAGTAAGATTTACAAAAACCGATTCTTGATCTCAGGTGTCGGTAGCATACACGCTTCGTCCTTGCCAAACCACCGGTAACGATTACGGGCTACCCAGTTATATACGGCATTTCGAATGAATTTGGGCACAATAATAAAGACGTATAATAATGGATACGGAAATTTCAGACCTTTGGCCAGCCGCAGTGCAGCTGTCGAACGTGTATAGTAACGACCATTTTCGATAAGTACAAACGTATCCATGCTGTCTGTAGACAGATTTCCTTTCTTCAGCAAGTCCTTGGCTACATCGGATTGGAGCGATGCAAAATGATATTTCCCTTCCGGATCACGTTTGATAATCCATTTGGTTAATCCTTGGCAAAAGTGACAAACCCCGTCCACGAGTACAATTGGGTGTCCCTCATGCTCATCCGCTCGAATTGATGTCATAATTGAAGCCTCCTCATTTATGCTGTTAGATTAACTTACCCACTTTTCACCTTCACGTTCGGCTATCCCCAAAATTTATACGACTCAAAGGAATAGAATAGAAAAAGAGCGCAGGCTCTAAAGCCTACGCTCGTATCTGTTTGGGCAATTACTCAGCAATTGCCTTTTCCATCCACTGATCTTCAATCATTTGTTGATGCAGATCTCCTGCCCACTGGTCCATGCATTTGCAAATGAAATCTTTGCGGCATACGGGACAAGGCGTCTTCTGCAGACGGCTGATCGCTGTCATCTTCCATTCCGGAGATTTGGAGTAGAATACACGGCATTGCGTGCCATCTACCAGCTTCATTGTAAATTCATACAATCCGTCTTTTTCGTTTTTACTAGCTACTTGCAATTCTGCAATACTTGGTCTATAAGACATGGATATCACCTGTCAATTCAAATTTGTTTCCTGCATATTCCCTGCATGACACTTCTCAGTACTAAGTCATATTAAAGAAATTTTAGTTCGATGTCAACTCAGGGAGCACGAACCTCTCAGCTTATTTTGAATTGATTCCATACCCACCAAGTTATGCCACACTATCCACCGAACAGAATATCCAATATCGTGCCTACCTGACCCTGCTTTTTGCCTTTTAGTACATCGGGGTCGAATACTTCCACATAACCACATGAGGAACAGGCTACGAACAAATAGTGATTATGCTGAATGTCGAACATTTTGCTAAGACCAGCCCCGGACATGGATACTTCCTTGATGTTGCAATCCGTTCCCCGGCATTTCGTACATACGAACCTTCGCTCAATCATCTCTTCAATACTCATTTGCATTCCCCCTTTTTCAGATGCCTGGCATGAAGCAAGAGTATAATTATGTAAAAGAGTACGCGATTAAACCTGCAATCTCCTGCATGTCTTCTGATTTTAAATACAAAACCCTGCCGTTAGCCAGCAGGGCTTGTACCAAACAACAGGTATCTAGGATAGCCTGCTTCATTTACCTCTCCCTTTACTTCAGCGGGATTTTCGGTTTACACCACGTTCAATACGACATCAATATTCCCGCGAGTCGCTTTGGAATAAGGGCAAAAATCATGAGCTTTGCGAGCCAGATCCTCGGCCTGACTATGATCCACACCCGGCATGCTTACATCCAGCCGGACCGACAACTGGAATCCGTCATCCGCAGGATCTTTTCCAATGGATACATTACTTGTTACAGTCACATCTTCCAGTTTAACGCCAGCTTTACGTGCCACGTTGGCAAGAGCACTTTCGTAACATGCACCGTATCCTGCGGCAAAGAGCTGCTCAGGGTTCGTACCTTCACCGCCGGATCCACCCAGCTCTTTTGGCATTTTCAGATCATGTTTAAGGACTCCATCCGATGAAGTTACCGAACCTGTACGTCCACCTTTGACTGTCGCAGTTGCTGTATATAAAGCTTCCATTAGAATCTCTCCTTTTTCACCAATATTTTTGCTGCCTACAATTCAATTTAAACTTCTGGCTCAATTTGAAACGAATTTGGGTTACTTCATCAGCTTCTGCATCTTTATCATTTTCATGCATCTGGCTTCATCAGCATAACGCCACCTATGATATGCAGGTAAATTTTCTGAAGTTGGGTAATATACTAAGAGCCTGACTCCACCCACTTCTCATTTTGTCCATCTACATAAAAGTTGCACTAGACAAAAATTATTGAATGAGTACAATGTAAGTAACGACATATATTTTCAGACATATAAAAGTAAATGGCTCAGTTCTCATCATAAGGATGATCAATACGATTATTATTAAAAAGTCAGGTGAACATGTATGAGTAAAAAAAATCCATTCAATTCTCCTTCAGCTGAGCAATTAGCCGCAGCAGGCATGGCTCCCTCCCTTGGGGAAGCACACAGCTCCATGAAGGTTCCGAAGAACGCCGCTTGGTGGAAAAAATTCCTCGCCTTTGTCGGGCCAGGTTATCTGGTCGCTGTCGGCTATATGGACCCGGGTAACTGGGCAACAGATATTGCCGGAGGTTCCCAGTTCGGTTACACGCTATTATCCGTAATTTTAATCTCAAACCTGATGGCTGTCGTATTACAGTCACTTGCAGGCAAGCTTGGTATTGTAACTGGACGGGATCTGGCCCAAGCTTGCCGCGAACGGTTCAGTATGCCGGTTGTCATTATGCTCTGGGTGTTGTGTGAATTAGCTATTGCCGCCACAGATCTAGCTGAGGTCATCGGTTCAGCCATCGCACTGAAGCTTCTGTTCAACATCCCGATGTTATACGGCGTCATTATTACGGCTGTGGATGTTCTGATTATCCTTTTGCTGCAAAATAAAGGCTTCCGCGCTCTGGAAACACTGGTCATCGTGTTGATGGCAACCATCGCCCTCTGCTTCGGGATTGACCTGTTTCTGGCCAAACCGGACATGGGCGGGGTACTCACCGGCTTTGTACCAAGTGCCGAGATACTACAGAATCCTGCGATGCTGTATATTGCCATCGGAATCATTGGAGCAACGGTTATGCCGCACAATCTGTACTTGCATTCGTCCATCGTGCAGACCCGGCAGATTGAACAGACAACTCAGGGGAAAAGAGAAGCCATTCGTTACTCCACTATGGATTCAACAATCGCTTTGACCCTTGCCCTGTTTATAAACGCCGCCATACTCATTGTGTCAGCCGCTGTATTTCACAGCGCAGGCATGACACAGGTCGCTGAGATTGCAGATGCTTATCACTTGCTCACACCTCTGCTGGGCACAACCATTGCAAGTATCCTGTTTGGTGTCGCTCTACTGGCCTCCGGTCAGAACTCTACGCTTACAGGTACACTGTCCGGGCAGATTGTCATGGAAGGCTTCCTAAACATTCGGATTCCGGCTTGGCTCCGCCGGCTCGTGACCCGATTAATTGCGATCATCCCTGCCGTTATTGTGACGGCTATCGCCGGCGAACACGGAACGGAAGAATTGCTGATTTTGAGCCAGGTGATTCTATCCTTGCAGCTGCCTTTTGCTGTTATTCCACTTGTGATGTTTACGAGTGACAAAAAAAGCATGGGCGCATTCGCCAACAAACTGTGGCTCAAAGTCATCTCTTGGATCATCGCTGCCGTAATTGTGGTTCTGAACGTTTATCTGATCTTCCAGACCATCATGCTGTTTTAATCTGAATATGCTGTAAAACAGTTTTCCTCTTACCAGAGATTCATTAAAAAAGGCTGATTCCCTTAAGTATAATACTTAAGGGAATCAGCCTTTTAGCTTGCCGTGCACTTGCCTTGTCCTTTATTTAATGACACGAAAGTCATCACTTTTAAATTTTTTCCACTAACCCTCAGAAGGCACAAGCAGTGGAACAAGCTGCTCCAAGGCTTCGATGGTCCAGTCTGCACGCTCTTGGCCCTCAAGCTCAGGCTGAAATCGTCCATAGCCCTGCAAAATCCGAATCGTTCGCATCCCCAGCTTCTTGGCAGGAATGATATCGTTATCCATCCGATCTCCAATCATCACTGCTTCCTCGGGTTCACATCCCGCCTGCTTCAAAGCCACAGCGTAGAGTTCCGGATCCGGCTTCGATACGCCTTCTTCTGCCGAGCAAGCCAGTACATCCACGTACCTCCGCAGACCGTAGCTCTCCAGGCGCTCAGCTGTCCCTGGACTCTGATTGGCGATGATCCCGATTCGATAATGGTGTGACAATTCCTTCAACACCGCGTCAGCAGAAGCGAAGGGCTTCTCCAGCTCCTTCCGGAACTTCAACTTCTCCTGGATCTGCTCCCTATGACGTTCATCGCTGATTAGCGTTCGAATGGCTACCCTCATGGGCCACTGCTCATAATTTCGGTAACAGGAGGCAAATATCTCTCGCACTTCCTCTATTTTCACCGGATATCCAAGCAAGCAGGCTTCTTTTACAAACTGCCCTATAATATCATCTACCGGCTCCCATTCGTCGACCAGCGTATCTCCTACATCAAAGAACAACCATTTTAACACCCGTACATCCGGCACGCCTATTCCTCCTTGTTAGCCATGAACGCAATCTCTAAATCAGCAATGTACAATAATGCTCAAATAAAAAAGAAGACCCACCATCATGCATGAGTCTCCTCAGAATTCCGTTTTTCCACAAGTTCAATTATAACAGGCACCTTACACCGGATCAATCGGCAGCTATCACATTAACCATTAAGCAAGAAGCCAACTTCTCCATTAAGAGAATACACAATGCGGTCAGCTCCCATCCCGCGGTAAATGCCTTTGGGGTGACTCTGTTCCGTAATTACACATAGTGATTTGGAAGTCCAGGAACGGCAGATCTGCAGATAGCGGCAGGTCAGGTTCAAACTGTTCTCGAAAATAAAAACGTTGCCTACGCTCGACTGCGGTAGAAACCACTTCTGAGCTTCAGCTGTATTCATGCGAATGACGTTCTCCACTCCGATTCTGCGGAGCTTCCGTTCTTCCCCTGCACTGTTGGTCAGAACGGCAAACGGCATTTTTTTGTACATCAACAGCTTGATAAACTTGCGTCCTGCTTCATTCGGTGCTGTTACTAGAATCATCTCATTATCCATCATTCGTTCCTCCCTTGGCGTGAAAAGACAACAAAAAAGAAGCGTGGGGGACCAAGGCCTCCCGAACGCTTCTTGAATAACCCATGACGAAAACGCCATGAATATGCGTACGGCTTGTTGCCTCTCCCTTTAACGCTTACGAGGTTAGCTGACGGATTCGGGCGCGAGAGTCGCCCTATTTCCGGCTTGCACCGAAAAATTCACCCCATGGATTAGCTGCAATGACAGCCTTTCCGATTGGTTCCCCCGTTTCCCACCCATGAATGAATGGAAACTCAGCGATTAAAACATCGTTCCTGTTTCATGTATTGACCAGAGCGATATTATCGTTTGTTTCGTTGTTCATGTTAAGTTTAATTGAATTAGAAATTACGATATGAATCATACACCCGCGACATGTTAGTGTAAAGTCCGGTCAGATCACCGAATGGACGAATTTAAGGCATTACATATCAATGATATCGCTTACAACCAATCCATTCTCCATCCATCTCTGTGAATCTCACTAATTCTCGTCCTTATGAAAAACGGTTGTAATTTTAGATATCTGTAAGTAAACATAGGAATTTACTTAATTAGTTTTGCATTATCTAATTGTAAGCAATATAATATAACTATAGGAATTATTAACCCATTATACGATATGGAGGCGACTGATCATGTCCGTTTATGACTACAAAGTCAATACCCTTCGGGGCCAGGAAGTCGAGATGTCCGATTATCGCAACAAGGTGCTGCTGATTGTAAATACGGCAAGCAAATGTGGTCTGACCCCGCAATTTGAAGGCTTACAGGAACTCTACAACAAATTCAAAGACCGGCAGTTTGAAGTATTGGGTTTCCCAAGCAACCAATTCGCTCAGGAATCGGGATCTTCCGACGATATTGCTGAGTTCTGCCAGATGAATTACGGTGTAAGCTTTCCTATGTTTGAGAAAATTGATGTTAATGGTTCAAGCGCTCACCCTCTATTTCAGCACCTGACAAAAGAGGCACCGGGACTGCTCGGATCCAAAGCCATCAAGTGGAACTTCACCAAATTCCTCGTTGATCAGAACGGACGGGTCGTGAAGCGTTATGCTCCAAAAACCACTCCTGACCAGATTGAAGCTGATATTGAGAAACTGCTGAAATAGATCAACATGGAGAGGCCATAATTAACATGGAACCAGAGAAAGTCCGGTTCTGTGTGAATGGCCTTTTTTATGTTTCTCCAAACGCAAAAAGAGGTTTTCCATATTCGGAAAACCTCTTCTTGTCGTACAATATGATGCGGTCGAGAGGACTCGAACCTCCACGGGCATACGCCCACTACCCCCTCAAGATAGCGTGTCTGCCATTCCACCACGACCGCATGTCGTAAATAATCGGCAACAAAATTGATTATACAGGATCTCAATATAAAAGTAAAGCACTTTTATTAAAACTACTTTGCACCTGTGTTTTTCCTCCAAATATCGGTTTTTATCGTCATGATCTTTTGACTGCTGCATACATTAAATTTCAAATCTTTTATACATCTTCATTTTTAATTGTAGCTCTTCACAAGAAAACATATCATATACATAACATTGTATTTTGAGATTACAACTAATATAAGTAATAAAATATAACATTTAAATATAATTAAAGCTTAAAAACAAGAAACCATTGACAAAATACGGATATTTATGTGATTATATATATCATATAATTCGGATTTTAAACATAAAAGCATTCGGAAACCAATATTAATGTTATATAATATAACATTTTACGAACATAGGAGGCGAAAGACCGTGAACCGTGGGAATAAGCTGCTCGATTATGTCAAACTGCTTGATTCCTCCATTCATGTCGGAGGTTTCACCCATTCATTTGGCATGGATGTACACATTGCTGAAGGCAGCATCCGAAATGCCGATGATCTGGAATCCTTCATGCGCTGCCAGCTGCATCCCAGTATCGTTCGACTTGAGGGCATGGCGATTAAAGGTATCTACAGCGCAACAGATCATAATGACACATGGCGAACAGCACTCATTGACAAGTTGGTTCACGTTCAGCGGACTCCTTCTGATCAAAGGGAGCAAGCTGCTGCCATGGGCAAAAGACTGATCAAGCTGGCCCGGGCTCTCCACCCCTGGATTGAATTCAGCCAGCTCGAACACACCCTTGCCAAATACGAGTCTGTTGGCTGCCTCTCTACTGTTCACGCCTGGATCAACCACTACCTCGATATCCCCGTCGAGGAAGCGGTAATGGGTTACTTGCACTCAGCCATGAATGCATGCATAACCGAAGCCTCCAAAGTCCTCCCCATGCATAACGAAGCAACCCAGGAACTGCTGGTTCGCCTGGCCGCAGACCTGGAGCATGAATGGAATACCGTTAGCGCCTCCGCTGCGGATGGACCGGCACAGCCAACCTCAATGTCCATGAAATCGTTGTTCCCCAGCTTCCACATGCTTGGCGCAGGGCTGCATGCTTATCGCGCCTAATCTTACCGACTCCAAGCTCCCCTCATATTTCCCCAAACGAAAAAGCACGCAGCAACCTCCTTGCTGACGTGCTTTTTCACGTATGCCTATAGAAAATCACGTTATTACGTCATTATTTGTTATAAATACACTATTTTTCATCGTTTATAATTGTTACATGACGTAAATACGTATATAATGTAATGAACAGCTCGCATCTCCCACTATTATACACAGCCGAAGGCGGGTTGAAATACTTCTATGAGGGGTGAACCCTTTTGAACAAAAAGAAACCCGTGACTCCGTTCGGATGGGCCATCAAACGCCGCTTAACGGAGCTACAGATGGACCAGAAAACCTTCTGCGAGAAGCACGACATCCCGCCGTATCGTTTATCCAATCTCATCCATGGCACACGAAAAGCCACCCGTTTCCGAAACCAGGTCGCAGACATTTTGCAAATTTCGGATGAACTACGATGACACCGCCATTACCTTGCCGTCCCGATCCTTTAACTGATTGCCAAGGAGGGCCTATTCATGAGCTTCTTTACAACTGACCTTGAAAGGTTATCCTTTCAATCCTTACGTCATCAACTCATCATCGTCGACCGCGACTGGAGAATCCGCAGCTGCAATACCGCATGGCAGAACGGACTCGGGCGATTGCATCTCTCGAAATACAAAAAATCCGACGCCCACCGATCTTCTTGCGAAACGTTTCATTATCTTCAGCTGCTGCAGATATGGGCAGCCCAGGAAGAGGAAACGGAGAATTCATCGATTATTCAGAAGTTAGAGAAGATTCAACATCCCTTTGTTCACTGCCATACATATGACATCACCGTACAGTCTGCGAACCTGGAGCTTCGATGGTTCAGGCTGGAGCTTACCCCCTTGAATCAGACGGATCCTCCTTCTCCGATGGGACTCGCTCTGATCTCGCATACAGACATCACGGAACAGAAGCGAATTGAACAGCAATTGAAGCTGGCTCTATCCGAAGTACGAACACTACGCGGCCTGCTTCCCATTTGCGCCGTCTGCAAACAGATTAAGGACGAGCAGGACGTCTGGAATTCAGTCGAAGGTTATTTGGAGAAACATACCCACGCAGAATTTACACACGACATCTGTCCGGACTGCATCCGCAGGCTATACCCGAAGTACTCCAACATTTTGGATAAACGCTCCTGAGCAAAGCAAAAAAAAGCGAAAAATAACCACCTCTCCTATACGGACAGGTGGTGTTCAAATTGAGACATATCCAATTCCTCAGGTGATCCCTGCAGCGCAATTGCTCCCTTGTCCATGACATAGATAAAATCCGCAGCCCCACGCACAAAATCAATGCTCTGCTCGACGAGCAGCACGGAAATGTCGCCCTTCGCCTTGATTTGCAGAATGACCTGCCGAATATCCTCGACAATGGAAGGCTGTATGCCTTCCGTTGGTTCATCCAGCAGCAATAGTCCAGGCCTTGAGGCAAGCGCTCGTGCGAAGGCAAGCTGCTGCTGCTGGCCACCACTCAGATCACCGCCCTGTCGTCCATACATGGTCGCAAGGACCGGAAACATCGCAAGCACATCTTCAGGAAACGTCTTCACCCCAGGCGCAGATGTCTCCAGGCCGAGCAGCAGATTTTCCTTTACCGTGAGCTGAGGGAAAATCTCACGACCCTGAGGAACATATCCAATGCCTGCCTTGGCACGTTTGGCAGGTTCCAAAGCGGATATATCCTGCCCTTTCCAGTGGATGGCCCCCTTCCTCGTTTTGAGCAGGCCCATCAACGTTTTCATCAGCGTCGTTTTGCCGACACCATTCCGGCCCATTAGGCAGACCACCTGTCCAGGCAGGACATCCAGATTAACACCACGCAGCACATTACTTTCCCCGTAGCCGGATTCAATTCGTTGCAGCGACAGCATAGTCATCCCTCCTTTTTCCCAAGTAGACTTCGGCCACCCTAGGATCTTCCTGCACCTCAGCCATGGTACCTTCCTTCAACAGCTTCCCTTCATGCATCACGGTCACTTTCGCCGCGTACTCACGGACAAACTCCATATCATGCTCCACAACCACGACCGAACGTTCACGCGCTATCCCCTGTAACAGCCTGCCTGTTTTATGCGTTTCCTCGTCCGTCATCCCGGCAACCGGTTCGTCCAGCAGCAATACGCGCGGTTCCTGAAGCAGCAGCATGCCAATTTCCAGCCACTGCTTCTCGCCGTGAGAAAGCGCTCCTGCTCGTGTATACACGCGGTCTTGCAGTCCAATTTGCTCTATGACCTGTTCCATTGCCGTGTTGATTTTCCCAAACCGCGGAATACCAAGAGTCCGAAGCGGTGAACGCTGATTTTCCGCCGCCAAGGCCAAATTCTCCTGTACGGTAAGGCCTCCGAAGATGGACGGAGCCTGGAATTTGCGTCCTACACCCTTCCGGACGATCTGATGCTCCTTCAGACGTGTCAGCTCTGTGCCATCTTCCAGCCGCACCGTGCCGGAGAGGGGTTTGGTTTTTCCACAAATGACATCCAGCATTGTCGTTTTCCCCGCACCATTGGGGCCAATCAGAAAATGTAAATCATGCTCATGCAGCTTCAGGTTCATGCCATTAACTGCGACGAATCCGCCAAAAGCTACGGTAATACTCTCAGCCATCAATACAGGTGAAGCTTCAGTAGACTTCAGGTTTCTCCTTACTGACAGGGACATGTACAACCTCTCCTCTCCGCTTCAGCAATCGAACGACATTTCGATAGACTCCAACGAGCCCGTGAGGCATGAACAACACCACCGTTACAAACAGTCCGCCGAGAACGAACAACCAGCCTTCAGGGTACGCCTCACTTATCCCGGTTTTGGCTGCATTCAGAACCACTGCCCCGATCACAGCCCCAATGAGCGTGCCGCGACCACCCAAGGCAACCCATAACACCATTTCAATGGATGGAACAATCCCCATCATGGACGGCGAGATAATCCCGACCTGAAGAACAAACAGCATACCCGCTATTCCTGCAAGAGCCCCGGAAAGGGCAAACGTCAACGTTTTATAACCCGCCGGATCATAACCAAGGAAACGCACCCGATTTTCTCCGTCCCGCGAAGCTTCAAGCACCTGACCAAACCGACTATTTACCATTCTTCTGCAGAGCAGGTACGTGAGTACCAAAATGGCAAGTGTAATATAGTAGAGCACAATTGTTGTTCCTGCAGAATGCAGCGTGAAACCAAAAATGGAGTTATAACCGGTTATACCATTAGTCCCTCCTGTCCACTCCTGTTTGCCTATAAACAAGGTAACCGTGATTAACACAAGAGCTTGCGTTAAAATCGTAAAATACACACCGGTAATCCGGTTGCGAAACGTAAACCACCCCAGCACAAATGCCAGCAAAGCCGGAAGAGCAATACCCAGAATTAACGCCACTGGAAATGAACGAAATGGTTCCCAAAACCACGGAAGACCTGACAAGCCGCTCCACCCCATGAAATCAGGCAGGGATGTTCCGCTCGCCTGCAGTTTCAGATACATGGCCATGGCGTAACCACCAAGACCAAAGAATACCCCATGCCCAAGACTCAGAACCCCGCCGTAGCCCCAGATCAGATCCAGTCCGATGGCCAGAATAGCCAACGCCAGGAACTTAGCGAGCAAGCTAAGCCGAAACTCGGTAGAGATTAGCGGAGCAAGACACATCAGGATGAGTACGACCGCCCAGATGATTCTCGTTTTTAAACTGCCTGACTTCAGAAGTGCTGACATCATATAACCCCCTTCTTCGTGTTAGTCGAGACTGCGGGTTCGCATGGCAACCAGCCCCCGCGGCTTCCATTGCAGAAAAGCAACGATACATACGAACACCAGCACTTTGCCGATGGAGGCAGATGTGTAGGTTTCAAACAACGTATTAAACATGCCAATCCCGAGCGCTCCGCATACCGTTCCTACCAGTTTGCCAACCCCGCCAAGAACGACAACCATAAATGCATCTACAATATAATAGGTTCCCAGCGAAGGCCCAATCGGCCCAATGAGCGTCAGAGCACAACCCGCGATACCCGCGATTCCTGAACCAATGGCAAAGGTCATGCCATCTACCCGTCTGGTGGAAATCCCGAGACAGCCCGCCATGCTCCGATTCTGCATAACAGCGCGCATCCGTCGTCCGGAAGAAGTGCGGTATATGTACAGATACATACACAGTAGAACAACCGCGACAAGTGCGATGATAAAAATCCGTTTATACGGAAATACGATACCGTCAGAGATCGCAAGACCGCCATTAAGCCATGAAGGACTGGATACACCTACATTCGGCGCCCCGAAAATGGTTCGCGCCAGCTGCTGCAGCATCATTCCAACTCCCCATGTAGCCAGCAAACTGTCCAGGGGTCTACCGTATAAATGCCGGATCAAAATCACTTCAAGCAGCCAGCCGATAAGTGCCGCTACACCAAACGCGATCGGCAATGCCACGATAAAATAAACTTCGAACCACGCTGCCGGAGCATATGAAATGAACAGATTTTGAGTCACATACGTTGCATATGCACCAATCATAATCAGCTCACCGTGAGCCATGTTGATGACATTCATGAGACCAAACGTTACTGCGAGCCCCAGCGCAATCAATAACAGGATCGAGCTGATGCTAAGGCCATTGAACATTTGCAAAACAAACATATCCATCCCGATCACCCTTTCACATGCTAAAAGCCTCTTCCCGATTCAAATACATCACCAAGACTACGCATCAACGCTTTATCGTAATATTGTACGAGGGTGCGCTGTCCCACCCTCATCCGTAATCTCAGAAGTTTGGACATGAAGAACTTGCTTATTGATTGCTTAGAGAAGCTCCCCATTCGTAGGTTTTCAGATAAGGATCAGGCTTGACAGGAGAACCGGAGTTCCACAATTCCTTAAATTGACCATCTTCCTGCACTTCTCCGATCCGGACGGTTTTGTAAATATGCTGATTCTCTCCGTCCACGGTTACTTTCCCCTCGGGAGCATCAAATTCCAATCCTTTTGCCGCTTCTCTGACCTTCTCTACATCGGTTGATCCCGCTTTTTCAACAGCTGCCTTCCAGAGGTACACTGCTACGTAACCCGCCTCAATCGGGTCAGCCGTTACCCGGTCAGCACCATATTTTTCTTTATATTTCTCAACAAATGTCTTGTTCTCCGGAGTATCTGTTGTCTGATAATAGTTCCAAGAAGCCAAGTGCCCTTTTAGCACATCTGCTCCAATGCCCCGAATTTCCTCTTCCGCCACACTGACCGACAGCGTCGTCATCTGTTCCGAGGTGATACCAGCATCCTTCAGCTGCTTGAAAAAGGCTACATTACTGTCCCCGTTAAGCGTGTTATACACCACATCCGGCTTCGCAGCTTTGATTTTGCTTATGATGGTACTGTAATCGGTATGGCCCAGCGGTGTGTATTCCTCGCCAACCACTTCTCCACCTTCAGCTGCCAATTGAGCCTTGATCACCTGATTGGCCGTTTTCGGGAAAACATAGTCCGAACCAAGGAGATAAAATGTTTTGCCCCTATTCTCCAGCAACCAGGTTACGGAAGGAACAATTTGTTGGTTCGTTGTTGCACCTGTATAAAAAATGTTGGGAGATGACTCCAGTCCTTCATACTGCACCGGATAAAATAAAAGCCCTTTATTCTGCTCGAACACGGGGAGCATAGCCTTTCGACTCGCCGAGGTCCATCCGCCAAAAACAGCGGCCACCTTATCCTGCTGAAGCAGCTTTCCTGCCTTTTCCGCAAAAGTCGGCCAATCCGAGGCCCCATCTTCAATGACAGGCTCAATCTGTTTGCCAAGGACACCACCCGCTGCATTGATCTCTTCAATCGCAAGCATCTCGGCATCCTTCACAGACACCTCACTTATTGCCATCGTGCCACTCAAGGAATGAAGAATGCCTACCTTGATCGTCTCATCGGACGCAGCGACTTCCCCCGTTCCACCGGAATTCGAAGCTTCAGGTGGTGTTCCACCTTCCACACATCCCGTCAAAGCAATGACCGCCCCAAGCAAAATTCCCCATAATCTGACCGACCTCTTCTTCAATAGCCTACACTCCCTTTTTTTAGTCTATTGACGAACATTAAGGTCATTTAACTCCGAAATGTTCGTTGATCCAAATTATGGAGGCTCCAACTCTTCATGTCAATAATGCTTACATAATTTTATTTTACGCCTACTTGTTTCATGCATGCTGCTAATATGTTTCAAACCTTATTGACAAAGGGTCACCCTGTGTGAGTATATTTAACATATAATATGATTCATGAAGATATATACTTTTATGGGAAAGGTCGGATGGCCCTTGCACTGGACGGAGCAGGAAAAAGAAAAACTGCTGATTACCGTAGCCGCCAATCTCGCCCGCGAACGCAGAGGACGCGGATTGAAGCTAAATGTTCCCGAAGCCATCGCTTTGTTAACCTCCGAGCTCATGGAACGAGCGCGGGATGGAATGAGCGTAGCGGATTTGATGAGATATGGCGGTACAATCCTTACACGGGATGATTGTATGGAGGGAGTCCCCAACATGATTCCAGAGGTACAGGTGGAAGCTACATTCCCTGACGGGACCAAGTTGGTTACCGTGCATGAACCCATACGCTGAGAAAGGCAGGAGAATGCCATGATTCCAGGCGAATATCGATTGAAACCGGATGAGATTGTCTGTCATCCCGATCGCCAAACGATACGATTAATTGTCTTGAACCGCGGTGATCGCCCCGTGCAGGTCGGTTCTCACGTTCACTTCTATGAAGTAAATGCCGCTCTGGACTTCGACCGCACCGCAGCGTTCGGACATCGTTTGCACATCCCTGCGGGCACCGCCGTTCGTTTCGAACCCGGGGAAGAAAAACCGGTTGAACTCACCACTTTTGGCGGCAAACGGCAGATCTATGGATTTAACGGATTAACGGAAGGATCGGCAGACCAGCCTCCAGACCCGCAGAAGCTCGAAGCATTCCTGAAGGCTTTCGCCCCCACGCCATCACAGGATGGAGGAGATCCAGCATGAAACGTATGTCTCGTGAACAATACGCTTCCATGTTCGGCCCAACAACCGGGGATGCCGTAAGACTGGCAGATACGAAGCTCTGGGCAGAAATCGAGCATGATTACGCAGTATACGGGGATGAGAGCAAATTCGGAGGCGGGAAAGTCATTCGGGACGGCATGGGCCAGTCCGCTACCGCTCTTCGCAGCCACGGCACACCGGATACCGTTATTACGAACGCTATCATTATCGATCATTGGGGAATTGTAAAAGCAGATATTGGCATCCGTGACGGAATCATCTGTGCGATTGGCAAATCCGGTAATCCGGATACGATGGACGGAGTCGATCCACTCCTTGTGATTGGCGCTTCCACCGAGATCATCGCCGGCGAAAGCATGATTGTCACTGCAGGCGGAATCGATACTCACATTCATTTTATTTGTCCGCAGCAGATTCAAACTGCCCTGTCTTCCGGAGTAACTACCATGATCGGCGGAGGTACAGGACCAGCAACAGGCACCAAAGCAACCACCTGCACACCTGGAGCCTGGCATATTCATCGCATGTTGGAGTCCGCTGAAGCCTTTCCTATGAATATTGGTTATCTGGGCAAAGGCAATAGTTCTACCACCGCTCCACTTATTGAACAGATCGAAGCTGGTGTCATCGGTTTGAAATTGCACGAGGATTGGGGGACAACCCCAAGTGCCATTGACGCGTGCCTGACTGCTGCCGGAGAGCATGATATTCAGGTGGCCATTCATACCGATACCCTGAATGAGACTGGATTTCTGGAGAATACCCTTGCCGCCATTAACGGCCGCACGATTCACACGTATCATACGGAAGGCGCAGGCGGCGGACACGCACCAGACATTATCCGCGCTGCCGGTGAATCGTATGTGATTCCCTCTTCAACCAATCCCACGCGTCCTTATACACGGAATACAGTTGAAGAACATCTCGATATGCTGATGGTATGCCATCATTTGGATCCGGCAATTCCGGAGGATGTTGCTTTTGCCGATTCCCGGATTCGTCCAGAGACCATTGCAGCAGAAGACATTCTGCACGATCTCGGCGTGTTCAGCATTATCAGCTCCGACTCCCAGGCCATGGGCCGGGTAGGCGAAGTCATTATCCGTACCTGGCAGACTGCAGACAAAATGAAAAAACAGCGCGGCAAGCTGGAATTGAAAACTGATTCCCCTTCCGACAATGACCGCATCAAAAGATATGTCGCCAAATATACGATCAATCCTGCCATCGCTCATGGCATCAGCCATATCGTCGGTTCTGTGGAAGTGGGCAAGCTAGCAGATCTGATCGTCTGGAATCCAGCCTATTTTGGGGTCAAACCCGAAATGGTGATCAAAGGCGGTATGATCACCTTCGCTCAGATGGGTGATCCGAACGCCTCCATCCCGACACCTCAGCCCGTGTTTGGCAGACCGATGTTCGGGTCATACGGTGGAGCTATCGCCAAAGGGTCCATTACTTTCGTATCCCAAGCTGCTGCTGATGCAGGCATCAAGGAGACACTTGGATTAAACAAACGCGTGGAAGCCGTCAAAGGCTGCCGCTCGGTGAGCAAAAAGGATATGATCCACAACGATGTGACACCTCACATTGAAGTGGACCCTGAGACGTACGAGGTTCGAGCCGATGGGGTACTGCTTACGTGCGAACCTGCGGATGAGCTGCCAATGGCGCAGCGCTACTTCATGTTTTGACATCTTGTGATAAAGGCGAGCGTTTCACTTCTTCAGGTTCGTACTATCCTCTTCGTTATCGTGTAAAATCACGTCCAACCTGTATCCTTACATTATTTTTATATCGGATTTTGGTTGGATGGGAAATAAGACAGAAGCAAAGAAAGGACGCTTGGCATGATGCAAAGTGGCACGAAGCTGCTTCGATATGTTCAACTGCTCGACTCGGCCCTGCCCATCGGCGGGTTCTCCCACTCTTTCGGTCTGGAAGCATACACGCATGACGGCACCATACGAACAATCACCGAGCTTGAACAATTCATTCGCAGCCAGCTTCACTCCAGCCTGATTCGGCTCGATGGACTTGCTATCAAAGGCGTTTACCAAGCAATGGAGGAACGAGACTCCGCTCTACTCGCTCTCTATGATAAGCGGGTACACGCCCAGCGAACCCCCCGGGAGATCAGGGAAAGCGGCCATAAGATGGGGAAGCGACTGCTGAAACTTGCCCGTTCTCTCTATCCTTGGATGGACTTCTCGCTTATTGATGAAGCTGTGCAGGCGCATGGTGCCTATTGCGGGATCACGACCATTCACGGATATATCAATTATCAGTTGGAAATCGGACTGGACGAAGCGGTCACCGGTCATTTGTATACCTCAGTTAATGCTTACGTAAACAGTGCGCTGCGCCTCTTGCCGATCGGGCAAACCGAGGCACAGATGCTCATTCAGAAACTGCTCGATGATATCGACTCCGAATGGATTCGAATTCGGGATGACGACCCGGAAGACATGCACAGTTTCAGTATTGCCCAGGAAATCTACGCCATGCGGCACGAAAGCTTGCCTGCCCGGCTGTTCATGTCATAATAACCCTATTTATAAGCTAAGACGTACTTTTAAAATAAGCCGTTAATCCAAGGAGGAATTTGTTATGTGTGGAGGAGCTAATCATACGCATCATCCGGAGTGGGAACGTAAGGCATTTGATCGCAGCAGACCAATGCGAATTGGTATTGGAGGGCCGGTAGGCTCCGGCAAAACTGCCCTTGTGGAGAAGCTGTCGAAGGCGCTGCGTACTCGCTATAGTCTGGCCGTCATCACGAACGATATTTATACCAAGGAAGATGCCGAAATCCTGCTGCGCCAGAACGCTCTTGCACCTGAACGCATTATTGGCGTGGAGACAGGCGGATGCCCGCACACAGCCATTCGTGAAGATGCCTCTATGAATTTTGAAGCCGTAGACGAATTGGTTGAGCGTTTTCCTGATCTGCAATTAATCTTCATTGAGAGCGGCGGCGATAACCTCTCTGCTGCATTCAGCCCGGAACTTGCAGATGTGTTCATCTACATCATTGACGTTGCCCAAGGGGAAAAACTGCCTCGCAAAGGCGGTCCAGGCATTACCCGCTCAGACCTGCTGCTGATCAACAAAACAGACCTTGCACCTTATGTTGGCGCAAGTTTGCAGGTGATGAAGAATGATACCGAACGGGTACGCGAAGGTCGCCCATATGTGATGTCGAATCTCATGAGCGGTGAAGGTGTATCCGAGATCATTCACTGGCTTGAGCACCAATACATGGATGACGATGCTGCCGCTGCGCATCTCCATTCACACAGCCATGACCACGGCTCAGCCCACAGCCATTAATTCATCTCCCGTATCGGAAGGAGCCGAAACGAAGTTGGGCATTCGTGCTGAAGGAGCGGTGATACGACGCAGCGAGCTTCGAGCCACATTTGCCCTTCAAGAGGGACGTACGATCATGACAGATCGTTATTATAGCGCCCCTCTCCGGTTCAGTCGCTCCTTTCGCCCACCGGGGAACAGCAATGGGTTATGCCTCTACACATCAGACGTCTCTCCCGGTGTTCTTAACGGGGATCATTATCATTCCGAGTGGCATTTGGGTGAAGGCACCCATGTGATGCTGAGCAGTACATCAGCGACACGCCTTCACCCTACGCCTTCACTTCCCTCATCGGTCAACCATCACTTCCAGATCAGGAAAGGAGCTGTGCTTGAATACTTCCCGGAATGTGTAATCCCATTCAAAGGTAGTTCTTCTTCGCTTACCGCCACCTTCCATCTGGAGGAACAGGCTATTCTCGCTTATGCAGATGTCTGGTCAGCCGGACGAATTCACCGGGGTGAGGCTTTTGAGTTCAGCAAATATCGAAATTCAACCGAAATATGGCAAGGGGGCCAGCTTGCTGTGTGGGACCGATTCGGCATGGAACCCTCACGCGATGATCCACAAAAATCAGCTGCATTGCTGGATTTCACCCATACTGCGGCCCTGTGGATGATCGCTCCTGGGCTGGGGACAGCGGAACTGGAAAGCATCAGGTCTGCACTGCCTCCGAATGGTCGAATGCTCGCTGGTGCAAGCCTGCTCGCGAGCGGAGGGATCGGCGTCCGTTTGCTTGGCATGGCTGCCTGGGAACTTCAGGAACAATGCCTGCACATTTGGAACACCATTCGACCGCAGCTGTTAGGCAACGAGAATCTTACGTTCCGCAAATGAACTGGGACATCATAATTTCATGAAGCCAAAGATGAACACGACTACAATCATCTCACATGAACACAAAAAAACCTCTGAACATTTCCGGAAATCATCCGGGTTGGTTCAGAGGTTTTGCATTAGATCGATTCATCCGTTTCGGGTTTATCATCTTCCTTATATCGAAAGTCAGCAGCATTTCTACTTTCCTTGGACTTGCGATATCGGGTAAATTCAATATATTCGCTAATAAAAGCCTGCTCTTCGGTCGATAATTCACTCTCCTGGCAATCCAATTGCCGCAACACGCCAAAAAAATAATCCTCCCGTTTTTCCCGTACCATCGCTTCCTTGGATGGACGTCCAATCATGAGCCAGTCCAGACTCACATCAAAAAACGCAGCGATCTCAATCAGTTTATTCGTGCTCGGAATCGACTTACCACGTTTCCAATCACCCAGATTCCCGGTGCTGATCTTCAGTTGTTGACAGAATGCTTTCTTTGTCATCCCTCGCTCGGCAATCAGGTGTTCAATTCGCTCATATATCGACTGCATACAGGACCGCCTTCCAACCATAATATCTAAAATCCATATCTTGCACCATAACGTAATTCTCCGGCAACATTATATAGACAATTATACCACAACAGATATCAATCCTCAGCCCTTCTTCATCCATGAGCAGTTTTCAAATAGATATATATAAAAATAAAAATAGACTCTCATGGATATCCACGAGAGTCTATTTCCCTAACGTTTACATGTAATGCGGTCGAGAGGACTCGAACCTCCACGGGTATACACCCACTACCCCCTCAAGATAGCGTGTCTGCCATTCCACCACGACCGCATATTCAAATGTATAAATGGTGAGCCATGAAGGGCTCGAACCTTCGACACCCTGATTAAAAGTCAGGTGCTCTACCAACTGAGCTAATGGCTCTTGCTGTAACTTCACCGATGTGCCATATCATCTCTTGGTTTAAGAACAATGACTTGCGAGGTTTCCTTATTAAAAAGGTGGTGAAGATATGACCCGTAGGGGATTCGAACCCCTGTTACCTCCGTGAAAGGGAGGTGTCTTAACCCCTTGACCAACGGGCCTTATTAACAAGTTGTCTTTCTTGGCGACAAGAATGAGTATACCACACCATATAAAAATAGTGCAACACTTTTTTTGTTTTTTATTTAGCGCTTCTTATAAAGATCATTTTTCAAGAAAATAGGCTCGTTTAAATCGCAGATACCATCTGAGATAACCGAATTTCATATCATTGTCATCAGAATCCTTACATCCTGTTAAAATTATATCAAACAACTTATAAAAACTTATATTCACTTAAAATATTGCAAACTAAATTGCAAATACTTATAATTAGGTTATCAGTATTACGGTCACTCATTAGCAAGGAGGCGGCATGCTTGTTTCAGGAAGAACGAATGCAGCTCATTATTGAACATCTTCGCAAACATAACCGGATCTCGGCAGACGAGATCGTTACCCTATTTGACGTCTCGCGGGACACGGCTCGAAGGGATCTGATCAAGCTGGAAGAACAGGACGCCATTATCCGAACACGGGGCGGCGCCATCCTCCCCTCTCCTCCCCGTGAATATATCTCATACAAGGATCGCCTGCTCCATGTTTCAGAAGAAAAGAGGGCTATAGGCAAACTCGCTGCAGCCATGGTCCGCCAAGGTGAAAACATCATTCTGGATTCTTCCACGACGGTGCAGGCTTGTGCTGAGCATCTGAATGGAAAATCATGTACAGTCATCACCAATTCCATTCATTCCGCAGATCTTCTCTCCAATCACTCGGCTGTCCATATTCGTTTACTTGGCGGCAAAGTCGACAAGGAACAACGTTATGTTTACGGCGCATCTGTGATCGAAACACTCTCCCATTATTACGTGGACAAAGCCTTTATCGGTATTGGCGGGATTACGATGGATGGATTCAGCACTTCCGAAGAAGAAGGCAAGATTAAGCAAAAAATGATGCAGGCGGCCAAAGAGGTCTTCGTGCTCGCAGATCATTCCAAATTTGATAAACGTTACGGGTACCGTTTTGCCGACTGGTCACTGATTGATGTACTGATTACCGACCAATGGCCATCAGACGAATGGCGTAACTTTTTAAATGAACAACAGGTTGAGATTCTCATTCCTGAACCAACAGAAGATAAGGAGTTGTAAGGTGATGAAATTATTTGCTACGGATTTGGATGGAACACTTCTAAACAGAGACAGCCAGATTAGCCCGGAAAATGCAGCAGCCATTCACCGGGCCCAGCAAGAAGGGTTGAAAGTTACGATTGCAACGGGTCGCGTCTATTCGGACGTTGTCGGCATTTGCGAAGAAGGCGGGATTAACACTCCAGTCATCGGGTCCAATGGAGCCACGATTCATGATGCTGATGGGAACCGTCTGTATCATCTTCCGCTTGAACGTGAGACAGCAGCATCTGTCATGCAGTGGCTCGAAGATCATGAGTGCTATTATGAAGCTTCCACTCAGCAGGGAATATACGCCCCAATCAGCAGCCATGATACGATGCTTGCCGAGATGGACCGAATCCTGGGTACAAGTCCTGGTGAGGACGTTGAGCGCCTGATTCGCGCCGTTAAGAAGCACTACGACAAGAAAGACTACCATCGTGTTCAATCCCATCAGGAGATTCCTTCAGAAGCTTACATTTACAACATTATGGCTTTCTCACTTGAACCAGATCAATTGCAGCAAGGAAGAGCCTATTTTGCCTCCAGATCGGATGTTGCAATGGTGGTATCCTCCGAGCACAACTTCGAGATGCAGCATCCCGATGTGTCCAAAGGTAATGCTCTTACTAAACTGGCTGCCCATCTCAATGTCTCCATGGAAGATACGGCAGCTATCGGCGACAATTTCAATGATGTTTCCATGTTGAAAATGGCAGGACTCGGCATCGCCATGGGCAATGGTGAACCGGAAATTCAAGCCCTTGCCAAGGCAATAACTTTAACCAATGTAGAACATGGTGTCGCCCATGCCATTCACTCTGTACTGGACGGCAAACCGATCTCCCGGCCCGAAATCGTTGCTGAGGGCGGTCAATAAATTCAGTCCTGTCAGGAAATCACACCCTCTCTCACTTCAACTCGACAGATCTCACATGCGGCACGTCCTGCAGCAGTACAATCAACTGTTCTCCCCGGAAGGACCCGGGCATCTGAACGGTGAATTCAAGCACAGTCTCCTGAGCGGAGCCTGTGCTTATTTGTTGTTCCGTCCTGAATCCGATGACCGAAATCTTCTCCTGCCCCAGCAGTGCCAATATGGCTTTCAGGCTGTCTGCTTCCTGCTCCAGACGAATGGTTAACGTTTCTGTTCTCGCGGAAACCAGCCAGCGTGTCGGCCGATGCAGCAGCATCTGTGCGAGCACGATCAGCAGGGTTACACCTGCTCCCGTCCAGTAAAGTCCAGCACCAACAGCCAGTCCCATGCCTGCCGTTGCCCAGATGCCAGCAGCTGTCGTCAATCCCCGAACGGTATGGCGCTGCGTAAAGATCATTCCGGCCCCAATGAACCCTACACCGCTAACCACCTGTGCTGCAATCCGGGAAGGATCAAGCGACAGATTAGCCCAGCCTGCCTGATCCTGAAATCCATACTTTGAGACAATCATCATTAACGCTGCACCAACAGCGACCACAAAATGAGTGCGTATTCCCGCTTCTTTCATCCGGTTTTTACGTTCATACCCGATAAGGACCCCGCAGATCCCTGCTATGAGAACTCGCATCAAATATTCCATTTCCATTCTCATCACCTCTCTTATGTCAGCATTTTGCAGATGGACCTTCACTAACTGAATCCATGCAATATGCTTATGTATATGCTTACATGTATCCTCCTTTACTACTTACCCACTCTCTCTCCAATAATTAATCCACACAGCAAATTCCTTCTATATCAGGCGGCACAAAAAAAGAGACCTGTACGGCCTCCACTTTACTTTCCTGTATAACCCTCTTATAAAGATAGTCTGTTTCTATCCTTTCTGTTTATACCGATCCCTATTCCGCGCGGAAGTTCTCCCCTTGTCGCTCTCCTAATCCGTAATAATGGCGGAAATTATAGATTAACGGGTTCCACTTTGCCGGATTAATTTTATTCAGTCCAGATATAAGCTTCTTATGTGCATGTACCTCCAGCGATTTCACTTCAACTACGGCCATAAAAGGCGTATGCTCCGGCGTGCGGATATGCTGTACAGATGCCTCAATCTGAAGCGGACACTCGGCTATTCTCAGAGGTTTAACCCGAAGCGAATCCTGAGTGGTTAACCCGGCTGCTTCAAATTTCTCCGAACAAAATTCATAACCCATCTGTCTTTTCTCCTCAGGAACCGGATATGTACCCGTATAACGCCCCAGAGATTCGACAGCTCTCCACATGGACGCATCCGGCAAATTTACAACACATTCAGGATGTCTTTTTAAGTTCTCATAGGCTTTCCCCTGGATACCCAAACCAAGAACAAGACAATCCCCCAACGCCCAGGAAGACGACAATGGCGACAGGTTCGTTGACCCATCCTCGTTCAAGGTGCTCAAGAGAAGTACGGGTGTTCCATAGTATAAAATGCTTGGGTTAATCGTCTCATGCTGGTCCGTTACTACCTCCTCAGCAGATCGTTTACTCGCGTTTTCGAAATTCATTGGTTTGCTCCATCTCCTGTCTCACATACTTGGCCCCTCAATGCAAGTTTGAACTCTGCGGTGGCCTGTCCCAATTGTAATACGCCAACTGTTCAAGTATCATCGAAGTATGAATGCATATCCAAATATATCTGTTATCGCGTCATTGATTGCCGATCCGACTCGCGCTGTATTTCTCGAAGCGCTACTGGGTGGACAGGCCCTGCCTGCAGGCGAGCTTGCCTATATGGCTGGTGTCACACCCCAGACTGCGAGCAACCACCTTGCTAAACTTGTGGACGGCGGGCTGCTAGTTGTAGAACGGCAAGGACGGCATCGCTACTTCCGATTGGCTGGCCAGGAGATTGCCTTTCTAATTGAAACGATGGGCAGTATCGCCCCTCCTGTTCAGGTGAGATCGCTCAAACAGTCTAATCAGCTCCAGCATCTTAGCTTTGCTCGTACCTGTTATGGACACCTTGCTGGTAAGCTTGGGATTGCTCTGTGCGATGCATTGTTGCGGGAGGAATATCTACTGGAGCCCGAAGCAGATCAGGCCAAGGATTATCACATTACGGAGAAAGGAAGACAATGGTTTACATCATTCGGAATTGATCTTCAGGTTAAACCGGGATCAAGACGTGCCATTGCCCGCAAATGTCTGGACTGGAGCGAGCGGCGTCACCACATATCCGGACTGCTGGGCGAACAATTGGAACGCAGACTTTCGCAGCTCGAGTGGACCCGGAAGAAGCCTGGCAGCCGCTCTGTTGAAGTTACCGATGCTGGCAAGAAGGGTTTATACGAGGTTTTGGGAATCTCGCTGTAGGCAGTTACGTTGCAGATCTCATCCAAGAAAGATCTACACCAAAAAATCCCCTTCACAACAAACCGATCAACGGTTCATGTGAAGGGGATTCTATTCGTGTAATCAATACGCAGAGAGAGGGATACTCTCACTTCGTTCGAGACTGCGATGTATCGCTATCGAAGACTATGCTCCGACGAACCTTTTGGGTTCTCATCCCTTTGCAGAGAAGTATAATCAAAACGGAGAGAGAGGGATTCGAACCCTCGCACCGCTTACGCAGTCTAACCCCTTAGCAGAGGGTCCCCTTATAGCCACTTGGGTATCTCTCCAAGAAATGGCTCCCCGAACAGGACTCGAACCTGTGACAACTCGATTAACAGTCGAGTGCTCTACCAACTGAGCTATCAGGGAATAATCTCGAATAAACATAATTTATCATGATTAATAAGCCAAGTCAACATCTTAACTATACTTTCTTCCTAACTATAAAAGAGGGAGAAAATACAGCTCATACAAGTATATTGCATCCCCTCTTCAAGCCGGTTATTTCCATTAGGATGAACGCTACTCGTTAGAGATGGTTTGAAGAGCCAGCTTGCCGGCGCATCGGCCGCATCTGTAACGTTTGGGATCCATTTTTCGTTTACGGAGATATTCCGTTCCACAGCTCTTGCATACCAGCTTGTACCGATAAGGCTGCGGCTTCCTGCCCTTGCCATCCGGAAGGGACTGACAGAACCTCGAACCGCCTACCTTTTGCAGAAGAGCCTTGAATTCCGGGTCCCTGTGGCGATAGCCGCGTCCGCGAATATGCAGATGGTAGTGGCACAATTCGTGCTTTATAATTTTCTCAACCTCATCCCGCCCGTATGCTTCAAGCTGATGTGGATTAATCTCAATTCGGTGACTCTTCAGCATATATCGGCCGCCGGTTGTCGTCAGACGTCGATTAAACAAGGCCTCGTGGGTAAACGGAACCCCGAAATGATCCAGCGATACCTGCTCAATCCACTGCTGCAGCTCAGCATTATCCACCCGGTTCCTCCTCCTTTCTCACCCTTTGGACCGTTCCATTTTCCGGTATAATACTTGAATTTTAACCGTTTCGTAGGCTACACTGTCAAGTAGAATGTATGAGGGGAGATTATTACACGTTATGCCTACAATGCGTTATGTCATCCTGCAGCAGGAACAGCAATTAGAGTTTGTTGAAATGCCCGCTGATTATGCCTATCAACTCAGTGCACTCAACCTGCGTCTGCACAAAGAGATTGATAAACTTACGGCAGCGGATGTACCTGTATTGCCCTGGGCCATCGCTGAATGTGACGACCTTGATCTTCTGAACGAGCAGCTCAGTATCACCGGAGGGCTGGATTACATCAATGCGCTTGAGCATAGTTTCGCCAAACTGCGCGAGACGCATTATCCCTTGATTTCCTTACTCACCGAAATTCGGGCCCTTCAAGCCCAGCTGGAACAATGGTACGAAGAAGAAATGGAAACACTCTGATTCATTTATCGTTTTCTAAAAGTGCACATCCTAACCTGTAAGCGCATTTCCTTAACCGGATTTGCGCTTTTTAATTTATCTGAATCGACAGGTCGGTTGACAAGCCGGACACTGTTTTTTACACGTTTCGCGCGGCTTAATCCGCACAGTCCAGGCTGTTGCCACATATGCTAACGTACAGATGAATTATGCAAGAGGAGGAGATCCCTTTGCCTCAATGGCTTTGCAATCAACTGATGCGTGCATTTCACAAGAAAGACAGCAGACAGATCAAGCTGCTGAACGAATGCTGGTTCTTTTACCGGAACAAACCTGCTAATGGCACACCGCGCAGCGCGGATCGTGAACTCTAGAATTTAACCCCACTCTTCATGTATACAGCCCATTCTCTCTTCCTACATTAACTCATTCGAAGAATATGGAACGGTCGACAACCCCATTCGAGCCGACAACAAACAGCCTTCCCGCAACTGGGAAGGCTGTTCTCGGGTCATGGGACTAGGAAGTCTGCTTCGAAGCAGGCTTTTTCATGGTCAGGCCGACCCGGCCCTTTTTGGTATCCACATTCATCACCCATACCGTTACATTATCACCGACAGAAACGACATCCATCGGATGCTTGACGTAACCATTGCTCAGCTGTGAAATATGGACAAGTCCATCACTCTTGATCCCGATGTCGACGAAGGCACCAAAATCAATTACGTTGCGAACGGTACCTTGGAGCTCCATGCCTTCAACCAGATCCTCAATTTTAAGGACATCCGTACGGAAAATAGGCAGTGGCATTTCTTCCCGAGGGTCACGTCCCGGACGCTGTAAGCTGTCGAGAATGTCGCGCAGTGTAGGCACACCCACGTCCAGTTTCACAGCCAGTTGTTCAGGCTGCTGTTCGGATAGGAGCACGGACAACTCCTTGCTGCCCAACTTGTCCAGTTCCACCTGAAGTTCTTTGAACAACTGATCGACGACCTTGTAGGATTCCGGGTGAATCGGTGTACGATCCAGCGGATTCTCACCTTCACCAATGCGCATGAAACCTACACATTGTTCATAGGTTTTGGCGCCCAGACGCGGTACCTTCTGCAGCTGACGACGGTTCGTAAAGCGTCCGTTTTCCTCGCGGTACTTCACAATGTTTTTGGCAATCGTCGCATTCACGCCGGCCACATAGGACAGCAACGATGGCGAAGCCGTATTCACATCCACGCCTACATGGTTAACCGCAGATTCCACGACCGCTTTCAGACTTTCCTCCAGAATCTTTTGAGAAACGTCATGCTGGTATTGCCCTACACCAATGGCCTTTGGATCAATTTTCACCAGTTCAGCCAGCGGATCCTGTACACGACGGGCAATGGAAGCTGCACTGCGTTCGGCTACGTCCAGATCAGGGAATTCCTCCTGCGCCAGCTTGGAAGCGGAATACACACTTGCTCCTGCTTCATTAACGATGAGGTACACGAGGCTTTCATCGCCATTTTCCTGAATGATCTCGGCTACAAACTGTTCCGTTTCACGGGAAGCTGTACCATTACCGATAACGATCAGTCCGATGTCATACTGCTTGATCATCCGGTGGAATACCTCGGCTGCTTCGCGCTTTTTGTTGTGAGGAGGCGTCGGGTACGTAACAGCGACTTCCAGCAGTTTGCCCGTATCATCCACTACAGCCAGTTTGCAGCCCGTACGATAAGCAGGGTCGACACCGAGCACACGTTTGCCATGAATCGGCGGCTGAAGCAGCAGGTTACGCAGATTGGCGGAAAACACGGAGATTGCCTGGCTCTCTCCCTTTTCCGTCAGTTCTGCCCGGACTTCGCGCTCAATGGAAGGTGCAATCAGACGTTTGTAGGCATCTTCAATGACAGCCCGCAATACATCCTGCACTGCAGATGCACCCTTGATGATCTGACCTTCCATATGACGATGGGCCGGTTCAGGCGGAACCTCCAGACCTACTTTCAGAATGCTCTCCCGCTCTCCGCGGTTAATGGCGAGAATCCGGTGCGGAGGCATCTTTTTGGCCAATTCACGATAATCATAGTAGTTCTCATAGACCGATTCCTGCTCCGCATCCTTCGCTTCTGAAGTCAACATGCCATGATCCAGCGTATAGCGACGAATCCACGCACGAATGGCAGCATCATCAGCGATGTTCTCAGCGAGAATGTCTTTGGCTCCCTGAAGGGCTGCTTCTGCATCGTCCACTCCAAGCTCTGCATTGATGTAACGCGCAGCTTCTTCGAGCACATTCCCCTGTTTCGGTTGACTCCAGATCCATACGGCCAAGGGCTCAAGACCTTTTTCCTTCGCTACGCTGGCACGCGTTTTGCGCTTCTGGCGATAAGGACGATATAGATCCTCTACTTCCTGCAGCTTCACAGCCTGGGTAATGGACTTTTTCAGTTCTCCCGTCAATTTACCTTGTTCTTCTATAATACGGATGACTTCCACTTTGCGATCCTCAAGGTTACGCAGATATACGAGACGTTCCTCAATCAGTCGCAGCTGGTTCTCATCCAGCTCTCCAGTCATTTCTTTACGGTAGCGGGCGATAAACGGAATCGTATTGCCTTCTTCCAGAAGCTCTGACGTCGTGCGCACCTGCTTCAAGGCCAGTGACAGTTCCTTGGCTACCTGTTTGATGATTCTTTCCTGGCGTTCCGCCTTTATTGTTTCTTCATTGGGTTCCAGAACCGTTCCCTGTTCAGACAAATAAATCCCTCTTTCCTTCCTGAATCGTTTCAGATTAAGCATGTTCAGGGCAGCTATGCTGCTGTAATCACAGTATCGAACCTGCACTCATGCAGATTGCTCTTCCCTATATTATCACAAAATCCCGTTCCGTTTTCCAGCATTCCTACCAGTTACAAGTTCTTACAGTGAAGTTTATGGTTCATCGCTTCGCGTAACCCATAAGAAAAGACCGAAAAACGTCACCCCGACGTATTCCGGTCTTCCCCGAAAAGCACTGCATTAAACGCAGGATTACTTATACCCGTTCGAAACGGAACATCTCGCTCAAATAATCTCCTGTGGCACGGCCTACGGAAATTCCGCCATACATCAATGCATCGCCCGTATACGTCTCGGTGCTGCCCTTCAGGCGGTAATCGGCGTCAGGATCCAATCCTTTCAGCTTCAGACGTTGGAGAGGAGCATTGGGCTCGGACAAGACGCGGAAATAGAATACAACCGCTTCGCTTCCATCTGGTGCGATAAACATCCATGCCGTTTCGTTACCCTCAAACGGACTGAGCAGACGACGGAACGTGCCATACTGAATGGTGCCTCGAATCTCCTTGTACAGCTCCACTTGAGCCTTCACAATGGCATTCTCTTCTTCTGTGAAACGTGTCAGGTCAAGCTCGTAGCCAAAGTTACCCGACATGGCAACATGTCCGCGGATCTCCAGCGATGTAATGCGGTTAACCTGATGATTCGGTACGGCCGAGA
Organism: Paenibacillus sp. FW104-T2; assembly: GCF_058789975.1. Taxonomy (NCBI): domain Bacteria; kingdom Bacillati; phylum Bacillota; class Bacilli; order Caryophanales; family Paenibacillaceae; genus Paenibacillus; species Paenibacillus sp. FW104-T2. Next base: position 139,284 of record NZ_JBYTCE010000003.1, on the reverse strand, counting down.
TATGCGATCCCATGGAACTTACCGGATACACGAGACTTGTCCCGTATTGGATGCGCAGACGGGATACAGCATCCGTGTTGTCGCTTGTCCACGTTTGCGGCATGTAATACAGCATACCCGGATCGAACCGACCGCCACCACCTGAACAGCTTTCAAACAAAATATTGGGGAAAGAAGACGTAATTCGTTCCATCACCTCATACAATCCAAGCATATAGCGATGAGCTGTCTCACGCTGTCTGTCCGCAGGCAGCTGCGCAGAGCCGATCTCCGTCATATTCCGGTTCATGTCCCATTTCACATACGAAATCGGCGCAGATCCCAATACGTCGCTCAGCATACGGACGATTTCATCCCGAACGTCTTGGCGGGAGAAATCCAGCACCAACTGCTGTCTGCCCTCTGTCCGGCGACGGTCAGGTACATGAAGACACCAGTCCGGGTGCTTGCGATACAATTCACTATCCGGCGAGATCATCTCTGGCTCGAACCACAATCCAAACTGCATGTCGAGTGCGGTTACCCGGTTCGCCAGGTCATCCAGACCTTGAGGCAGCTTGTTCTTGTCCACAATCCAGTCACCCAGCGAGGAATTGTCACTGTCGCGATGTCCGAACCAGCCGTCATCCAATACAAACAGCTCGATGCCAAGCTTCTTCCCTGCACGGGCAATCTGTTCAATCTTGTCTGCATTAAAACCAAAATACGTCGCTTCCCAGTTGTTCACCAATACCGGACGCTCTGTATTGCGGAATTTGCCTCGAGCAAGCCGTTCGCGATAAAGTTCGTGATAAGACTGGGACATGCCGTCAAGTCCTGCATCCGAATAGACCATGACCGTTTCAGGTGTTTGGAAAGCTTCTCCCGATTCCAGCTTCCAGCTGAACTCAAACGGGTTAATGCCGAGTGATACACGTGTGGTGTGGAACTGATCCACTTCCGCTTGTGCTGTGAAACTTCCGCTGTATACGAGACTGAAGCCGTACACTTCTCCCTGATCCTCATCCGTACCTGGCGTCATGAGCGCAATAAACGGATTTTGTTGATGGCTGCTTGAACCACGGCGGCTTTCCACGCCCTGCAAGCCAGAAGCCAGTGGGCGACGAACAATATCGCGTTCCCGCGTCCATGCGCCTGACAGCTGCAGCAGTTCATAATCAGCATGCGGGAAATCGACGGATGTGCTTAGTGCACGAGCCACATTCACCGAGGTAGCGCTCTCATTAATGATACGCATCGACCGCGTAATTGCATTAAAGGACGAATAAGCTGTGTAGGAGAGCTCGATGCGGACTCCTGCCACGCGATCCTCCATTTCAATAACAAGTGTGTCAGCTTCGTCTGCAGCCTCCACATAAGTCGCCGGCAACCCCTGAAGAGCTGGTTTGCCTTTCTCCAACCGATGGCCAACATACGTGAATTCCGAGACACTTGAACCATTCTCCAGTTGAAGCTGTACGGCCGGGTTACGGAAATCACTTGTTCCATAGACTGGTAGTTCCAGCGGCAGCGTATCGAATGAGATCGTCCGATCCTCAGGAACCGGATTCGGGCTGAAGGAAGCGCGTTCCGTCCGAACATGGAGCCAGCTCAGATCTGAGTCGCGTAATTTTTTGCCATAATACAGATGTACCAAATATCCCGAAGGAAGCACCTGGAATACGTAACTTGCCTTGCGGGTTTGTAAATGAAATTGTAGTTTCTCTTCATTGATATAAATGCTCATATGTCTCCTCCACCTCTATATACATCTTTGGCGTAAACGGTTTCTCAGGTTCCATTATAGCGAAAAGCACGCCAATGTTCTACGCTTTCATTTTTGTTCAGACAAAAGAGCGCACCGCAGCCCTTGGGCCGCGATACGCTCCTCTGAAATGTTGTCTGTAATTGTGTGTTCCCGCAAGGAACATCCCGCTACGGGCGGAATACTGGCAGCCCAAACCCGGTGCCAAGCAACCTAAAAATCGATCAAACCCAGACTGATCTGCAACGCCTCATTAACCAATTTCATGGTCTCCTCGTCCAGATGGGTAATCTTGTCAGTCAGTCTTTGTTTGTCAATCGTCCGTATTTGTTCGAGCAAAATCACAGAGTCCCGGTCAAAGCCATGAGCCGCAGCATCAATCTCGACATGCGTCGGCAGCTTTGCCTTCTGAATCTGGGCGGTAATAGCCGCCACGATACACGTTGGACTGAACCGGTTACCGATGTCATTCTGGATGACCAGCACCGGCCTGACTCCACCTTGCTCCGAACCGACAACGGGAGAAAGATCCGCAAAAAAAACGTCACCGCGTTTTACGATCAATGTCTACACCCCGCTAACTAAGCGGTCCAGAGTGCTGTCCGCATCTTCCTCCGCGTGAAAGGCCTCGGATGCCATGGTCAGATTAATTTTTGCCATCTCCATGTACCCGCGCTGCATGGACTCACGGATGTAACGTTTCTTCCGTTCGGTCAAATACAGCTTCATGGCCTGCCTAATCAATTCGCTGCGGTTGGAATTCTCCAGCGCTACGATGCCATCCACTTCCTGCAGGAGATGATCAGGCAAACTGATCATAATCCGCTTGGTGTTCTGCAAGTTGGCCACCTATCTTCCACCCCCACAAACCTTTCGCCATTGTGAACCAGTATTACGTTTTTCCAGAACTTTTATACAAAGGAATATATATGCCCCGAGTATATCAAGTATGCTGTACTCCATTATAAACATGGGGGGCAATATTCGTACAGACCAAACATCTCTTTTCAGGATTTTTCATCCTCGTCAATATAACAACATTCGAGATGCTCCGACACTTTTCCTTCCGTTCCGAAAAAAAGTTTATTGGTAATAGCGTCCAGTTGTCCTGTCAGGATGTCAAAAGAGGATTAACCTTGGCGACTTCGACACCGTTCCGGAAATAGATTCGCGGAATCCGATGAGCCATCATGCAGATCACCTCATAGGCAATCGTACCAAGCTGGGAGGCCACTTCATCTGCGGTAATCACACTATCAGATTGGTGACCGATGAGGACAACCTCTTCGCCGGCTTGAATTTCTTCCGCCTCTTCAGCGAAAGATTGCAGCGACACCATACACTGATCCATGCAGATCGTACCGACGACGGGAACGCGGCGGCCACGTACAAGCACTTGAGCTTTACCTGTCAGCATTCTTGAAAATCCGTCTGCATAGCCGATAGGCAGGGTCGCAATTCGTTCGTTCCCTTGTGTCACATAACGGGTTCCGTAGCTGACCCCCCAATGAGGTGGCAGTGTTTTGACCAGAACCGCTTTTGTCTTCAGTGTCAATACCGGGACCAGTTTCACTACCTGATGATTCACCTCGGCGGAAGGGTACAGCCCATACAGACTGATACCCACTCGCACCATATTGTAGGATAATTCCGGTGTATCAATGGCAGCTGCACTGTTCGCCGTATGTATAATCGGGATGACACATCCCTGATCCCGCAGCGCTTCAACCACGCTTTGAAACCGTCGATACTGCTCCAGTGTATAGGTCTTGTCTTCTTCATCCGCCTTGGCATAATGAGTGAACATGCCTTCGAGCAGGACCTGATCCATTGCTGCTGCTTCCTGGATGAAAGCAATAGCTTCATCGCCGGGCAGCAGACCCAGGCGTCCCATACCACTATCAATTTTGATGTGAACCTTCAATTGGTTCTGAGACGATCCTGTATCCAGATCACGAATCGCTTCAAGCACTTCCCTGCTGAAAAGCGTTATGGTCACATCTTGTTCCCTGGCTACAGCAATACCCTCAGGCGGTGTATAACCCAATACCAAGATCGGAGCCTTGATTCCATTTTGTCGCAGTTCAAGCGCTTCGTCCAGAAAAGCGACACTCAGATAATCCACTCCGATTCGTTCCAGTTCTCTGGCCGTCTCCACAGCTCCATGTCCATAAGCGTTCGCCTTGACACAAGCTAGAAACTTCATGCCTTGCGGCAGAACCGCGCGGAAAGCGTCTACGTTGCTACTCAAATGATCCAAGTTGATCTCCGCTTGGGTCGGCCGATATTGTCCTTGCACGTTCTGTCACCTTCTCTAGTCATCTTAATCCGGCTCACATATCAGACTCCATCGTAATGCTCAAGCATGTGACTGTCAAATGAGCAGAAGAACGGCGACTCAAAAAGTATGCCCAGCATAATGGCGAAGCTGGAAGCGGATGAAGAAACAGGCGGATAAGCGATACGGACATGAGTCCAAAATGCAGCCTCACGCCCTCTCTCTCTGCCTATACCGATTACTTACCCGGTTCATCCCGCATATAAGCGTGTTTTGTATTTATTGGGTCAACCTGCCCATTTCACTGTTCATTTCTCAAGCAATACCCATTACGAAATGTCCTGCTTTTCCTCTCCATCATATGCTGCGGCAACCTAACTGTGTACATCAAAAAGCACCGGAGAACAAGTCCCCGATGCTCCTTAGCATTCCTAATGCCCTAACGACTATACCTATTACATCATTTACCTGACTGCTCCTGCATCGATGTCGCAATCTGAACCATTTCACTCTCCGGCAGATCCGCGCTCGTGATTCTGTATTCAATTCCATCGGTCATCCATGTTAACGTCTGTAAAGCGTCTCCACTAATCATTCCCAAAGTGAATCCAAGATCCACTACGCGAGATGGTGCTAGTGATACAGCTCTATCCTGCGGTCTGGCTTCAAAGATCGTATAGTTATACGTTCCTTCGTAGCGGAGCATAACCGAGTAATCGCCGGATTCCTCCACAATTTGATCATCCTTCAGCTTGACGCCTTCCGGAGCGTATGTCGGTTCAATCACGCCAAAACTGCCGGCTCCTTCCGGTTCAGTCATGGTAGGCTCCTCTGTGCCTGGTTCACCACTCGCCGGGTCCTGAGCTCCCTGTTGTTCCGGGTTTTCGCTCACACCGGTTTGTCCATCAGTGACCCCTTCAGCAGAGCCTGTAGTCGGTTCTTGACCTGGAGCAGTCTCGGAGCTTGCTGGCTCCTTGGTGCCATTTTCTCCTGCCTGCTCGGCCGGATTCGTTGTGTCTGTTCCACTATTCCCTTCTGTGCCTGCTGTCATGTTGCGCTGCATATCAAAAGCATCTTTGCCGAATTCGGCACCGAACTTGAAGCTGTCAAATTTAACATCTACGACGACGTTTGCGTTGGAGTCTGAGACCTCCACCTGTTTGGGTGCATAATCACTTTTGTTCAGCCAGATCTTCTGTCTGACCAGTGCGTGCGTATTATAATTGGCAGCTACATCAAATACGTAGCTCTCCTTCTCATCTGCGAACTGACGTGTTGTATCACCTGTGATGCTGCGAATCAGTGTCTCATAGAGATAAACCTGTCCCTGGTTATCCGGCCAGTTGCTTTGGAAACGGAAGCTTTTGTTCTGGCTTGGCGTGAGGACGAATACGCCCTCATCGTTGCGGAGTACAATCTGGGTGACATCCTTTTTGGCATTGGTAAGTGCAATTCGGTAATATGAAGGCTTCTGATGCCACACCTCGACCTTATACTGCTGCGGCGTATCTCCGGTATGCAGTGTCATAACACCTGCTCCCTGGTAACTCTCCATCTCTCCTACGACTTCGTTCAGATCTTTGACCACGGCTGCCGCATCCTTCTTCCCGCAGGCGGCAAGTAAGGCCGATAAGACCAATACCATGGCAAGCATCCATGATATTCGGCGCATGACATCATCCCCTTTAGCACAATGTTTTCACTTCAGGATTGTGCGTACAGCAGAACCCCTACTTGATTAGTACATGTCTATGAGGGACTTGTTCGATTTATGCGGACTGGTTTGACAAGCTTTCTATTCCCTTGTTAGGACAAGTGATCACAGGCAAATCAGTCTCGGGTCCGATGTTAACTTTATCCAGAAAAGGCATAGTTGATACTGAACAACTTCTTGGATGTCAACTACATACGAGTTTTGATTTGTTTGAACTCACTTCATATTTTTATTGGAGGGATACTAATGACTACCACAAAACATCGCTCATTACTGGACGGACTGGATGAATTTGTAGCTGAACAGCTGCAAACCTGGAAGGGTGTTGGCGCCGCGGTCGCTGTAATTCACAAGAATGAGGTCATTTGGCAAAAAGGCTATGGGTATCGCGACCTGGAATCCAAACTCGAAGTAACACCAAGCACTCTCTTTGCCATCGGGTCCAGTACAAAAGCTTTTACGGCAGCAACCGCTGCCCTGTTAGTCGATCAGGAACTGCTGAACTGGGATACGCCTGTTAAAACGTATATGGATGATTTTAAAATGTTCGACCCTGTCGCTACGGAACGCCTGACCATTCGTGATATGCTATGTCATCGCTCTGGACTCCCCAGGCATGAAATGGTATGGTACAACTCTTCACGAACCAGGGAAGAGCTCGTAGATGCTATACAGTATCTTGAGCCGAATGAGGATTTCAGAAATAAGTGGCAATATCAAAACCTGATGTACATGACTGCGGGCTTTCTCGTCGGAAAGCTGAAGGAAACAACCTGGGAGAACTTCGTTCAGGATCACCTGTTTGACCCGCTGGGGATGACATCCAGTTTGTTCTCCGTGGATCAAATGCAGCTCCAGCCTGATTTTGCTGTTCCTTATATGGAGAAAGACGGCGAAAATGTACGAATTCCTTATCGAAACATCGATGCAATCGGTCCGGCAGGCTCCATGAATAGCAATCTGGAAGACATGATAGCCTGGTTACGCTTGCAATTGAATCAGGGGCAGCATGATGGACAGCAGCTCATCTCCAAGGAACAAATGGAAGCATTGCACAGTCCGCAAATGCCATGTGATTCTCCGTTTCATGGTCCAGAGATGCCTGTCAGCACTTACGGACTGGGTTGGTTCATCGAACCTTATCGTGGACATTCGTTGATTCATCATGGGGGCGCTATTGATGGCTTTAGTTCACAGGTCGCCTTTTTGCCGGAAGAAGAGATCGGGATTGTAGTACTATGTAATACACATGGAAGCATAATCCCCTATACCATTACATTTCACATCATGGACCGTTTACTAGAAAAGGAACCTGTGGATTGGAGCCAAAAGATGGCCAAATTGATGAGTGGCGAGGAATCAGCGGAATCTGCAGTTACGGATGCGCCTGAAACGTTGGATCCCGCGGCAACACCAGTGAACGATGCTGAGGAAAAAACGGATGATGCACAAGATGATACAAAAATTATGCCCCTTGAGCGACCTCTAATTACCTACGCAGGTACCTATGTTCATGCCGGATACGGAGAATTGTCCATTCAAATGAATGATGACGGCTTACAAGCGATATTCAACGAGATTGAAATGCCCATGGAATACACAGGCAATGATACCTTTTCCGTCCTGCTTGTTTTATTTGGACTCAAAATCACGTTTACTTTCCAGGTCGATCAAGAGAATAACGCCCGTTCCATTTCCATTCCATTCTTGATGGAACCGGGTGCGAAACCTATTGAGTTTATTAAGAAAAACGAAGAGTAGCTGTTCATTACAAGGCTCATCCCGCTGTGTATCACTTACCACAGCGGGATGTAGGCCGGATAACTTGCTTCCTTAGGATCAGCGTCCGGTTTGCGTTTCACCCACAGACGGCGTAGATCTGGCATCCCATATCCCACCACATTGTAATCACGAAGTGAGGCATGATGAGCATGTTCCTCCTTGAAACGATATGTGGGCAGCAGCAGCGCCTCCTCGATCAGCTTGGTCTCTACCCCCAGCAGTGCTGCCATTCGTTCGCCACCTTCCCGAATTCCTACGATGCGCCTGCATTCCATGTCTAACTCCTTTTTCCGATCATCATCCATGGCAACCAGGAACAATGTATTCTGAAAGGTAAACATGATGAACAGGCTCAGCATGACATGATCATCGAACACTTCCCCCGTATACACGAGATCACATGACCTGAATTCATCATGGTACACCGCACTTACGGGATCACCTGGAACGATATCGATATGCAGTCCGATCCGTTGACAGCGTTGTACAAACCAGAGCATGTCCGTCTCCATTTTCTGCCCATCCTCTACCCATAACCTCAGCGTCTGGCCCGCGTAGCTGCTTCGCTTAAGCAGTTCTTCCGCTTGGGCCAATGAGGAATCTGTGATGAAATCCAGTGGCCTCGTTCGTTTCTCTCGTACAGGTAAGCTGCCCAGCTCTACTTCCATCGTATCCCCATCATTATCCCGAACCAGGCTGTATGCAGGCTGATTACGTGTATCCCGGAACGCATCCATCATCTCCTGTTGATTCAGCAGCTGCTGCACTGCCTGGCGAAAATAAAGATCCTGCTGCGGACCTTCTCTGCGCATATTAAACGTCATATATACTCCGCCCTGAACTTCATGCTGTACAGCATGAGGCGCTCCATCCGGAAACAAATCCTGCTTGATCACCGACTCTGCGAGTCCGGACTGCGGGAGCTGCCACACCTCAACTCGATCAATGTAGGCACGTCCTCTGAAATAGGAAGGAAATACATCCAAGACGAGCAGTCTGGGGTGATTCTTCGTTAAACGATAAGGTCCTGTTCCAACAGGATGCATCCGGTCGAACGCCACATCCCGCGGCAAAATCGACGCACACATGCTGCTCATCAGATCCGGGAACATGAAGTTTGAGCTATATAACGTAAAACGTAACGTCAGCTCATCAAATGTCTCGATCTTCGCAATGGTGCCAAACAGCGGCCGGCAGGGATTGCCGGTATCCTCAAGGATTCGTTCAAATGTGAACTTCACATCCTCTGCATCCAGTACTCGGCCATGATGAAATAGAACACCTTTGTGCAGATAAAATGTCCATTCTGTTCCTTCAAGGTTGCTCTCCCAAGCCACGGCAAGACTCGGCTCACAGATGCGACGTTCAGCATTATAGCGTACCAGGCGATCGAATACCTCTGCGACAATGCCCACTTCTCCCCACATGGCTGCCCGGGTCGGATCCAATGTCTCAAATGGGAAGTTCTGTGGGATCCGCAAGATATCTGTCCTTCCCATGGCACCCTGGTCTGAACGAAGACCAAACTGGTCCTGTAAACCCTGCATTAACATTTCCCGTAACGAAAAAGGCAGACTCGCGGCCAGCTGATAGGCTTCTTCCAGCCTGTTGCCCTGCAGCAGGCGATCAAAACGTTCACGGGCTACATCAAGCAGCGGTGCCTGAAAGACAAGCAATGACTTTTTCCCTCTGCCACGCCTCGGACTCCACCTAATCCAGTTGTTATCCATAAACTTGTTCATGATCAAATTCATGTTACGCATGGTGCAGCACAAATGGTGTGCCAGCTCTCCAATCGTCGTTGGCCATTCTTCATCATCATGAACGTTTGGAAACGCCATACGCAATTGAATATAATGGTCAGCTACTTCCACAACTCCCCCTGCCTTCCCGCTCTACTAAAATACGAAATCCATTGATCCGCTTCTACAGTTTTTCTTCAGGTTTTCCTCCATTATACTCAGTAACATCTACATGACAAAGCGGGAAGGAAGACATGCAACCGATGAAATATGCTGATTTGCACCGCAACATTAAAATTCGTATCATCACTGACTTTTTTACAGACTTGACCCAGAAATCAATCATTCCGTTCATGGCCATTTATCTGAGCGTCCAGATGGGAGCTGGCTGGGCTGGTGTGCTGCTTACGGTCAACATTGTATCCTCCATGATTGCTGGTCTGGGCGCAGGATACTGGTCGGATCGGATTGGACGCAAAAAAATGATGGTCATCGCTCAATGTGTACAAGTATTCGCCTTGTTCTGGCTGGCTGCAGCGAATTCGCCATGGCTGAACTCGGTAGAGCTGACTTGCATCATGTTCTTTCTTAGCAGTCTAAGCTCCGGCATCACCGTTCCAATCGCAGGTGCGATGATCGTGGACGTAAGCAGTGAACATGAACGACATTATGTATATGGATTGCAGTATTGGACGACCAATGTAGCCATTACATTTGGCGCACTGATGGGCGGATTGTTATTCGACTCCTTCCGATTCATTCTGTTCAGTCTGGTGTGCATGGAGAGCTTGGTAACCTTGTTCATTTTGTTGTTTTTCATTCAGGAAACCATGGAACAAACAGCAAAAACGGGCTCGGTTCAAACCACCGCGCCAGTCAGAAGAAATATGCTAAAGACCTATGGAAGTGTACTCAGGGACAGAAAGTTCATGGTCTTCTTCACCGCTTCGGTTCTGGCCGTCTCTCTCGAATTCCAACTGGATAAATACATTGCTGTCCGTCTGAAAAGCGAGTTCAGTGCCCAGCTGTTCCACTGGAACATTTCGGGTCTGCAGATGTTCAGTCTAATCTTGGCGATCAACACGATACTGGTTGCCTTGATTGCTATCCCATTCTCCAAATGGATGGCACGGTTTCAATCCAGATCCATCATGACGGTAGGTATGTGCCTCTACACCGCCGGGTTCGCCGTACTTGCATTTAGCAACTGGGCCATACTGCTAATCGGCTCTGCCGTCCTGCTGACAATTGGCGAATTGATGTACTCACCGGTACGCCAAGTACTTCTTGCCGGGATGATCCCCGATTCGGACCGAGCAGCATATATGGCTGCAGATGGCATGAGTTATAATGTCGCTGCCTTGCTGGGCAGCTTGGGACTAATGATCGGTGCAATGCTGCCTTCATATGCCATGGCCAGCCTGTATGTCATCATTGGGGCCTTTGCTCTTGTATTTTTCCGCCAATCACTCAGGCCGTCAGCTGAACTGAGCGAGTCCCAGCGATGTGCGGATGCCTCATAAGCTCCTTACCGTTAGGAAACCATTTAAGTTTCGTAATCTAACTAATCATGAAACCTATCGAGCCAATTGGAAGTAATACACAGTGAACAGGCTTTATTGCCAAAATTTGCGCAAGGGAGTGTTTACATGCATTTATCCAATCGAAGGAGCCGCTTCAGAGTCACCTCGCTAACGGGTGCATTCATGGCTTTCGTCCTGTCATTAAGTCTCTGGGTACCAGCGGTTCATGCGGAAACCTCATCACCTCAGGTCAATGAGAAAGGACAAACCAAGGCTCTAACCTCTGAATCAGCGGAGGCATTTCTGGACACGTTTTTTGATTCGGCTGAAGCCAAGGCACAATATATCGGTGCTTCCGTTGTTGTTGTCAAGGATGGCAAAGTCCTGGCAGAGAAAGGCTACGGCTATGCCGATCAGGAGAGCAAAACGCCTGTCGATCCGAAGAGTACCGCTTTTCGCGTAGCCTCCGTCTCCAAAACATTTACGGCAGCAGCCGTCATGCAATTGGTGGAGCAGGGGAAGGTAGATCTGCAAGCCGATTTTCAAACGTATGTGAAGGGACTTGAGTTTGATAACCCTTTTGACAAACCAGTCACTGTGGAAAACCTGCTTACGCACACTACCGGATTCGAGATTCGCGATCCGCAGCAGGAAGATATTCACGCCGACTTCGCCAAAACAGTCTCCATGGAGGACTATGCACAGCAGCACATGCCTCCTGTCGTCAGAGAACCTGGCAGTGCCTATATGTACGACAACTTCTCATTCCTGCTGCTCGGCATGATTGTGGAGAATGTCAGCGGTGAACCATTTGAGACGTACATGCAGCAGCACATTTTCAAACCACTCGGTATGGATAACAGCAGTTTCGTGTTGAACGACAAGTTCAAGGATCAGCTCGCGACAGCGTATGACGCGGTACATAATCCGCTCGATCTGTACACCCTCTCTCCAACACCGATGCCTCAAGGAGGCATGTTGTCAACGGCCGAGGATATCGGGAACTTCATGATTGCCTTTCTGAATGATGGTGTGAAAGATAACGAGCGTATACTGAAGGAATCCACCGTCAAAAGCATGGAGCAGTATCGCTCTTCCATTCATCCGGTACTCCCGGACACAACGTATGGATTTGAAGCAGCATTTCAGCTGCCTGGTGCGGGAAGCAGTCCCGCAATCATTACCAAGGCAGGCGACCTGATCGGTTTCAGCTCTTATCTCTTCCTTATTCCGGAGCAAAATACAGGCGTCTTCCTTACGTACAATCAGTCGGGAGCTCTTCGTAATCTGTTCTACCCGGCTTTCATTCAGACCTTCTTCCCGCAATATGCGGAGCCGGTCGCAATCAAGGACTTTACGCCTCAATCCACCAATGAACTGCAGCGCTTCGCCGGACTCTATGCTGACCTAAGACTTAGCACGATTGTCAGTTCTCTCAAAAACGGTGGCACAGAACCCGGTAAATTGAGCATTTCAGATGCCTTCCTGGGCCCACGTACCCTGATTCAGGTTGATGAGAATCTGTTCAAGGATGAGTTAACGGGTCAATTCACAGCCTTTAAGGAACAAGCAGATGGAACAATCTATATGAAAGAGCCCTACCTCAATCCGCTGGGATATGAGAAAAAAGGGCAGCAGCCTCAGGGATTCCGGGACGTTCGTCCGGAAAGTCCTTATGCCGAGGCCATTTATGGATTACAGTCGCTCGGTCATTATGACAACGATGCAACCGAAGCATTCCAGCCCAAGTCAGCCGTTACACGTGCGGAATTCATTGAAGATGTACTGAAAATGAGCGGTCTCAAACCAAGCCAAACAACACCGCCTGCGGATAGCGATTGGGCCAGTCACCCTGCAGCAGGCTACATCCAGCTCGGTTATGAAGCCGGCATGATCACGGGTGCGGATTCCAAACAATTCAAGCCGGATCAAGTCATTACCCGCCAGGAAGCCATGGTTATGATCTGGAGATCGCTGCAGCTGCAGTATCCGAGTGAGCTGTTCCAGGATGTGAAGCTTGCCGGACATGCGGATGAGTGGGCTGTACCCGCAATCCAGATGATGGTTAAGCTCGGCATTCATGGTCCGGAAGTGAAGGTACTGAAGGATGGCTCTGTGGATGTTCTTGCCCGCAAACCGCTTATTCGTCAAGAAGAGGCTGCCATTATGTATCAATTGTTTACTCAACCAACGGATAAGATTGTAGCTGAACTTATGGCCCAGCAGCCTCAACCAGAAGCCTCCAATGTGGATGAGGCTGATGACGATCAGCCCTCACCTGCCAATCCGGAGGAAACACCTTAAATGACCAAAGTGTAGTAACTTAATTCCAGACACGTCCAACAGGCTTGTTCGGAAGGAGGATAACCTTCTTCGAACAAGCCTGTTTTTTTACCCTGTTATGTTACACGTTGGCGAGCAACGAAGAGACATGATGATTGCCATTCCGTTGATCGTATTTCTCAGCAGCCGCCTTAGCATAACCCTCAAAATAATCAGCCAATGCGCGCAAGTCTCCAGGGTCTCCTTCATACGGGAAAGAAGCAGGAAGGCGCAATCGGTATCCTGGCGATTCCTCTGCCCAGTGGCGCAGCAGCTGAGCTGCTCTGTCGTAGAACATCATTTTGGCAAAAGGATCTTCATGATCGGCGGCTAGTACCAGACTTTCTTCCAACACATCAATTCCCTTCGACGGGTTGGTTCGTGCCAGATAATCCATTTGTTCTGCAAAGCTCTGTACAAAATCATTTTGTCCCTTAATCATTCGGTAACCCTTCTGCTGATGCTTGTTCGCTTCCTCAATCCGTCCAAGACGATATAGCGGCATGAGGACTTCGGATAACGTCAGGTGCGGAATTTCAGCGCAGCTCATACGACCCTTCAAGATCGGCTTGGCCGCCTCCAGAACCTGCTCATCATCTCCCATTAGAATCCAGTAACGCATGATTTCATCCTGTTCACAAGCTTCACAATCACTCATAAAGTCACGGTCCATTGTTCTGAACTTGGCATAACTGCTTCCTGCTTCCTCCAAGTCGCCAAGATCCATGAATATACGGAAACGGTAATACCAGTATGAACGATCACTGTAGCCAAAGGATTTGAAACGTCGGCCAAAGTCCTCCAGCAGCTCCATCATCTTATCGCGAGAGACCTCGGGGAAACTGGAGAGTTCTCCCAGGATCCATTTGTACGACCACATTAATGTCTCTTCGTCATAGCGCTCAGGCTGCTGATCAAACTTGCCGAGCTGCCAGGAAAAAGCGATAAGTGCTTTCATGGGATATCCACAGAACGTGGCTGTTTCCACAATCTCGGATCGAGCTTCGTATGCCTCTTCCTCCATGCCATTTACGTCGGCCACTCGGGCTGCTTCTTCAAGCATACCCAGTTTCGCTGTACCGTTAGGCAAGCCATAGGCCTCGTCCATCAATTCCTCGAAATCCATCTCTGTATTCATCAGACATCCCCCTTACGATCCGTATTTGCACGTAAACCCCAATCAATAAAACGAACGATGCCTTGATTCAGCACCTCAAGCTCCTGCCGGTTCATTGCATAGTGGCCCATCATTAGCGCATTCACATAGAGCATCTCAATGGCGATCGGCGTCATTTGGGGATCTGGTGTCGTTAACACGCGCTGAATGATTGGATTATTTACATTCAGATACAAGGTGGAGTAGCCAGCAGAGCTGATGCCAGCCGATAATGAGCCCAGTACGGAAGAGAACAGTTCTGTACTCTCCTCACTCGCCTTTTCCAATGCACGAAGCGTAGAAGATTCCTGCGATAGCGTGAACAGTACAGGCAGGTCTTCCGGTTTGAACCCCTTCACCTCGGCACGGCAGCGAAAGCGCTGAAGTGCCGAATCCGCCAGACGCAGCGCATCATAATAATCATTGCGCTGGGCTGGAGGAACATCCGTAAAGCTAAGCGAAACCTGATCCGGCTGCAGTCGCTCTGTATGCACATTTGGTACCGCTAGTGGCAGTGTCGCCATCAATTCGTTGTCATAGATGTATCCGCCATTAATAACCAGAAGGGATTGGGCAGACGCGACATGGTGAATCTGGCGATACTCATCCACCGTCGCTGTGAAGTATAACGTCTCTCCTTCAGCCATTAACTCCCCCAGCTCCCGGTGGCCCCGTGTGCTCTCAAATGGCAGCCAGCGATAGATCATTGCGTAAAAATCCTGATCCTGCACAGCCAGTGCCTTCATGGAGAGTGCATGCAGACGGATGAGCTTCTTCAGGCGCTCTGTCTGGTTCTCCGCCATATCGGACAGTCCTTGACGAAGGGCATCGCCAAGTTCGGAGCGTACTTCCTCCAGCTTTTCATTTTCATAAAAATGTTCACGCGAAGCCGTTGGTTGAAGCTCATCGGTCCAGATCAGACATTTCACAAAGAAGGCCCAATCCGGCAAAATATTCTCTGCCTTCTCCGAGATCAGCATCCGCTTCAGATACACCCGGTGAGAACGCTTGGCGTTCAGATTAACGGCATGTGGAAGCACAAATGCAATCCCTCCGGTACGTCCGGAAGCTGTCGTCAGTGGGATGAAATCTTCAAATGTCTCTCCAAGCAGGCGCCCACCAAATGCAAGCACCTCCGCTTTGCGCCCTTTGGCAAGTTCCGGCTGCGTAAGCCACACAGGCGAATCGGCATTGACGATGTCCTGTACACCTTCGCTCTGAAGCGTCACGGGGTAAGGTAACAAGGCCCCATAATAGAACAAAGCTTCCTTCACATATTCCGGTTCAAAATAATGGGCGGCATCTGGCGTACAGCGCAAATACACTTTGGTTCCCGGGGATAACTGGGTCTCAAGCTGGCGAATGGTATAGGTTCCATCCGGCTTGCCGCGCCATTCCATCGAAGGTCCTCCCTTCGCGGATTGGGTCAGCATGACGATCTCATTGCTCACCATGAAGCAGGACAACAACCCGATCCCGAATCGTCCGATAAAAGAAGTCTCTCCATCCAGTAAGGCTTGCTGCCCACGCTTCGAGGATTGTCCGATCATTGCCAGAAATTCGTGAATATCCGCTTCGGTTAAGCCGATGCCGTTATCCTCCACCATCATCGTTAACTGCTCACCTGTGCCTGTCAGCTCTACGCGTACTTCACCTTGAAACCCATGCTCTGCCTCACTTCGTGCTGTAATGGCATCGGTCGCGTTCTGCATCAGTTCACGCAAGAAAACTTTGGGACTGCTATAGAGATGATTCGATAAAATCTGAATCATGCCACTCAGATTGACCTGAAAACGATATTCGTTGGATGCTGCCATTGTTTGCTCACCTTCCTCTGGTCCAACACAACAGAATTTTAACTTCATATGTGTACATACAATGTGTTAGACGAATTGTAAATTTTCAAATATGTAAATCTAAGACATTGGCATTCCACAACTCATAATGCCAAACGACCACGCCAAGCCGGCCCTGGTGGTAACCAAGACCGGCGTTAGATGAATATTCAGGCATACATCATATGTATAAGGCCTTCCCTTTTATTACCTCATTATGGATGGCAATGAAACGGGATATTGCATCCTTTTTACCACAATACAATGAACAAGAGAATGAGAAAACAAACCTGAGACCCGATTTTTCCGGACTTTAGGGCGGAAATGCCCTTTTCTCCGTGGGACTTTGGACCGAATAATATTTTTTACAATCCATTTGAACGATATTGTCCTGTTAAACGTATCATCTTCAAAATGAGAACGGATGGTGAAGGCATATGATTGAAGTTCGCAGCATATCCAAACAATTCAAAGAGCATCAGGCCCTGCGTGATGTCAGCTTCACGATTGAACAAGGCAGCGTGACCGGATTAATCGGCCCCAACGGCTCAGGCAAAACGACACTGATCCGCATTATGAACGGTGTCCTTGGGGCAACAAGCGGATCCGTAACGATTAACGGATTGGACCCCTCCAACCATGCAGAGAAGGTACTGGCCATGTGCGGCACACTCACGGAACAAAGTGGACTGTATGAAAATATGAGCGGACGCGACAATCTCGTTTTCTTCGCAGATGCCTTTGGTGTACAGCAGCAATCCAAACGAATTGACGAGCTGGTAGAGCTGTTCGAATTACAGGAGTATCAGCACCGCAAAGTGGGCACCTACAGCACAGGCATGAAGAAACGGCTCGGCCTTGCCCGAGTTCTGCTTCATCGCCCGTCCATTCTATTTCTGGATGAGCCGACAAATGGTCTGGACCCAGATGGGATTCAGATGGTACTCCGGATCATTCGCCGGATGAACCGTGAGGAGAACATGACCATTCTGGTCTCTTCGCACGTCCTGTCCCAACTCTCAGCCGTATGTGATCGATATATTTTCATGGAAAAGGGAAGCAAGGTTGAAGAAGGCTCGGAGCAGGAGATTATACATCGTTATCTCACTGCGCCACGGCTTGAGGTAGAGGCCGTCCTGGCTGATGGATGGAGTGCGGCTGCTGAGTTTAATCCGGAGATCCTCTCAGCGGACAAGGCGATTTTCCAGCTCCAGTCCCGTGAGGAAATCCCCATGCTGCTCAAACATTTAACCACGAACGGACAAGTCTATCAGGCTCGCCTAATCGGCAGTGATCTGGAAAGCATCTATTTTGCCATCAGGGAGGCACACCATCATGAATAATCGTCAAGCGATAAAAGCACTGGTACGCAAAGATATTCGGGCCATCACAGCCAGCATTCAGCTATGGCTCCCCATGCTGATCGTTCCGCTCATTATCGGGGTTACCATGCCCGCCATACTCATATGGGTGGCTTCCCGAGTTGAACTTCGTTCCATCGGAAATATCGGATTCCTGCTCGACAGTCTCGATATCTTAAGCAGCTCAGGACAGATCCCGGAACTAGCCTCTATGGCTACAGACAACCATCGCATTGTCTATTATCTGGCCTTATATATGTTCGCACCGCTGTTTCTGATCATTCCGGTGATGGCCTCCAGCATTCTAACAGCGAACAGCTTCGCGGGGGAGAAGGAACGCAAGACGCTCGAAGGACTTCTATTCACACCCATCAGCATGGACACCCTGTTTAAAGGCAAAGTACTGGCTGCTCTTATACCTTCCATACTACTGTCCTGGATTACCTTTCTCATCTATGGGATCATTGCCAATATTCTGATGTACCCCATGTTCGGAGCCGTGATGTTCCCGAACTGGAATTGGATCATTCTTGTGCTTTGGGTGGTTCCGTCATGCAGTCTTATGGTCATCCTGCTCAATGTGCTGATCTCGGCCAAAGTTCGTGGATTTCAGGAAGCTTATCAGCTGGGAGGACTTATCGTTCTTCCTCTGCTAGCACTAATTGCTGGTCAGGCAAGCGGAATGCTGCTTATCAGCCCTGTATTGCTGCTGCTGATTGGAGCTGCGCTTCTGCTCATTAGCCTGGTCCTGCTTCGTCTGGTTTCACTCTGGAATAGTCGCCAGCAGCTGGCTGAGAGTCAGATCTGATCATGGTGACAGCAAAAGTGTATCTATTCAAAATGGCGGCCCGATTGAGAAAACAAAAACGACAGGTTATGATAGGGAGACATGCACTTGGGGATGACCGAAGAAAGGAATGGAACCACTGATGGAATACAGTCTGCTTCAGAAAATGAAATATGCACAGCAATTAACGGCACAGGAGAAGCATATTGTGGACCACATTCTGAACAATCCCGAAGTTGTTTTTGAATCTACGGCTCATGAACTGGCTCAAGCCACCTATACAAGCTCATCAACCATTGTCCGTTTATGCAAAAAGCTGGGTACCCAAGGGTACCCAGACTTTCAATTAAAGCTTGCCCTCGATTATCAGCGTGCTCCTGCTACGCTTCCACCTGCGAATCATCCCTTTACCGAACTGGAGGATGTACGTTCCGCGATGGAATCCGTACCTTACCTTTATCATCAGGCATTGGAGGAAACACGCCGTCTATTGAACGCTTCTGTGTTGCAGCGAATCGCAAATTGGGTGAAGGAATCCGGCCGGATTGATATCTACGGCAGTGATATGAACTACTATCTTGCACAGCAGGCCTGCACCAAGTGGAATGAACTGGGCATCTCCGCTATCGCGCACAACAGTCCGAATATGCATTATCTGAACACGATGAACCCTAATGTATCCACACTTTCCTTCGTCATTTCACATACCGGGGAGAATCAGTCGATGGTTGATGTCGCCAAAATTCTGAACGGGAAAAACATGAACGTCATTGCGATCACGGGTAATAACCATTCCAGCTTGTCCAGACAATCCACCGAAACCCTGCTCAGCTATGGCTACAATGAACAAATGAGGCTTTCCAAGATGTCCTCTATGGTTTCTGTACTTTATCTCTTCGATATCTTGTACATGAGCAGCATTCGTGACAGCTATTAACCCCGATCGGCAGCAAAGACAATCCCCGCATCCTTGCGCGCTTCGGCCAATATGTTCATCACAGATTGACTGTGGCTGAGGAGCTCATAACATTTCGCGTAATCCTTATTGATATAGATATTTCTAAAGGCTTCCCATTCGTAATAAAGCCAGTTGGACTGTGCCTGCACATTGATCGTCTCCAGGGGCTCCTGCCCAATCTGGATCTTGATTTCCTGGCACCCGTTGGCTCCTCCCACAACTTGAATATATCCCTTCTCCCCCTGAATCAAGACAAAATTCATGCTGGTTGTGTCCTTACATCCTACACACTCCGCAATAAACTCGGGATACTTCAGAACCACCACCCCTGATGTATCAATCCCATTGACGTGTCGGTTAGCCGTATAGGATACGGTTTCCGGGCTGCCAAACATTTTCATGACAAAATGAAGGTTGTATATGTTGATATCCATCAGCGCACCACCGGAGAATTTGGGGTTAAATACATTCGGTGTTTCCCCGGCAAGCAGCTGATTGTATTTACTCGAATACTGACTGTAATTGCACTGAATGAACCGAATATTCCCCAGTTTGGACAGCTGCTCCTTCACCTTGTTGTAGTTAGGAAGATGGATGTTTGAGATCGCCTCAAACAGAAACAGATTTTTTTCCCGGGCCAGTTTAATCAGCGCTTGGGCTTCCCATGCCGTTGATGTGAATGGTTTTTCACAGACGACATGTTTACCATGCTGAAGCGCCTGATAGGCCTGCTCATAATGCATGCTGTTGGGTGATGCGATGTAAATAAAGTCCACATTCGGGTCAGTATAGAGTTCGTTCAGATTCGTGTAGATGGTCTGCACTCCATATTTGTCTGCAAGCGGCTCTGCAGTTTCCCTTTTCCGGGAGTAAATGGCTGTACATTGCACTCCATCCACTTCGTCAATTGCCGATAAAATGGCATCCACAATAAATCCTGTCCCAATCGTAGCTATATTCATCGTTGCTTCGCTCCTCTTCTTTATATCCAATCATCTGGCCTTTTTCGCGGCTTCGACTCCATCATGCAAAATATCCAGTACATATAAAACCTCATGATCCTTGACGGGCTTCTCATCGTGATGACGGATAGCCTCAAGCAATTTCTCATATAAAATGCCATAGTCCGTCACTTCAGACGGTACGTTCTCCGTATGGGACTCCCCTTTCTCGTCCACATAACTCAGTGTCCCCCAATTCGTTTCAGGTTCAATATCAAAGGATACGGATGTTGGTCCGGCTCCATTCTTCGATTGATGACCACTGCTGTACTTCACAAAACTGCCCCGGTCTCCGTGGATTATAAATTTTGGATGTTCGATTTTTACGAGCAGGCTGCACTTAATGGTCGCTTTCATCCGTCCGTACCGGAAATCGATATCGATATAGTCATCCGATTCCCCAGGCGCCACCAGACTTCGGACATCATAATCAATCCGGTCTGCTTCACCGTATAACGATATTAGCTGATCAATGGTATGCACCGCCAAACCATGCAGCAACCCAAACCCTTTGCGACTGTACTGCGGATGAAAATAATCATAGTGGGACTGGATCTCCACAATATTGCCCAGCTTGCCGCTCTCGATCACTTTTTTCAAAGTAAGAAAGTCCCCATCATACCTGCGGTTCTGGTTCGCCATCGCGATAAGATGTTTACGTTCCGCCAGTTCAAAAATCTCCTTGGCTTCAGCCGAAGTTGAGGCAAACGGCTTCTCGACCAAAACATGTTTGCCATGTTCCAATGCCAATTCGGCGTATTCAACATGACTGTCCACATGAGTCGCAACAACAATAAGTTCGATATCTGGATCATGCAGTATATCGTTAAGGATTGTAGTAAACGTAATTTCAGGGTAGTAGCCCTCTCGCTCCGTGTCGCCCACCCGGTCTTCCTCACGTCGGTAGATCGTCTTCACCCGAATCTGCTCTCTTCTCTCCAGATAAGGCAGATGATAATTCACTACGGCATTTCCAAATCCAATGATAGCGATCTTCAACATATGGAATCACTCCTCTACTTTGGTTAAGCGCAATGTTATCATGCAGCAGACTCGTGGTGAATGCTTTGGAGAAGGAATGGCAGCAACATTCGAAAATGGATTCAAGGCTTGGGATAGCGTGAAATTCAATTTCAAACTGCGGGCATCAGGCAGCTTGGATATAACAATTTTTCCCTAGTTTACCGATATAATTTAAGAAACGAACTACATACATATGGATGAAGGGTGTCGATGGAGACATGAGCAAATGGTTTACAGGCATGCAGCGCAAGATCAGTACTTTTCTGTTGTTTACACTGATCACTGCAGCAATATTGGGCGGAGGTAATGCAGCACAGGCAGCTTCCCTCAATCAATCTACTGTGTATTACGATTCGGACGGTGTATTGTACAAAGTATCCGGAGATGGCAGCAATACGACAGAAGTTTTACTTGATTTTCAGGGTGTGGACCTTGTAGCGGCAGGTTCTCACCTCTTCTACACTTCAACTGAAACTTCCACAACACTGCTTCGGGTTCCCAATGACGGATCGCGCGATACCGCCGAGACGTTTGCAACCGACGTTCTGCGTTACGATACGGATAACGGATTCATATATTACATGGATGCGAAAGGTTCGATCTATCGTGCGAGTGGTGATGGTGAGCCAACTTCCGTTAAAAAGATCGCAGACAAAGCAGATACGGATTTCCCGCTGCTCGCCGTCATTAAGGGCCGCGTTTATTACAACGCCCTCGTTAACGGCAATACCTGGATCGTCTCCAAAGCTACAAATGGCAGCGGAACTGTACAACGGATTGCTGAAGGCGCAGTGGAAAGCACTTATTTTATGAATTCGGCAAAAAACAAACTGCAACTGATGGTTAACACCAATCCTTATGAAACCTACTACTCCACCAATGCTGTGGTCATGTACACCGTGAACTACAGTACAGGCAAGGCAAGTGCTGTGAATCCAAAAGCCAAGCTGGACGTAAATGCAGTATATTCCGGGGGCTGGAGCAGCTCGTTTTACGTGTATAACAAAGGAATCAGCCTGGATAGCAGCAAGGATTACAACTACGCAACAGGCAAAGCTTTTGCCCTTACCACTTCAGGGAAGACATTCCAGATTCATAGCAAAAGTATCCGAGAAGTAAGTGCACTTGGCACAGACAAGGCAGTTATCATTGATGCAGACAAAAAAGCGTACGCAAAAACCGTATCTGGCAGCAAGGTCACCAAAACGACCAATCTAAATTTGACTAACGTCAATTACGTTGGGGATCAGCTGACCAATGGCACAGCAACACTTGCCTACATTTCTGGCGACAATGGCCTCTACGCTGTAAGTTCGACACTCAAAGTAACCAAACTGGTCGGGGATGAATGGGACACCTTCCATTTCAGAGATGATGTACCAGGCATCTTCTACATTAACGCGAAAGACCTCTATCGTTTGTATCATATCCAGGCGAATGGATCAGGTAATAAAGTGTTAAGTGAAGTATTCCTGGACGACATTCTGTTGGTATCCCCAAACTAAATTTCTTATTAAATAAAGAGGATTACCTTGCAGCCCTGCGGCTCCCGGTATCCTCTTTTTATATGTTCACAACTATTTTTGAAAAACGACTTCCATATGAGAATGATAATTGTTATCATTAAGAAAATGAGACAAAAGGATGGTCCGTATGAATGAACAGCTTCCCTTCATTTCTGAAACGTCAACTCTACCACTCCTCTCTTCCATGTGCCGTGTACGCCGTGGGGAGAATTTCCGTGCGCATGGCAAGACGGTTTCCCGGCCTATGCTGTGTCTTGTTTTGCAAGGAGAAGGTGTCCTGATCCTTAATGATCAAATACATAAAGCCCGCGCCCATCAACTATTTGTATTGGAAAAGGGGACCACGATTGAGGCTGCCTCCCGCTCCGGTATTACGGAATGCATTCTCCTATCGATGAACACGGTCCAGTTGAAGCAAGTACACGGTGAATGGAAGATGACTTCTAATCCCTGCCTCCCCTTCCAATGGTCGACGGGTCCTATGCCTGTTCGCCATGAGCAGCAGATGGTCTCGCGTATGGAACAATTATATACAGCCTATCAGGGCGTTCAGCAGGAGCATTTTATTAATATACACACTCAGCTCCACGAATTGTTGCAGTACATTTCTGAGAATCGTCTAGAAGCCAATCAGGAGAAGGTTGACCCTGCCCTGGAGCGAAGCATTATGTATATGCACCGATTCATGGGTGAAGGCATAAGTATGGACCAGCTGGCCAAGATCGCCGGCCTGACTCCGAGCTCATACTCCCGCAGCTTCAAGAAGGCCAAGGACATGTCACCAACAGATTACCTGAATCGACTGCGGATTGAAGAAGCCAAACAACAATTGCAGCAGGATCGATGTTCAATCAAGGATGTCGCTGAATCTGTAGGTTATGGCAATGAGTATTATTTTAATCGCAAATTTAAACAAGCTGTCGGTATCTCACCCAGTATATATATGAAGAGAGAACAATTGCGAGTAGCAACAGCTTCCGTTCTGGGCCTGGAACATAACTTGGCTTCCCTGGGACTAGAAGCGATTGCGACGCTCAACGGATTCACAGATCAGGAACTGAGCGAGAACGAACACCAGCATAAGCTCACATTGCAATTCAACAAGCTTCGCCAATCGAAGCCTGATCTGATTATTGCCGACACACACCATGAACCCTATCACGATATACTGAAAAGTATTGCGCCAACCGTCCTCCTTGAGCCTGTTCAGGACTGGAAACAAATTCATTCCCGTATTGCCGAGCTGGTTGGACGGGAAAAACAAGCCTTGAATCATTTCAAACAGCTTGAATTTAGAACGCTGGATGTTGGCAAACGTCTGCAACAGTTTTTTGACCATGAACGGGTTACACTTGTAGAGGTTAAGCCTCCAATGATTCGGCTGCAGGGTACGATCAATCATCCCCTGAGTCATTTGCTGTATACCGAATTGGGGCTGCAGCCTGCACAGATTGCTCCGCCAGAACACCAGTGGGTCGATTACCCTGCTGAACGCATCCCTTTGCTGGATACGGATCACTTGTTCATCCATCGTCTCTCCATGCATCCTGCCAGCGAAAAATTGCTGCGGCGGTTAAAACAGACGTCTTCATGGAATCGTTCGCCTGCTGTACTTGGTGGCAATGTACATGATATTTCAAGTTGGCTGATGATGAGCTGGACCCCTTCGGGACGTCACCGGATTATGGATGAACTTATACACATCGCAGAGCAGCATGCGGCCCTCTCTCATGCCGGACTGATCGGGCAGTTCTAATGCATTAGGAAAGAAACCTGATTTTTTTCTTCATTATAAATACACAGCAAAAAGGCGCCTCCAAATAGGAGAGCGCCTTTTGGGTTCTGCTTAAGAGTTATCTTGAATCTCTTCCCGCGGAACCAGCTTATAGATTTCTTCATCTTCCATGGTGTCGATCAGTCGGTCCAGCCATTTGTAATATGCTTCCGCTTGCAACACTTTATTTTTGTCTACCTTTAGAATGTGAAGAAGTTCGGCATCTGCTTGCTCGTCCAGGTCCTTAATCAAACGATTCAGCTCCTCAACGGACTTGCGCAGCACCTGAAGGTTACTCTCCACCGCTTTTCTCCATTTAATTGCAAAATAATCCGTAAACGTCTGATGCCAGTCATACTCCACTTCATATAGGTCTTTCCGAGAGCCCTTGCTCCATACCTTATTTACCATTTTCAGATCCAGCAGTGTACGTACGCCGGTACTCATGCTCGTTTTGCTCATTTCCATTTCCCGGCCCATATCGTCAAGGGTCATAGGTTTGTCTGCAAAAAAAAGCAATCCATATAAGTGTCCCGTGGACAGCGTAACGCCGTATAGATCCATATTACGTCCGATAGCTTCAATGACGCGTTTACGGATTCTAAGAACGGTTGCCTGCTGTTCTTCTTGTAAATGGTCCAAGCCCATGCTTGCAACCTCCATTCTGAACATTCCCAGTCTTGGCACAAATAATTGCAACCATACAAGATCCTGCTTACATGGGAAAGCATCCGGCCGGACATCCTATACGCCAGAGGGCTTTCATTCACCCAATGTATGAAAAATGGAACCTTACCCGGTTGCATCTGCCTACGACTATCTTTAACCAAAAAACAGCTTAAATTAGCTCATTGTCTATTGTAGGAAAAGCAATATCAAATGTAAAGCCGCCTCATTAGGCAGAATAAGGAGTAAAACAGAGCATTCGGACGTAAAACTTTGTACAGTTTTTACTGTACAAACATTATGTACTGTTTATTCAGTTGATATACTGGTTAAGTATTGATACAATACAAAACGTTACCCAGAAAGACGGGAAGCGAAGCAACAATTACCGGATTTCGTGGCTGGGCGCACAAGTGTATGGGCTTGTGGATGCTGAAAGCCGTTCGAAGTGCACAACACATCAGAAGGGGTGAAAACATGACCATACTTGAAGTGAAAAATGTAAGTAAACTGTTTGGCCCCCAAACCGAGCAAGGTCTGCAATTACTGGAGCAAGGTTGGGGAAAAGAAAAGTTGGCCAAAGAAAAACAGATAACGGTTGGTGTCAACCGGGTCAACATGGAAATTAAGCAAGGTGAGATTTTTGTCATCATGGGACTTTCAGGAAGTGGTAAATCCACACTGGTTCGAATGTTCAACCGACTCATTGAACCAACATCCGGTGAAATTCTCGTTCACGGCAAGGATCTACGTAAAATGAACAAAGAGCAATTGCGCGAAGTACGCCGGAAAACAATCAGCATGGTATTCCAAAAATTTGCGTTGTTCCCGCACCGTACCGTTCTTGATAATGTGGAGTATGGACTTGAAGTCCAAAAGGTGGACAAAGCTGTTCGCCGGGAAAAAGCGAAAACCTCACTTGAACTGGTTGGCCTCAAAGGCTGGGAAGATAAGATGCCAGATGAACTGAGTGGTGGTATGCAGCAGCGTGTCGGCTTGGCTCGTGCGCTTGCCAATGACCCGGAAGTACTTTTAATGGATGAAGCGTTCAGTGCACTAGATCCACTGATCCGCCGGGATATGCAGGATGAACTGATTGAGCTTCAGGATAAAATGAAAAAGACGATTATTTTCATTACCCATGACTTGGACGAAGCGCTGCGCATCGGTGATCGTATTGCCCTCATGAAGGACGGCGCTGTCGTGCAGATCGGTACTCCGGAAGAAATTATGATTCAACCGGCCAACTCTTATGTGGCCCGCTTCGTCGAAGACGTGGATTTGTCCAAAGTCCTCACTGCATCACATGTAATGCGGCGCCCTGAAACAATTACGCTTGACCGTGGTCCTCGTGTTGCCCTCGAATTAATGCGCGAACGTGGTATTTCCAACCTGTTTGTCATTGACCGTTCGAAAAAATTGCTTGGTGTCATTACAGCAGATGATGCATCCCGTGCGATGCGTGAAAATAAAGTATTAAACGACATTCTAATCACGGACGGGCCGACAGTGGCGCCTGAGACCCTGATTCATGAATTGTTTGAAATGGTAAGTTCAGCCCATGTGCCTCTCGCTGTAGTAGGTGAGAATGGCCGTCTGCAAGGTGTTATCGTCCGCGGTGCCCTTCTGGGTGCGCTTAGCGGTGAAGTTGCAGTAAAGGAGGAACTTGTGAATGATTCCCAAAATACCACTAGCATCGTGGATTGAATCCATCGTTGACTGGATGAGCTCATCGCTCTCCGGATTGTTTAATGTAATCTCTGTTGTCATTCAGGAAGTAGTCGGATTCTTCTCCGGGCTGTTCTTGCTGCCCCATCCGCTCCTGTTCATTGCGATACTGGGTGTTCTAGCGTTCCTCGTGGGTCGCCTCCCATTGACACTATTTACGGTTATCGGATTCTTGCTCGTGGATAACTTGGGATACTGGTCCCAATCTATGGACACACTCGGTCTGGTTATCACTTCAGGACTGATCTCCATTCTGATTGGTGTTCCGGTCGGTATCTGGCTGGCATACAGTAAAACTGCAGCACGCATTATTACACCGCTGCTTGACTTCATGCAGACAATGCCTGCATTTGTCTACTTGCTGCCTGCGGTTACATTCTTTAGCCTTGGTGTTGTTCCAGGTGTTATCGCCTCTGTTATCTTCGCGATTCCGCCAACCATTCGTTTGACTCATCTGGGGATCAAACAGGTTTCTGGCGAACTGGTTGAAGCCGCGGATGCATTTGGTTCGACTTCCATGCAAAAACTGTTCAAAGTACAGCTTCCACTCGCCTTGCCTACCGTCATGTCGGGTATCAACCAAACGATTATGCTGTCGCTGT
This sequence comes from Paenibacillus sp. FW104-T2, assembly GCF_058789975.1. Lineage (NCBI taxonomy): Bacteria > Bacillati > Bacillota > Bacilli > Caryophanales > Paenibacillaceae > Paenibacillus > Paenibacillus sp. FW104-T2. The sequence continues at coordinate 111,762 of NZ_JBYTCE010000003.1, read as the reverse complement.
CCATGGTTGTCATTGCATCCATGATCGGTGCACAGGGTATTGGTGCGGAAGTATATCGTGCGGTAACGCAGCTTCAGATTGGTAAAGGTTTTGAAGCGGGTCTGGCTGTCGTGGTACTCGCGATTGTACTCGACCGTTTCACGCAAAATCTGTTTATGCCTGGTCGGAAAAAGACCTCTCGTGTATCTTCTAAACAGAAAGCTTGGATTGCTGCAGCAGCTACACTCGTCGTGCTGGTTGCCGGTTTCTCCCAATACTTTACGGGCGGGACTACTTCTGCCGGCGGTAACAACACAGCAGCCAATGCTGTAGGTGAAGAAGTCAATTACCAGATCATTGGTATCGATCCAGGGGCTGGTATCATGAAGTCCGCTGCCAAAGCGATCGAAGACTATAAACTGACTGACTGGACTCTGATTGAAGGCTCTGGTGCAGCCATGACGGCTACGCTGGACAAAGCGATCAAAAATGAGGAACCAATCATTATTACAGGTTGGACTCCGCACTGGATGTTCAACAAATATGATCTGAAATATCTGGAAGACCCTGAGAAATCTTTCGGTGATGCGGAAGAAATTCATACCATCGCTCGTAAAGGTCTGAAAGAAGATCACCCTGTTGCTTACGAATTCCTGTCCCGTTTCCAATGGACGTCGGATCAAATGGGTGAAATGATGACTGCTATCCAGGATGGCACATCTCCGGAAGAAGCAGCTAAAGCATATGCTGAGAAACATGCAGATCAGATTGCTGAGTGGACCAAAGGTCTGACTCCAGTGAACGGTGACGCATTCAAACTTAGCTATGTGGCTTGGGATTCCGAAATCGCAAGTACCAACCTGCTGAAATATGTGATGGAAAACAAACTGGGTTATAAAGTTAATGCTCTGCAAGTTGAAGCCGGACCGATGTGGACCGGGGTTGCTTCAGGCGACGTAGATGCTTCTCCTGCGGCTTGGCTGCCACTTACTCACGCAGACTACTGGGAGCGTTACAAAGACCAGGTTGACGATCTGGGAGCCAACATGACAGGTGTACGTACCGGTCTCGTTGTTCCTTCATACATGACGGACGTGAATTCGATTGAAGATCTGGAAACCGGTGCTGCTTCCTCCGCGCCAACGGCTAATGCCAATGTAGGCAATGAAGTGAACCATCAGATCATCGGTATCGATCCAGGTGCCGGCATTATGAAATCCACAGCAAGTGCAATTGAACATTACGGTCTGTCCAACTGGAACCTCGTTGAAGGTTCCGGTGCGGCCATGACAGCTACACTCGATAAAGCCTTCAAAAATGAAGAGCCCATTATCATTACAGGCTGGACACCACACTGGATGTTCAATCAATATGACCTGAAGTATCTGGATGATCCCGACAAAGTGTTCGGCGATGCTGAAGAGATTCACACCATTGCACGCAAGGGACTGAAAGAGGATCAACCTGTTGCCTATGAATTCCTGTCCCGTTTCCAATGGACCTCGGAAGATATGGGCGAGATGATGATTGCCATCCAAGGTGGCACTTCACCAGAACAGGCAGCTAAGGATTATGCTGAAAAACATGCAGATCAAATTAGCGAATGGACTAAAGGTTTGACGCCTGTTAATGGTAAAACCCTACGTCTCGGTTATGTTGCATGGGACTCGGAAATTGCAAGCACCAACCTGCTAAAATACGTGCTTGAGACGGAACTGGGTTATACCGTAAATGCCCTGCAAGTCGAAGCTGGTCCGATGTGGACCGGGGTAGCCACAGGTGATGTTGATGCTTCACCCGCTGCTTGGCTTCCGCTCACCCATGCAGACTACTGGGATAAATATAAAGATCAGATCGATGATCTGGGTGCCAACATGACAGGGGTCAAAACCGGACTTGTTGTCCCTGCGTATATGGATGTTCAATCCATTACCGATTTAAAAGATAATTAAACCAGATCGAGTTGAATCAACCTCAATTTGGAAAAAAGACCACCGAAAAATTCGGTGGTCTTTTTTATATGCTGCTTTTTTCTGGAATTCGAGCAAACTGTTTTCGTTAAGGCTAGATCTCATTTGAGATGTACTTCTAATGGAGCTATGTAGGTTTTACTTTGAACTGAACTACTACCTTATCCGATAAGTAACAATAACACACCAATTGTAATGAGTACTATACCCAAAATGCCATAGACTACCCTTGCTGCCTGTCGTCCAATCGTTTTCACGAAAAGTCCTGCCTGAAAGGTACTCATGAACCAATCCCAATTTTTCATACCGCCCAACATGCTGAAAATCCCTGCGATTATGGCAACCAATGCGAGCAAGATCGGTTGATCCTCCATATCATCACCCCTTCCAATATAATCCTGTTTACTATACTCGCTGATGATAAAAATGAACAGTAATTAAATAGTAAAAAACGGCTTACAGATTATGATCTGCAAGCCGTTTTAAGCAATTGCTAAAAGTTAAACTCTTTTGTGATTTGTAGGGATTTGAACAAACCTGGCCTGACTTGTTTCTGCCTGTGATGCATCATTTCTTTAATACAGATTCTAGTTATAGCTCACTTGCCGACATCAGCAGCGTCACCACTTCTGCACGGGTTGCATTCGCAAGCGGATTAAACCTGTTATTGCCTGTGCCCTTAATCAATCCGGCTTCATAAGCTGCTGCAATGTATGGAACTGCCCATGCCGGAACTTGATTTGCATCTGTGAAGCTTAACGTTGCATTGGATTCGATCGGAAGTCCCAGCGCTCTTACCAGCATGACTGTCATTTCCACGCGGGATACCTTGCCTGACGCACGGAACGTCTCATCCGTATATCCGCTGATAATGCCTTGTTCAACCGCCTGAGCGATAAACGATTGTGCCCAAGCCGGAATTTGTTCAGCATCCTTGAATGTTAAAGCCTTGTTGCTTGCTGGTAATTCGAATCCTCTTGCGAGCATGACTGCAAACTCAGCACGTGTTGCCGGAGCATTTGGACGGAAGTTACCATCTGCATATCCGTTTACAATTCCCCGGGAAATGGCCTGCTCGATTGCAGCAGCTGCCCAGTGATTGCCAATATCCTTGAGAATAACACCCGGATTCGGTGTTGGCGTACCTCCGCCATTTTCATTGCCCGGAACCGTTGGCGTTGTTGGTGGTGTCGGATTGGTTGGCGTTACCGGTGTTGTTGGTGTTGTTGGTGTTGTTGGTGTTGTTGTGCCTCCGCCACTGTTGCCACTGCCCGGATTGCTGCCGTTGTTGCCACCGCCGTTTCCGTCACCCGGAAGCGGTGATCCTTTCAGATCCGTACTGCGTCCTTCTGTTGTCTGATTAACTACACCCACTCGATCCAGATGCTCATGGAAGATCTCATAGTCTACCAAGTTGAGTTCGTAAAATCGGTTGTCATCCTTCGCTGCTCTCATGGAGCGATAGAAGTCTCCACCATTAGCCATAAAGGAGTTGGTTGCCACGATATAATATCCGTTTGGATCCATATCCGTGTACGTACCATTCTCATTCTTGATTTGTACTTTCACTACGCGTTGACCTTCTTGCGTCACGGTATTGGTCGTTGAATCAATTTTCTCGCCTGGTTTCGTCGAATCGTAGTAGAAGCGCATGCCCGATACTTGCGGGAAGCGTCCCTCTCCCGTTTCCACACCACTCACACCATTTTCGAGAGCAGCTGTAATTTCCTTACCTGTCATTTTCAGTGCAGACAGATTGTTACCGAATGGCATAACGGTGAGCAGATCGCCCAACGTAATGTCACCTTTCTGGAACGATGCCCGGATACCGCCGCCGTTTTGGATGGCCACATATCCTTTCACGTCGTTTTCCTTAACGATGGATTTCACTTTTTCCAGCATACCATCTGTCATCAGGTTACCCAGGTTGGTTTCCTGCTTGCGCACGTTACCACGTTCTCCATCGAGCAGTACGTTCGTTTTGCCGATGACTTCTTTCTTGAAATCTTCCAGCAGTGGTGCATATTCTGCCAGCTTGGCTTTTGCTGCCGGATCATCTGCATATACATATTTTCCCGCGGAATCTTTTGCATCCAGGCTCAGTAATTTACCGTTCCATGTTTTCAACACACCTTCTGCATCGAATGTAACATCCAGTTGACCCAGGGACACATCATATTCTCCCGTTTGGACAACTAAAGTTGGGTTTGTATGAGTATTGACCTCAACGGGCTCGCTTAGAATCGTATGCGAGTGACCACCCACTACAATGTCGATGCCTTCCACGGCTTCTGCCAGCTTCAGGTCTTCCGAGTACCCCAGATGGGTCAATGCAATAATTTTGTTAATGCCTTCTTGCTCGAGCATGGCAACTGTCGCTTGTGCACTTGCAATGTAGTTTTCAAATTTCAGATCATCTCCCGGTGAGGACAGGGATACAGTATCCGTGGTCGTTAAGCCGAAGATTCCGACCTTCTCGCCGTCTACTTCCGTAATGATAGCCGGATAGATCTCAGCATTCTCAGCTGGTTGTCCGATCGTATCTTTGTATAAGCTGCCCAGGTTGGTATCCTTCGTAAAGTCGATATTGGCACTTACGAATGGGAACTCTGCTTTCTCAATGAATTCCTTGAGCACGCCTGTGCCTTTATCGAACTCATGGTTGCCAAAGGTCATTGCGTCGTATCCGATCATGTTCATGAATTCCAGATCCGCTTGACCGTTGAAGAGATTGAAATACAAGGTTCCAGAGAATACGTCCCCGGCATCCAGCACCAAGGTGTTATCGTTGCGTGTTTCTTTGATTGCCGTTACGCGGCGCGGAATGTTATCCAAGTGCGCGTGCGTGTCGTTGGTGTGCAATACACGAAGGTTGAAGTCGCCCTCTTCTGCAGTGTTTCCAATACTTAGCTGCGCAAGCAGTGGATCATGGTCACTGACGCGTCCATCCGCTGTTTCAAAATCCGCATTCACATGCACCACTTCAATGGCGGCCGTCTCAGACAGATTTTTGCTCACCAAGATGTGGTCCAGTGTTTGTGAATTGCCATCATAGATGTAGGAATAGCGTTTATTTTCTGGCAGCTTGTTCACCAGATTGTCCAGTTCATTACCTTCAATGATACTCAAAGTCTTGGAGAACTGGAAGTCATTGAAATCCCCAAGCACAGCCACATTTACGTTAGGATCTTTATCTAAAAGTTCTTTCACAAAACCATTCACTGCCGCTGCCTGTCTGGCACGCTGAATTTCACTGCTTCGTGTCGCAGGCTGAATACTACCATAAGGCTTCAGATCGCCACCTTTGGAATTCAGGTGATTCGCAATCACGACTACTCGCTCTCCAATAAATTCGAACTCAGCTGCAAGAGGTTTACGTGAGCTGGCAAATGCATCGTTTGTTGGATCAATACGCCCTGGATTCAGGGACAGCGTTCCATCCGATTGCACCCCAATTGCTGTTGTAGCATCTCCCTTAGTTCCTTGTTTCAAAGAAATTCGCGCCTCGTTGTACAGGAAGCCTACACGAATGTTGGCACCTGGAGCCCCGCCATCCAGATTGTTTACCGGAGCAATATCCGTGTACTTATAAGCAGGACCACCGTTGCTAGCAATTGCATCAATTAAGGTCTGGAAGCTCGCATCCGCAGCAGTTGTTCCGCTGTCGGTTGCTCCATCGTTATCCTGTACTTCCATGATACCGATAACGTCAGGATTCTTGAGGTTGTTGACTACAATACCACCGATTTTCACTGCTCTTGCAGCATCCTTCTGACTGAAATTCTCCACGTTGAAGGTTGCAATCGTCAGTTTATCATCAGCTTGCTCAATTACTGTTGTTGCCTGTTTAAGGTCACTCGAAATAACTGCCGGCAAATCCCCTTCCGGAGCTACCTTATAATTGCCGTTAGCGTAAGTCATCACACCTTGGACAGAATTCGCAAGCTCGTCCCCCGTTTTAACGGCCTGAGAAGGCTTTTTATTGATAAACAGCCGCTGTGGATTCAGGGAGCTCTCGAATGGTTCCGCTCCATCTCCAGTCAGAATGACTCCCCCTGCAGGCGTTCGTAACGGATTGTTTTCACCATTATCTACTACGACTGCCAGTCCTGGTTCACTGGAATACGGACCGATAATCGTGGCTTGATCAAGCTGTACTCTCATGCCTTCCAAACTCTCATAAAAGTCGATTGCATCCACATCCGGATTAAACTCACCAAACTGATCCGAATCAATTACGGTAGGAATTATACGGCCATTCTTCCCAAGGATAACAGGTTCAGGCAGTGTCTGATTTTCACCTTCAACCGTAATCGCTGCAGCCACAATTTCGGTTGTTGCCAGTTCGGTCGTTGCTGTCGCATATTCCTTCACTTGACCGGATACGCTGACTTTGTTGCCTACCGCCATGCCATGAGTGGATTTATAAATAAGGATACCCTCAGATGTTTTTACGTCGTCATCTTCCATGCCAGGAATCTCCTGCATATAGAACGAACTTGCATTGACAACATGAGTCACGATACCTTCAACATTTTGGACAGCCAGACCATTATACAGGGAGTTATGAGATGCTCCTTGAATATCGTGGATTCTCAGGTTGTCCAGCTCCTGAAGAACGGTGTACGTAAAGCTATATACATCACTTGTGTTTTCGCCTGATACGGCAATCGCTTTAACAGTTGTATCTTCATTTACTGTGATCGGGCCACTATAGAGTGTAGATGTTTGGGTTGGTTCTGTTCCATCAACCGTGTAATAAATTTGCGCTCCTGCTGTTGGTGAGGATAAGGTTACGGTTGATCCTTTGACAATACCACCGGGCGGAGCACTGGCTGTTACGGACAGCAAATTTTCGACAACATCTGCAGCTGTACGTGGAATGATCTCTAGGCCATAGCTTGTGTGATACGTCATGACGCCTGTCACTTTTTCGTATATTTTGCCTGCTGCCAGTGCGGTTGGACTATTCTTCGCATAGATCGTGATCTCTGCACCATCGGCATCTGTCGCATAGAAGGTAGAACTGCTGCTTCTTGTCACTGTGACTTCATTCACTTCGACAAGCATCCCCTCAAAAATACCGCCTGCACCCTTGCCTCCGCCCTCAGCCGGCATGAAGTCTTTGGATGTCAGAGTGATCGGTGCTGGAATTTCTTGATTCTTGTCCAGAATTTTGATGTAACCGCTTGGGAACCCGGCCTTGTCTTTCTCTATCTGAAGCAAACCGTTATAAATAGTGAGTGATCCATACGCTTCAATACGGTCTCCCGGCTCTACTGTGGAATCCGTTCCACGAACGACGATCCCTGCATTCTCATCCTGGATGTACAGATTGGCCATGCCTCCAGACTCTTCCCGGTAGGTCACAATTCCTCGAACGGTAACCGGGGTGTTCTCCGATTGGTTCCTGGCACTGGAGATGGAGATTGGCGTATTATCCACGATTGTATAATCGAAATTGGTAACATCACTATTTTCTAGACCATCTTTTGCTGCAAAGGTTTCAATATAAGTTGCATCATTTACTGTAATGGGAACGGTGTATGGGAGATAGTCGGTGTTGTCATTTTGCTTGTAGTAGACTGCGGCACCAACTGTGGTTGTTGCAAGAGTAACCTTTGTTCCAGCTGGAACCATACCTGAGGAGGGATTAGCGGTAACGTTTGCCACTTTGTTTTCAGGCGTCTCATCAATCAGTTGGAAGGTGGTTGAGGTAACAGAGCGTATCCCTTTGGAACTAAAGTATTGAGACAACGTGCCATTGTTAATACGAACTTTGGATTTATACAAGGAAGGATTACTTTGTAGTCCGAAAATGCTTCGGGGAGCAGATGTCGGCACCTGAACAGGCATCATCTTGCTGATATTTGTCTCTTCAGGGCTATCTGCGATTGCAAAATTAGTGTCCAGTGTAAATGGTGAATTCAGATTTACGTTTGGACCATTACTAAATGTTCCTACGACATAACCTTCCACCGTGGCGGATGAGTCATTTGATTCCATAGCCAGTGCCTGAGCAACCGTCAACGGCTCGTCCGCAGCAGCTGCCTTGCTGTTAAATAACCCAACCGGAATAGCTCCTGTGATCAGCAGCACCATGGCTAAGAATAATCTGAGCCAACTCCTTATTCGCTTACTATGCATCCTTTTCCTACCCCCATGTCTCGAATTTGCAATCATTTGTTCAAAGAGCTTGTACATTGGTTCAAATATAAGATAACTGAACTCTTTTATGATGTAAACCATATTCTTGTCGTTTGATATAAATTAGTACATATACTTTACACAGTTTTAATAAATAGTGATTTGAAATCAAATACAGGACCTCTTTTTGATGAAAAACACGACTTTATGACCCTAAATAATTATTAGCACATGCACAATTGACTATTTCGAGTTAGGTATTATTACATTGATTCTTAATCAAATATCTTTCTCGACATAAACTGATAACATTTTAATGTTAAAAGAAGTGTTAACCCGAATCTTGATCATGCTTTTAGACACAGCAAAACGATGCGACGTTCCATCAAGAGCGCCGCATACGCTGTGTTGTTATATAATACTTCGATACTGTACCTAACGGATGATCCCGTTCGATTACTACACTTTTTCTTATTTCTTTACTGTGCTGTTATACTGGGCAATCTTGTCTGTAATTTGTTTCGCAGCTGCATCGAGTGCTTCTTGCGGTGTACCTTGTCCGTTCAGTACCGTCTCAATCGCTCCTTCGACAAGTTGTCGAGCCTCAGGGAATACGCCCATTACAGCCCCGGATGTTGCTGTCGAATCAGCGGAAGCGTGCAATTGGTCGACTGCTGTCTGGAATTGCGGGTACTTCGCCATATTATCCTTTAATATTTGCTGGTCGTAGGCTGCTGTCGTAATTGGGAAGTATCCTGTCGCAACACTCCAGCTCGCTTGTACTTCAGGTGTCGCCAAGTACTTGATGAATTCCCAAGCAGCCTGCTGCTGTGCTTCCGATTTGTTGTTCATGATATACAAGCTTGCGCCACCTACAACCACACCACCTTCTTTGGCATCTGCCGGACGAGGCAGGAAGCCTGTTCCCAGTTCAAACTTGCCACCAGCACCTTCTACAATTTTGCGCAATCCAGCGGTGGAATCCAGTGTCATACCGATTTGCTCTGCGGTAAATGCCGCCGTTGTATCATCTGTGCTGCGTCCCAGATTGGAGAGAGTCTTCTCATCAATCATCTTTTTCCACCATGTCAGCGTCTTCACACCCGCTTCAGAATTCAAGAGAGATTCCGTCGCAGCGCCGTCTCTTCCGTTACCATTGTTTACATAATCTGCATTCTGGTTTGCGAAGAACTGCTCCATGAACCAGCCGTAGATTGCCATGGATGCACCCGGCTTGCCGTCTTTCGCGAGTGCTTTTGCCGCTTGTTCAAACTCTTCATACGTCTTCGGTGGATTCTCTGGATCAAGACCTGCTGCCTTAAACATATCCTTGTTGTAGTACAGAATCGGGTTTGAAGTGTTGAAAGGCATGGCGTTCAGTTTGCCATCAATCGTGTAATAACGGATGATATTCGGCTCCAGTTGGGACAGGTCGAACTTGTCTTTGTCGATAAAATTCTGTACTGGTGTGATCATGCCCGAATCGATCATAAACTTGCTGCCGATTTCGTATACCTGGATGATGTCTGGACCGCTGTCCGATCCCATGGATGCTTTCAGCTTGTTTAGACTCTCATCGTATTTCCCTTGATAGATTGCTTTTACCTGAATATCCGGATGACTTGCATTGAAATCGGAAGCGAGCTGGTTAATGGCTTTCTCCCCTGCTCCGGACATGGAATGCCACCACGTCAGTTGAGTCGGCTCAGCAGCTGCCGCATCCGCTTGAGCTCCACTTACCGGACTGCTTGTCTCTGTTTTGCCGCCGCAGGCGGATATGACCAACATGAGTGCTGCCAACATCAATGCAAATGTGCCTCTTTTTTTCAAACGCATAATCTCTCTCCTTTTATTTGTGGCTCAGTTCAAAAACAAGTGCTTACGTCCTGCAAGTTAGACGTTACGGGTACGAATCGTTCTTTCGATCGCTGTTGTCTCCAAATTTATTTGAATTAATTTTAGTTGTTTAAATTTTGAGACAAAGGCGAACGCTCCACTTCTACAGAATCGATTTCGTTCCCTTCACTAATTGCAGCCATTAAAGAACTTATTTTAAGAGTGCGCCTTATTTATTCGCTCCTGGGTAACAAACCCGCCAACCTGAATGCACAACGTATTTACTTAACTAGCCCTTCAGTGCGCCTGCAGCCATACCGCGGACAAGCTGTTTCAATCCGAAAACAAGCAGCAGCAATGACGGCAGGATAACTAGCGCCGTTCCGGCAAACACCAGGTTCCACGCCGTGGATTCCTGGAACTCCAGCATCGAAATTCCGATCTGCACCGTTCTCATCTCAGGTGTGTTGGTTACAAGCAGTGGCCAGAGATACGAGTTGTACATATTCAGGAATGAATAGATCGCCAGCGTCCCTAATGCAGGACGGGATAGCGGAAGAACATGTGATACAAAGTAGCGGATATGTCCACATCCATCGATCTTTGCCGCCTCGAACAGCTCCTTCGGCAGCTGCATGAAGAACTGCCTTAACAGGAATGTACCAAATGCCGTGGCCAGAAATGGTACGGTAAGCCCTTGATAGCTATCCAGCCACCCCCAGCTGCGGATGGTCAGATAATTGGGAATCATGGTGACTTCCCACGGGATCATCATCGTTGCGACAAACATGCTGAAGATGACGTTTTTGCCTTTAAACTGCATTTTGGCAAAAGCATACGCAGCCATACTCGCTGTTATCAGCTGTCCAAGCATCGTCAGACCTGCAACCAGAAACGTATTTCCGATGAAGGAACCGATGGGAACGATATCAAACACTTCGGTAAAGTTGGATAAATCGATCGACTTCGGAATGATATGTGGCGGATAGGCGCTGGCATCCTCAGGCGTCATGACGGCCATGAAAAAGGTGTACAACACCGGATACAGCACTAGCGCTGCACAGATGGTAAGCAATACATACAATAGCGTTTTCGTCCACGGTGTCCTCATTGGTAATGCACTTTCCTTTCCACCCACTTGAACTGAATCAGGGTTAGCAGCATAATGACCGCGAAGAGGATGAGTGCCTGTGCACTTCCCGTCCCGAAGCGGAAATTCACGAAGGCTTCCTGATAGATGGAATAAACGAATACATTGGTACTGTCCATCGGCCCCCCACGGGTTAATATGTTAATCTGTCCAAAAGACTGAAAGGCTCCGATGATCGATACAACTGTTACAAAAAACAGGGTCGGTGAAAGCAGTGGCATGGAGATTTTGCGAAACGTGAGCAGCGGACCTGCACCATCTATCTTCGCACTTTCATAAATTTCATCCGGGATGCCCTGCAATCCGCTGGACAAGATGATGTAATTGAATCCGAGATTCATCCAGATTGTCATGATGGAAATGGAGACTAGCGCCCAATCCGGACTGGTCAGCCAAGGAATTGGATCGATGCCCACCTTGCTAAGCAGATAATTCAACATGCCTAGAGTCGGGTGGAACAGGAACTTCCAGATGACGGCCGACGAACCCACTGATAATACAACCGGCAGAGAGAATACAAACTGGAACAAGCGCATGCCCTTGAAACGGTTGTGAGTCAATGCAGCCAGAATCAAGGCAGCCAGTATGCCTGTTGGCACAGTGAACAGGACAAACAGCAGCGTTACTTTCATTCCCTGCAAAAACAGCCCCGACTGAAACACAGCCTTGAAGTTGTCCATTCCCACGTAAGCCGCGATTTGCCCGGTAGGATCTGTGGAGTGCAGACTCAGATAAACAGACTTAAACATTGGGTAAAACAGAAACACTGCAAACAAAAGCAGCGATGGTGCCAGGAAACCATAGGCCAGCAGATTCTCCCGCATTCGCTGTACTCGCAGCGAAGCTGTCCGGCGCTCTTTAGTATCGGATACGCGCCGTCTGGCGGCGGGCAAGCTGATCCGGTTGTCAAGCTCACTCATCGGATTTTCTTCCCCCTTGGTCTATGCATTCGGTGTGTGAATGGTACTTAAGCTTCATCAACACCACGTTATCTAGTGTAAAAGTCGAATGTCACAGCAGGATTCACTCAGAATCAACTTCACGTTAATCGTGGACAATGGACTTTACCCGATGAGCGAGCATTCAGATCGACAGGTTGGAGGCTTATAAACGAACGAAAAAACCGCAGCAATCCCCATTCCGGGATATTGCTGCAGTTCATTCTGTAAACGAAATATAAACGAGGATGTCATAATATCCCCATCCTTTTTTTACAATAATCTACAATAAGTCCAATTGAACTTGTTGATTAGTTAAGATCATTGGCTATCAGCGATAGCATGGAAAAGGCAAAGTAATCGGTAGAAATCAGATAAGTCGCCACCGCCAAATAGGCAGTGGCACAGCAATCTATCGATTAAGATGATACGGTACCGTCGTCACAATCACGTCTTTATAATTAATCAGATAGGCCCGGATCATGAAGCTGGTCTGGTTATGCAGTACATTTTGCCACCAATGCTTGGTGATGAATTGCGGAATCAAAATCGTGATATGGTCAGTCTCGGCCGTTTTCCACTCCACGGTATCGATGAATTTCTTCAGCGGGCCCATAATGCTGCGATATCTCGATTTGATAACAACCAGCCGCACACCCGGGTTCCATTCCTCCCACTTCTGCTCCATCTTGCGGATGGACTCATCATCGAATCCGATATACAAGGCCACCACATGATCCGACATCGTCTGTGCATAACTGATCGTGTTCATGACCACCCGCGTAATCCCAGCTACCGGAATGACAATCGTATTGCCTTTTTGCGCTGGCTTATCCATCTTAATATCAATGCGCAGCTCATCTGCAATGTTGCAGTAATGGCGGTGAATACGCATGAAGACATATACAACGAGTGGCAAAAAGATAAAGATGACCCACGTTTGCGTGAACTTGGTGAAAATGAAGATCAATGTGATCGACAGAGTGGTCAGCATACCGACTGTATTCACCAGCAGCTTCATCTGCCAGCCGGACGGTTTAACCTTGATCCAGCGTATCATCATGCCGAGCTGTGACAGGGTGAATGGGATAAACACGCCCACCGCGTAGAGCGGGATCAGGCTTTCCGTATTTCCTTTGAATCCAACAACAAGCAAGGCAGACATGACACTCAGGAAAATAATGCCGTTCGAGAAGCCCAGCCGGTCTCCCCTAACCATAAACATATGAGGCATATATTTGTCCTTGGCCATCATGAAGGACAGCAGCGGGAATGCGGAATACGCCGTATTGGCTGCCAGGAACAAGATGAGTGCCGTCACACCTTGAATGATAAAATACATCCAGCCTCTGCCGAAAGTTGCTTCGGCAATCTGTGAAATCACCGTAGCATGGGGATCCGGCTTCACTCCGTAACCGAAGGCGAGCAAGGTGATCCCGATAAACATAACCCCGAGAATGCATCCCATGAGCATCAGCGTGCCAGCTGCATTTTTCTCAGCAGGCTGCTTGAAATTTGGAATGGCATTACTGACAGCCTCCACACCAGTCAGAGCGGAACAGCCGGAGCTGAATGCCTTCAGCAGCAGAAATATACTCACATGAGACAGACTTGTTCCGAATTCAGGCGCGGCTGCTTCCATGCCGCCTGTCAGAAACTTAATGCCGCCCGATATAATCAAAACCGCAATTGAAAAGATAAACAGGTAGATCGGAATGGCCAGTACGGAAGCCGATTCCGTAACCCCTCGCAAATTCATAATCGTCAGAAAAACAATCATTATTAATGCAATCACTACGCTGTAATCATGAAGTACCGGAAAAGCCGATGTAATAGCATCTGTCCCTGCAGATGAACTTACAGCAACCGTTAAAATATAATCGACCAGCAGTGATCCTCCAGCAATCAGGCTGGATGTTGTCCCCAGATTATCCTTGGCTACGATATACGCACCGCCACCTGTAGGATAAGCAAATATCGTCTGACGGTAGGAAAAAATTAAAATGACGAGTAATCCGAGTACGGCGATGGAAATGGGCACAGAATACCACAAGGCGGCAAATCCGGCCGCTACGAGCACCAGCAAAATCTGTTCCGTTCCATAGGCTACAGAGGATAGCGCATCGGAGGACAGGATGGCGAGCGCCTTCCATTTCCCCAACTTTTCTGCATCCAGTTCAGCCGATTTCATCGGTCTGCCGATTAAGATTCTCTTCATTTTGCCAAGCATGATCATGACTTCCTTCCATCTCTCATCTGTGAAGCATTGTTATTATGCAAAATCCAAAGCTCCCTGACAATACGTCATTTCACCCGAAAATCGCCAGCGTGTGATAATGCACCCTACGATTCAATAATGGATAACAAAGCGGTTCTTTATCAGTGTTTTGAACTTTTTTGAACCAAAATGACGTTTGTTAGCCGAAAAATAAGAAATGGCCCTTGGTTCATAGAACCAAAGGCCATTCATTTTATAGAAGTTGAATGCATGTATTTATAAAGTAACTAACAGCAGTAGCTAAAAGTTCAAAAACCGTTCCCTCACTGAAAATATTGGTTTGAAAAGTGAAGTTATTTGCAGTCTACTTTGAACCGTAAAGGCTCAGCAGCGAATCTTGGGCATTAACCTCTCCACTGGCTTTAACCGGCAGCACTTGCTGGTAATTAGCAGAGTTCGTTACAATAATCGGTGTTACCGTAGCATATCCCGCAGCCTTGATTTGGGTAATGTCGAACTCTAGCAGCAGATCTCCAGCATTCACCCGATCGCCTTCCTTGATATGCGAGACAAAATGCTGCCCATCCAATTTGACGGTGTCCACACCGACATGAACTAATATTTCTGCACCGCTGTCGGATACGACAGCCAGTGCGTGTTTTTTCTTGAAGGCCACCGTAACCGTGCCATCAAACGGAGCAACCACTCTTCCTACACTTGGCTCAATGGCAATGCCTTGACCCATAGCCCCGGACGAAAAGGCCGGGTCCGGAACTTCCGTCAGATCAACGATTTTGCCTTGGATCGGGCTAAGCACCAGTTGGTCTGCTGCCTGCGTCGAGGTTGCCAAGTGAACGGCTTTCTCGGCTGTTCCGTCCTTGTTTTCTTCTTCACTCACCGGATCTTCAAAGCCCATAATATATGTTAATACTGCCGACACGATAAAGGAAACGACAATTCCGATAATTAATCCCGGGAAACCTTGACCGCCTGGGCCGTAGAAGATCGGTAGGGTCAGCAACCCCGGCGCACCAGATGCGAAAGCTTGGGTCCCCGCTTGGCCGATAATTGCGCCTCCGATCGCACCTCCGATAAGACCTGCAATAAATGGGCGTTTCAGCGGAAGCGTAACCCCATAGATCGCCGGTTCAGTGATCCCGAACAAAGCCGTAAGCGTGGAGGACCCTGCAAGGGTTCTCAGCTTTTTGTTCTTCGTTTTAAGCATGACTCCAAATGCAGCTCCCGTCTGAGCGAATACCGAAGCTGTTGCGGCAGGCTTAATGCCATCACGGCCGTGAACCGCGACATTGTTGATGAAGATTGGCACCAGGCCCCAGTGCACCCCAAAAATGACGAACAATTGCCAGCCCGCACCCATAACGGCTCCCGCAAGCAAAGGACTGAAGCCAAATGCGGCAACCAGAGCTGAAGCGATGGCATTACCTACATATACACCGAATGGTCCAAATGCAATTAGCGTCAGCGGAACCATGATGACTAAGAGCAACAGCGGCGTAATGAAATTTTTGACGCTCTGGTGGATCACTTTACTGAACCATTTCTCCAACAAACTCATCACGATAACCGATATGATGATGGGAATAACAGTCGATGAATAACTCATCATAATTACCGGAATGCCAAAGAAATCGGTTGGTGTACCTTCATTTTTCAACGTAATAATGGTCGGATATATTAATGCGCCCGCAATGGTCAGTGCAACGAAAATATTCCCCTGAAATTTTCGCGCGGTTGTAACCGCTAACAGCATCGGCAGGAAGTAGAACAGACTATCTGCAGCAGCATAAAGGATAATATAGGTTGTGTCCGTTGTTTCAAGCCAGCCTGCATTGCTGGTGATCAGCAGAAGTCCCTTCAAAATACCGGCTCCCGCCATGACACCCAAAAGTGGAGCAAAGATGCTTGAAATCACGTCGATAATGCCGCCAATACCTTTGACGGATTTACCCGATTTTTCCTTGGGCGAGGAATCATCCAAAATGTTGCTTACTTTTCCGATAGCACTGTATACCTCGGGTACCGTATTGCCAACGACAACCTGGAACTGTCCACCGTTCTCCTTTACGGCAATGATACCATCCAATTTTTCCAACTTGCTCTTGTCGGCTTTGGCGTCGTCTTTTAATACAAACCGCAAGCGCGTTGCGCAATGCACCAGAGAAACGACATTTTTCTCCCCACCGACCAGCTGAACGATATCTTTGGCCAGCTTTTCATGACTCATGTTCTGCACCCCCATGTTTATTGACGACAGGTCTTTGATTTTTTGCACGCAAAAAACCTAAGCCTTGAAGAAAGGTGCACAAACGATGCATCCTTTTCATGGCTTAGGTTTTGCCTGCATAACCAGTAACAATCCCAGTTAAATCATATGTTCTTCCTGTTAATCACATAATATAATTATAAAACCATTTTTGTCAACATTTATTTATTAACGATTAACCACTCTTTCAATATGTACCGTCAGATACAGTTTTTCCTCGTTCGTCAGGTCGTGATCGTATTCTTTTTTGACAAACATTTGGATTTTTTCTGTGCAGGCCGCTGCTTCTTGATGCTTCTCTTTAATCATGTCGTAGATATGATCATAATTGTTGTTATAATGCGTTCCATTTAATACTCGCTGCGAGAAGAACTTCAGATGGGTGATGAACCGAAAATAGCTAAGGGATTCCTCGTCAAATTCCATCTTGAAATGATATTTCGCAATGTTGATGATTTGTTGAATGAATTTGGTCATGTTCATCGTGGTCACAACTTCTTCATTCATTTCTGCATTCACAATATGCAGCGCGATGAAGGCAGCCTCATCTTCGGGAAGTTCGTATCCAAGCCTGGATTTGATCTGTTCCAGCGTGTTCAATCCTAGAATAAATTCAGACTTATAGAGCTGTTTGATCTCCCATAACAT
Organism: Paenibacillus sp. FW104-T2; assembly: GCF_058789975.1. NCBI lineage: Bacteria > Bacillati > Bacillota > Bacilli > Caryophanales > Paenibacillaceae > Paenibacillus > Paenibacillus sp. FW104-T2. The sequence goes on along the minus strand of NZ_JBYTCE010000003.1, from coordinate 94,592 downwards.
CACATTTTTAATATCGACACCCTCGCGATAGCGTTCGATTGCAAAATGAATATGATCCGTCAAGGACACGTAAATATTTTCATTCAGGCTTCTCCCCATGTTATCCTTAGCATGGGTGATGACCTCTTCGACAATTTCGATCAGTTCGATCGGAACTTCACGCAGCAGCATTTTGAAATTATCAGAAGTCTGCTTATTCTTAAGGGCAAATACCTTCTGGATGCGGGTCTCGTCTACTTTATCTCCCGGTTTCTTCTTGAAGGCAATTCCTCGTCCCATCACGACAAGCTCAGCCCCGTCTGTCTGATAAGTGCTGATTACATTGTTGTTAATGACCTTGGCTATTTTCACTTCCATCCCCCATTCACGATCCACTCGTAACTACAACCTATCGCGTTTTGGAGATGCAAAAAAAACCTGAAGCAGTACAAAACGGAAAAACGTCCTGAAACGTTATTCTCGGAAGACGGACAGCTTTTTGCCTAAGGCAATTAACGCCCTTGAGAGCGTAACTACCCGGTACGAACGACAAATAAACCGACGCCTAATTTTGCATGCTTAGGTTTTGCCTACATGATATGTAGTAACAATCCCAAAACGATATAATTGCGTAAAGTATATCGCGAACTCACAGATATGTCAACGCTTTCACAGGAACCCTGTTACTCCGAAGATCCACCAGCCGAGGTGAACCTTCGGAATGAACAAGGTATTGTCTTACGCCTCCAAATCCGTACCTCCGGATGCAATGACTTTCTTATACCAATGAAAACTTTTTTTCTTGATTCGCTTCAAATCACCATGTCCTGTGTTGTCGCGATCTACGTAAATATAACCGTAGCGCTTTTTCATCTCGCCAGACGATGCGCTCACGATATCGATTGGCCCCCAGCTAGTGTAACCGATAATTTCAACGCCATCCTGCAGCGCTTCACCCATTTCGGCAACATGCCGCTTCAGGTAATCAATGCGATAGTCATCGTGAATTTCTCCGTTTGGCGCAACTTCGTCGTTGGCCCCAAGACCATTTTCGACCACGAAGAGTGGTTTTTGATAGCGATCATGCAGTTGATTGGCCGTTATGCGGAATCCCTTCGGATCGATCGTCCATCCCCAGTCGGATTTCTCCAAATAAGGATTAGCGACTGATCCAAATACATTACCGCTGGTCATGTTTTTCACCACTTCCGGATCAGTACTTGTTGTTCGGCTGGAATAATAGCTAAATCCGATATAATCTACGGTATGATCTCTCAGAATGTCAGCATCCCCCGGTTCCATCACGATGTTCAGACCATGATCCTTAAAGAAGCGTTTTGCATAGCCGGGATATGCCCCCCGCGACTGCACGTCGATGAAGAAGTAAGACTCCCGGTCCTTCTCCATACCCTGGAACACATCGTCTGGATTACAGGTATACGGATAGAAGCTGCCCGCTGCAAGCATACAGCCAATCATGGCCCCAGGAATGATCTCATGGCAGGCCTTAACGGCTAATGCGCTTGCGACCAGCTGATGATGAGCAGCTTGATACTGAATTTCTTTTATATTATCCCCTTCCTTGAAAGCCAAGCCGGCACCCAGAAACGGCAAATGCAACAGCATGTTGATTTCGTTGAATGTCATCCAGTATTTAACCTTATCCTTGTAACGCGTAAATACGGTTTTGGCATAGGTTTCGAACAAATTCACCAGCTTGCGGTTTCTCCAGCTCCCGTACTTCTCAATCAGGTTGACTGGTACATCGAAGTGGGCAAGTGTTACAACCGGTTCAATTCCGTGCTTAAGCATTTCATCAAAAAGATGGTCGTAAAACCGCAGCCCAGCTTCGTTTGCCGCCGACTCTTCCCCACTCGGAAAAATGCGTGCCCATGCTATGGAAACACGGAGTGCCTTGAATCCCATTTCAGCAAATAGCGCGATATCCTCCGGATAACGGTGGTAAAAATCAATTGCTTCATGTGAAGGATAAAATTCTCCGTCCTGTGGCTTAAATCCCGGAACGTTCCCCTTCATGATGCTTCTGCGATTCTCTCCGGAAGGCAGGAGGTCCACGATGCTCAGCCCTTTGCCATCCTCCAGGTAAGCTCCTTCGGCCTGATTGGCGGCAATGGCACCACCCCACAAAAAGTTTTCAGGAAATTTGAAATTGCTCATAACGAACTCTCCTTTCAGCTCCATTAAGTAATGTACAACCACGTCTCCAATCCAGGGCAACAAAAAAACCTGAACCAGCCTGTCTACACATGTAGCGTAAACAAGCCAGCTCAGGTTATGCCCATATCGGTAACATTCCCAGAATGCATTATGCGGTTTTATAGAACTTTACCAAGATTTAGGGCGGTTGTCAATTGCATTAATTTAGATGTTCTCCCAATACTTTTCTCACCAATTAGAAGTTTCTTAGGTGTAACTTGAGAGCCGACCTTTCCATGTGAATCGCAAACTCTCCTGGTCTATCCGCTAAATTTTGGATTCAGTATACCTGCACGCGGGGTAACCCCGAACGCCTGAGCCAACGTGGTCAGCTGTTCGTCCGTAATTCGCTGCTGAATCTCATGGCCCGCAACCAACATGTAAACCTGAGCTGCTTTCTCAATCGTCTCAATGAGACCGAAGGCCTCATCGATGGTTGTTCCTGTCCCGAAGATCCCGTGCTGTGGCCAGATGACCGCATGAACTTCCTTCATTTTCTCCGCCGTCTCACGGCCGATTTCATTCGATCCAGGTACCATCCACGGGATGATGCCAACGCCATCCGGGAAAACGACCACACATTCCGTACACATCTGCCATAGGGTTTTCGTAAATTTCACTTCATCCAGTTCATGGATAAACGTCATCGCCAGCACGTTAGTGGCATGGTTATGCATGACCACCCGGTGGTTCGGGTCCACCTTCAGACGCTCAATATGGCTCATAAAATGCGTAGGCAGCTCACTCGTTGGATTCGCCCCGTTCTTCAATCCCCAGAGGACCTCCAGTTCTTCTCCATCATTCGAGACACGCAGCAAGCCCAGATTGCTCTCCGGATCCGCAAGTACATTTTTGAAATATTTGCCCGATGCGGTTACGATCACATATTTGCCTGCCAGTTCATGTACCGAAAACGCGGGTTTAATCCGCCTTATAACCTGTTGGACATCAATGTATCTGGCCACTTCTTCTTCTTCCAGCAGATAACTGACATTCCCTCCGTTGCGCTCATCCCAACCATTTTTCCACATATGCTGCGTAATCTCTGCCATCTCACGGATAAAAGGGATATCCCAACCAGCTGCTTGCGTTGCTTCGTTTCTAAGGGTCACGTTCATGATCATTCTCTCCTTATTTGGAAATGTCGATCGATATGATTCACGTACATAGTAAGTTCCTTTTTTCACATTCATTATACCTTTGTTTGTCTTTACCAGTCAATAAAATAACCGTAATTATTCTTTATTTATTTTTGTTTTTATTTGATTTTATCTTTTATTTTAAAATATAAAAAAAATACCCTGCCGGATTCCGGCAGGGCTAGTCACACATCTATCTAACACGAGAAGGGGTTTACAAGAAATATCTTACCCCCTCTACCTTAATAGAAGCTGAAAATCGCATAAAAAACAATGAAAAACGAACAACGCGGTATAGGTACAACTACTCCATGTCTGATTCCGACAATAAGTAAGACGGATGCATCTTGCCTGTCGGCTCGTAGAATTCATCTTTCTTATAGGTAAATCCCAGCTTCTGCAGCAGCCGTTTGGATACACCATTCTCTGGATGATGTCCTGCGAAAAGTGCATGAACACCCAATTGCTCAAATGCATAGCGGATAACAGCCTTCCCCGCTTCGAGTGCATACCCTTTCCCCCAGTGATCTCTGGTCAGGTGGACTCCGAATTCATAGATTTTCTCCTCTGGTGCATAAGGACGTAATCCGCAGCACCCTACGAACACACCTGTTTCCTTATTAAAAAGCGGCCAGTACTGCACCTCCATCTCCCGCTGCCGTTCCATTTCCTGCGCGAGTCTGGCTTCGATCTCATCCTCGCTCATGAAACCCTTGCTGCTAATCCACTTCGTCACCTCGGGATCCCCCCAAAGTGCAGAAGCCAAGGGTCGGTCCTCCTCGCTCCAGGTGGAGAATTGAAGACGTTCCGTTTCCAGAATTGTTTCTCTGCTCTTCACGCCTGTTTTATTGGTTTGATCCATAATCCTACCCCTCCTGCTTCTAAGCATGCTTCTACGAATGACTCTATTATAAATTACTCGTATAGCTTCTCTCATAAACAAAAGGATGTAATATTAGAAATAACAGGCTGTGACTCTATTCATACATTCATCTAAATTATCTCATCATAAATAAGAAAAGCCCCTGTCGACATATTGTCCGACAAGGGCTTATCAAAGCATGCTGCGTTCATTAGAAATCAGATGTTGCGATTTGGATCGTACCGGTCGAAGCGCCTGCAACCGTAGTTAACAAGGCAGCAACGAGCAGCAAATGAACCGACAACGTGAGGCTGTTACCTGCAGGAATCGTATATGTGATCACGGGTGCATTGACACGAGTTACAACCAGGTCTACCGGAGCAGGTCCAAAGTTGTTGACAGTGATGCTGGCATTAGTACCTCCAAACAGATTTTCGTAATACGATTTCCCTACACCAGCAGCCAAGCTGTAAAACTGTTGTGGTAAAAGGATGGCCATTGAAATCACCTCCTTTTGCTTTGATACGGTATTCTATGTTTGGAATCTAGCATTGTAACGGTAAATTGACCGTGGAACTACGTCCATTTTGATAGAATTCATAGTTTATATAGGCCACTAACACAAAAAAGCCCCAAAGGAATCGACACAAGATGTGTCTGCCTTCAGGGCCTCATGATTATGCATATAACATGAAAAAGTTTAACTCATGTCCTTGTTGCTTAAGATAGTTGTACAACTGGGAACGATGATGGAACACATGGGTTACCGTCTCAATTTGCCATTTCACCTGTACATGCCCATGTTCCATATAAAAGGCAGTCGTAGACCGATTCAACAGATCTTCTTCACTCAGTGATACGATGTACGCTTTGTACGTTTCAAAATTGCGCCACAGGACCGCTTCCAGCTGTTCAATATCCTCAATACCAGATAAACTATTTTCTATTGTTCCAACTTCCGCTTCACTTTTCTCCTGCATGATGGCAAGGTCAGATGCCGTAATCTGGATCCAGTGGTGAACCAGCTCCACCAGTGAACGCATGTTTTCCTGAGGGCGATAAGCCCAGTCTTCCGGACGAATCAGGCGAATCAGGGAAGCTCCGGTCCGTACACCTGTCTCCAACTCATCCAACAAATGATCCCGAATTTGCATTGTTCCATTCATCGTTCATGTCTCCTTTATTATAATTCTCGCATTTCCAGTATAAACGAAGTCTCGTCTGATCTATTGTACTTTTCGGACAGCATCCGGCGATGCTCTTTGGCCGCGGTAAGCGGCGTTTCTCCATACAACTTGCGAAATTGCCGAATCAGATGTGCCTGGTCAAAAAATCCATGATTCTGAGCCAGTGCTGCCCAGTCCGTACGCTGCCCCTGATGGATTTCTCTCAGAACACAGTGAAATCGAACCACCTCGCTAAACCGTTTAGGGCTGATCCCCACCCATTCACCGAACTTGCGATGCAGCTGCCGCTCACTCACAACCTCTCGGCTGGCCAGCTCTTTCACACTCATCCGTCCACCGTTCACAAAGATTCGGTGCATGGCATTTTTCATCAAATCTTTCTCATATGTACTTCCATCCCCAGATAATAGGCACAAATACGTCTTCATGACCTGCACCCTCTCTTCAAAATGCTTGGTCCCAGCCATTCGCTCGCGAAGCTCGTCGATGTTAGCTGGCCAGCATTCCTCCAAGGGGATGCGCCTGTCCGTGAAGGATTCCAGCGGCAAACCGTGAAAGTGACGTGCCCCACCGGGAAAAAACCGAACACCAAAGGTGTAGTCCGCAGGCGGGTTGACCTCTACACTCACTGGAATGGCAAACGGCTCGGTATAATTGCCACAGTAGGCAAAAGAATGCTGCTGAAGAACAGCATCATATGTTATCAGAATATCCGTACAACCATCAGGTAATACTCTGCCGGGCACACTCTCTAAAGGATTGTAACCAGCATAAGAAGTAGTCCCCGATTCCCAGAAGCAAGCGATATGGGCTGTCATCGGGTGAGACGGTGGTTGTTCTATGTAATAGGTGTGTACATCGGTCCCATTAATCTGGATTGGCCTGAACAACGGGTGCAGCCTGGCGTCCACCGAAAACTCCCCTCCCAAACGCAAGGATAACTAACTTTTTCAATCACTCTACTATTTTCTCTATCATACCATCTCAAGAATAATTTAGGAAAAAGAGTGCCCTACCGGAGGACAATCCGATAGGGCCATTCACACATCTATTTAACACGAGAAGGGGCTTACAAGATTGATATTACCTTCAATACCTTAAGTGAATCTGAAATTGAGATGAAAGTTACATCAAATATTAGATTGCCTGCAAGCAGTCTCCCATCCTTCTGTCATCAAACGAAACAAAAAGACCCCAAAGAGAAGCCACTTGTTCAAGTGTACATCTCTCGGAGTCTTCTTCTACTCATGGATATGAGTTGCTAGATGGTTCATAAAGGTTGTTAAACCTTTATTACATCATGCCGCCCATTCCACCCATGCCGCCCATATCAGGAGCGCCAGCAGCGCCTGCAGGTTCTGGCTTGTCAGCGATAACCGCTTCAGTAGTCAAGAACATAGCCGCTACGGAAGCTGCATTTTGCAGCGCATAGCGAGTTACTTTCGCAGGGTCAACGATTCCTGCTTCGATCATGTTTACCCATTCGCCAGTAGCAGCGTTGAAGCCCACGCCCACTTGCTCTTTTTTCAGACGTTCCACGATGACAGAACCTTCTTCGCCAGCATTAGCAGCGATCGTACGGATTGGTGCTTCCAGTGCTTTCAGCACGATGTTAACACCTGTTTGCTCGTCACCGGACAGTGCTACACCAGCAACCGCTTGATATACGTTCAGGAGCGCAGTACCACCACCGGATACGATACCTTCTTCAACCGCAGCGCGAGTTGCGTTCAGGGCATCTTCGATGCGCAGTTTGCGTTCTTTCAATTCAGTTTCAGTAGCCGCACCGACTTTGATTACTGCTACGCCGCCGGACAATTTAGCCAGACGCTCTTGCAGTTTCTCTTTGTCGAACTCGGAAGTTGTTTCTTCCAGTTGTGTACGGATTTGGCTAACACGTGCATCGATATCGGATTTGTTACCAGCACCGTCAACAATGATTGTGTTTTCTTTAGTTACACGGATTTGGCGAGCTGTACCCAGTTGTTCCACAACAGCGGATTTCAGGTCCAGACCCAGTTCTTCCGTGATCACTTGGCCACCAGTGAGGGCAGCGATATCTTGCAGCATTGCTTTACGACGGTCACCAAAGCCAGGAGCTTTAACCGCTACAGCGTTGAATGTACCACGCAGTTTGTTCACAACCAGCATCGCGAGTGCTTCGCCTTCGATATCTTCAGCGATCAATACGAGTGGTTTACCTTGTTGTACGATTTTCTCAAGCAATGGCAGGATGTCCTGTGTGCTGGAGATTTTTTTGTCTGTGATCAGGATGTACGGGTTGTCCAGAACAGCTTCCATTTTGTCCGTATCTGTGATCATGTATGGAGAGATGTAACCGCGGTCGAATTGCATACCTTCAACCACTTCCAGCTCCGTTGCGAATCCACGGGATTCTTCAACAGTGATTACGCCGTCTTTGCCCACTTTTTCCATAGCTTCAGCGATCAGTTCGCCTACTTCTTCGTCAGCTGCAGAGATAGCTGCAACTTGTGCGATGGATTGTTTAGTTTCAACTGGTTTGGAGATGGATTGCAGTTCAGCAACAGCCGCTTTAACTGCTTTGTCGATCCCTTTGCGGATACCGATTGGGCTAGCGCCTGCAGTTACGTTTTTCAGACCTTCTGTGATCAGTGCTTGAGCAAGTACAGTCGCTGTTGTAGTACCGTCACCAGCAACATCGTTTGTTTTGGTTGCTACTTCTTTAACCAGTTGTGCACCCATGTTCTCGAATGCATCTTCCAGTTCGATTTCTTTAGCGATGGTTACACCGTCATTCGTGATGAGCGGGCTTCCGAATTTTTTCTCCAAAACCACGTTACGGCCTTTAGGACCGAGCGTTACTTTTACTGCGTTAGCCAATGCATCCACACCGCGAAGCATGGAGCGACGAGCGTCTTCACTAAATTTAATGTCTTTAGCCATGGTAAGAAAACCTCCCTAGTATATTGTAAAATGATCTTGCTATATGGTTCGGTTAACCGATTAAATTTGAATTAGTCGAGAATCGCGTGGATATCGCTCTCTTTCATAATCAAATATTCTTTACCTTCGAATTTGATTTCTGTTCCGGCATATTTGGAGAAGATTACGCGATCTCCTTCTTTCACTTCCAGAGCTACACGTACGCCGTCTTTCAGTGCACCCGCTCCAACGGCAATAATTTTGCCCTCTTGCGGTTTTTCTTTAGCAGAGTCCGGAAGTACGATCCCGAAAGAAGTTGTTTGCTCTTGCTCCAGTGGTTCTACCAATACGCGTTCACCTAAAGGTCTGATCATGAAAAATAGCCTCCTTTTGAAATTATATAACGTTGCATTGTAGGTTGTAGCCATATGTATTAGCACTCGACAGTGTTTAGTGCTAACAACCAACTTTATGATACTCAACTTGAAGCATGATTTCAAGTCCTTTTGAAGAATTCATGCGAGAATTTACGCTGCATTAACATCAGGACATCAAAACAGCGTGTTCAGCACCGTACCTCTTGTTGCGTAACCCTGTTACCGAGTCACCAATTAGCTGTAACGGAATCACTAAACAGCCCTTCACCATTGTATCCATTGCTGGACAAAATATGCCTGCCTGTCCCAGAACACAGATCTCTCCGCAATTGATTATACCGAGCATAGTCTAATTGAAAGCTGCAAGAACAAGAGCACAGGAAGGTTCACTTAACCTGCGCTCTGCTCATTGTTGGCACGTACATATCTGGCCTCTGCCGCTTCATCGGCCGCAAGCTGCTTGCGGTATACGATGGCAGACAGAAACACACTGATCTCATATAACAGGAGTAACGGAATCATAACAAGCAGATCGGATATGAAATCCGGCGGCGTCACAACAACTGCGATGAAGATCAGGACAAAATAAGCCACCCGCCGCATCTTTCGCAGACGGATTGGATTCAATATCCGAAGCCCTGTCAGAAACATGATGAGCAGCGGAAGCTCGAATAACAGCGATACCGGCAGCACAATTCCAAACAGGAAACTGAAATACTGTTTCATTCCATAGGTCTCCACAAGCCCCATCTTCTCCGTAATCGTGGAAGTGAAAGCGAGTGCCATTGGAAATACAACATAGTACGCAAAGGCCAGTCCAACCAGAAATAACAAAAATACATAAGGCACATACTTCAGTGTCGCTTTCCGTTCACGGGGCCGCAAGCCTGGACTTACAAACTTCCAGATCTGAAACACCGTAAAGGGCAGTGTAATAATCAATGAAAACAGACCGGCAATCTTCATATAGATCCCTATTCCATCCCAGAAGGAGAAGGCATGCAGCACAAACCCCTGAGCCGATTCCGCCTTCGTTAAATAGCGGTACACCGGATCTGCTACGAAGAATCCTGCCACCAGGCCCAGCACAAAAACGCTTAACACATAGATCAGCCGCTTGCGCAGCTCGCTCAAATGTTCCGTAATGGTCATTTCTTCATTCTGCTGCGTCATTCCTGCCCTCCATTATTGCCAGCTTAAAATACAAAACCCTTCCGGCAGGAAGGGATTTCTCATTCATTGCCGTCAGGTTACTCCGGCAGACGCTTGTCTACAGGCTTGGGAGCGGTCTCAGGCTCACTATCCACTGCCAGCGGCTTGGATTTCTCCTGCTCTTTGCGATTGGACGAATCATCCTCAGAGATGATTTCACGTGCGCCCTCTTTGAATTCACGGAAAGTACGTCCGACAGCACGTCCCAGTTCCGGGAGCTTGTTAGGTCCAAACAACAATAAAGCGATCACGGCCAGCAAAATAAAACCTGTTGGTCCAATGGAACTTAACATTGATATTCCTCCTCGTCTCAAGCTTCGAAGATGCGTACACTTGGCCCTACACTCATAGATGGATCTGCTGTAATTTACAATTAAGCCCATCATACCACAGATGTAACCACTTACATAACCCGCAAAATCAACTAAGGAGTATAAAAGAAACGATTTTTAACTCTACATCTTTCCGGGTTGATTGCCGTTATTGCTTAAATTGCCCTGTAACCATCAGGAGCGCTTCGGGAAGCTGATCCATAATCGCAGCCAGATGCTCATGCACACCCTTCGGTGTACCCGGCAAATTGACAATCAACGTACGTCCACGAATCCCGCACACGCCCCGGAACAGCATGGCGGAACGATTTTTGCTCATAACGCTGTATCGCATCGCTTCTGCCATTCCCGGAACTTCACGTTCAATAACCCGACGCGTGGCTTCCGGTGTAATATCACGAATCGCCAGCTCCGTACCTCCGGTTGTTAGTACAAGGTCGGCATGAAAATAGTCTGTCATCTCAATCAAGGCCGCAATAATCTCATCGGGTTCATCCGGAACGATGCGGTATTCCACGATCTCCCCACCCAGTTCCTCTTCCACTAGCTCCCGGATTACTTGTGCACTCGTATCCTCACGTTCCCCGCGGGCCCCTTTGTCGCTGGCTGTCAGGATTGCTGTTCTCCACACCATAAAGATCACCCTTCTCCTCTATGAAAATAAATGTCCCTTATCGGTTGAAATCACCGTTTTTGCCACCACTTTTGGATTGCAGCATCGTTGGTCCGATAATCATGTCTTTTTGCAATGCTTTGCACATGTCATAGATCGTCAGTGCCGCTGCTGAAGCCGCCGTGAGCGCCTCCATCTCGACACCGGTTTTGCCTTCTGTTTTGACCGTGACCTGAATCGACAATTCATCCAGTCCATTGTCCTCAAAACGAATATCCACACCATTCAGTGCCAGTGGATGGCACATCGGAATCCAGTCTGACGTTTTCTTGGCGCCTTGGATTCCCGCGATTTGAGCCACGGCGAGCACATCGCCCTTCCCGATCCGTCCCTCCCGAATGGCTTCCAGTGTGGAGGGGTCCATCGTTACTTTGGATACGGCCACTGCCGTACGCACAGTTACTTCCTTGCCCGAAATATCCACCATACGGGCACGTCCCTGCTCGTTAAAATGTGTCAGCTTGCCTTCGCTCGAATCCGATCCATTCCTTGCATTGGAATTCAATACCATCACAACCCTTTATTCGATATGTAGTATACCTTCGGTTGTCATCAACAGATCCATACGCAGATCAAACGGGTCCATCGGAATTTCATCCTGCAGTTGTCCCGGCAAGACGAGTGCAGCGAGAAGCGGCCTTTTCCCTGCCTTGAAGCATTCTTCTTCAAGCTGCTCGGCAAATCGGTCATAATAACCGCCACCATAACCAATTCGTCCGCCATGAAGATCATATCCGAGGCCGGGTACAATGACGAGATCAATATTGGGCCATTCCTCACGCTGAAGCACCTCGCAGGTGTCTTTGGGCTCCGGGATCCCCCATACGCCAGGCTCAATATCGTGCTCTCCGGCCACTCGCCTTAATTCCATACGGTCCGGATTCGCCAGCACTTTCGGTGCAAACATCCTGTCGCCGTGCTTCCAGCCATCCTCAAACAGAAAGGCCGTGGATGCTTCGCTTCTATAAGACAAGTAGCTGAAAATCGTCAACCTCTGCTTGTCCTGCCGAAGTCGCTGCAGCTCCTGTTTAGCCACAAGACTAACTTCACTCATGGCGTGCTGCCGAATTGCCTCATCCATCAGATCACGACTCTTCATCAGTCTGGAACGAAGCTGGCTTTTGGGTTCCGTCCGGTCCTGCATGTTCCTGAATAACCTCCTGTTGATGTGGAAGGTAGTAAAAAAGCGTCAATTCAAAACAATTATATGTTAAGACCAGTTGTCGTCTCGTTGAAAAAATTAAAATGAGTGATTTTCTGCAAAATCCTCATATATTCACATGTCTTCTTTCAGTTTATCATTAGTTGAGCAAAAAGACTACACGCCGGGGCGCTCGTTATCGGTGCATTTGATCTGTATTTCATGTAAACTGGAATGTAGTTGAGTAATCAAGAACTGGACCTATGGAGGAACTTAATTATATGCTGCTGCAAGTATCCGGAATTATTAAACGTTATGGTGTCGATCCGATTCTGGACGGCGTGAACTTACAAATATTAGAACGTGAACGCATCGGACTCGTGGGCGTGAACGGTGCGGGGAAATCCACCCTGCTCAAAATCATTGCGGGCGAAATGTCCTATGACGGCGGACAGATTTTCAAATCGAAAGAGACAACCCTGGGTTATCTCGCCCAAAACAGTGGTCTGCAATCCGACCGCTCCATCTGGGAGGAGATGATGCATGTCTTCTCTCACCTGACCCAGGCTGAGGCTGAACTGCGGAAGATGGAACAGGATATTGCCGATCCAGCCCAGATGGAGGACGAGAAAAAGTACTCGGACCTGCTTGAACGCTACGCCCAGCGTTCGGATTGGTTCAAGGACCACGGCGGTTATGCCATGGAAACGCGCATTCGCAGCGTCCTGCACGGAATGGGCTTTGGCGAGTTTTCACCCGATACTCCGATTGCTACCTTAAGCGGCGGACAAAAGACACGTCTTGCACTTGCCCGCATCCTGCTTCAGGCACCTGACCTGCTCATGCTGGACGAGCCTACCAACTATCTGGATATTCCGACCCTGACGTGGCTGGAAGATTATCTAAGAGGGTATTCAGGGGCACTGCTCGTTGTATCCCATGACCGGTATTTCCTTGATCGGCTGGTGACTACCATTGTGGAGATCGAACGGCACCGCTCCAAAAAGTACACAGGGAACTACAGCCGTTATATGGAGCTTAAGGCTGCCGAGTATGAGAGTCAGATGAAACAGTACGAAAAACAGCAGGATGAGATCGCCAAGATGGAGGACTTTGTACAGAAAAATATTGTACGTGCATCCACGACAAAGCGTGCTCAGAGCCGCCGTAAAGCGCTGGACAAGATGGAACGTTTGGACAAGCCGATGGGTGACTTGAAGAAAGCTCATTTTTCTTTTGAGACAGCCGTCATGTCGGGTAAGGAAGTGCTTCGTGTGGACGATCTATCCGTCGCTTACGATGAAGCTTCGCCATTATTTCGCAATGTCTCATTCGATCTTAGACGCGGGGAAACGGTAGCGCTGATCGGACCGAACGGGATCGGGAAATCCACGATGCTGAAATGCCTCACCGGAAGCCTGCGCCCGGTAAGCGGCCAGATCCAGTGGGGAACCAAGGTACAGATCGGCTATTATGATCAGGAGCAAACGGGGCTAAACCCCAACAATACGGTTCTGGAGGAGCTGTGGAGTGCATATCCCGGCATGGAGGAAGCAAGAATTCGCACCGTGCTTGGCAACTTCTTGTTCAGCGGAGATGATGTACTCAAAAAGATCTCCTCGCTGAGTGGCGGTGAGAAGGCTCGTGTCTCCCTCTCCAAGCTCATGCTCAAGGAAGCCAACATGCTGATTCTCGATGAGCCTACCAACCATCTCGACCTTTTCGCCAAAGAAGTGCTGGAAGCAGCGCTCATGGATTATGAGGGCACACTGCTGTTCATCTCTCATGACCGATATTTCCTCAACAAAATGGCTGAACGGATCGTGGAGCTGCATCCTGGAGGAACAGAGCATTACCTCGGAAACTATGATGACTATATTGAGAAGAAGCAGGAGCTTGAGGACATCGCACGCGAAGCTGAAGAAGCAGCTCTCTCTTCCTCTAAGCGGTCTGTGAAACCAGATCAGGAACCAACCGAGAAATCTGGAGCCGCTTCATTCGAAGCTGACAAGCAGGCCAAGCGTGAGGAGCGTAACCGGCAGCGGAAACAGGAAGCAATCGAACAGCAGATTGCCCAGCTGGAAACGGAAATTACGGAGCTTGAATCCCAGATGGCCCTTCCAGAGGTATATCAGGATTACATGAAGCTGCAGGAGCTTCAGGGAGATGCAGAAGCACGGAAGCACCAGCTGGCCAAAGCGTATGAAGATTGGGAAATCCTCGCGCTTGAGTCTTGATTTCACACCTCGTCAGCATCCGTATTGGGCTCATGTGCAAGTTCAGTTAGTAAAAACAGAAATAGTAAAAGCCGACTCCTTAACCGGATCGGCTTTTTTGTTGTTTTTGCTTTAATATGAATCACTTCAGAGATTAATTTAGAGATTTTGCATTTGTCAAATTTACTCGAATTGTGAAAAAATATTTTTACTCTACTCCATTTCATGTTTATCCACAGGAAAGCAAGATAGCAAGCAGTTTAATGAAGTTAATTATACAGCGGTAGAATCGCATTTTTGAACAAAAACCATATTTATCCACCAAGTTATCCACGTTATCCACAAGTTTGTGGATATAATGGGTGTATACTATCCCCTAAACCCTTTTAGTTTCGAAAACATTGCTGGATTGACTTTGGTTCAGTTACCCACAAATTATCCTGAATATGTGGATAACTATAATCACACCTTGACAGATCGCTTTTTACTTATATAGATTAACCCACATAATCAGACAAAAGCAGACCTTCAGAACTAAGGTCTGCTTTTCAATTTCTGATACGTCACTTCACTCTTTACCTTGCTTATTCAACCTTTTCTATACGTGTACAGACTTGTCGCTTTCCGTTGACTCTGCCTTAAGTCCCGCAGCGTTACATGCTGCCACATAAGCAAGACCTGCTGCCATAACAATATCATTGTGCGTAGCCGTTCCTCTGAATTCCCGTCCTGCACGCTCCACAGCAACAGCCGCCTCTGCTGTCGCCTCTTCTCCTCCGCTCAGCGCATGGATTTCCATATCCACGAAGCTGATATCATCGGAAATGCTCTGACCGATCGCACGAATGGCTGCTTCTACCGGTCCGCTGCCAACGGCAGAATACGTCTGTTCGCCCGCACCTGTCCGGATCCGAACGGCTGCCATCCGGTCTGTCATGCTGCCTGCCGTTACCTGCAGTTCAACCAGCTCATAATCCTGCGCAGGAATGTTCATCGTTTGGCTGACCATTTGTAGCAGCTGATCGTCACTGACCACTTTTTGTTTGTCAGCCGTTTCCTTGAATACTTCGTACAGCTGTTCCATTTGCTGTTCATCCGGTTCGAAACCGTACTTGCGAACACGGTCTTTCAGAGCGTGACGACCCGAATGTTTCCCCAGAATGATCATGCTGCGCGGAATACCCAATGCTTCAGGATCCATGATTTCATAGGTGTTCCGATTCTTCAGCAGTCCATCCTGGTGAATTCCCGATTCATGCTGGAACGCATTGCGTCCGACCACCGGCTTGTTATAAGCAATCGGGAAGTGCATGGCCCGGCTGATCTGGCGGGACGTCTCGTATAGCTGATTCAATTGGATATTCGTTGTGGCACCAATGGCATCTCCTCTTGTCTCCAGTGCCATGATCAGCTCCTCCAATGCACAGTTACCTGTACGCTCACCAATTCCGTTGATCGTTACTTCGATCTGGGAAGCCCCGTTCGCGATCGCAGCCAAACTGTTGGCCACTGCAAGTCCCAGATCATTATGACAGTGGGCGCTATACCGTACTTGATCGCCACCTCTGGCCCCCTCGCGGACACGGCGGAACATCTCTCCGTATTCATGCGGCAGCGCGTAACCGACGGTATCCGGCAGATTAATGATGCTGGCCCCAGCTTCAATAGCAACCTCAATCATTTCGATCAGGTCATCCATCTTGGTCCGGGCTGCATCCATCGCCGTGAATTCCACAATGTCGGTAAACTGGCGTGCATAGGACACCATCTCACGTGCAGTAGCGACAACCTCACTGCGCGGACGACGCAATTGGTGCTCAATATGGATATCCGACGAAGAGATGAACAGGTGAATCCGGCGTCGTGCAGCATCAGCTGTTGCTTTCACTGCAGCATCTATGTCTCCTTTGACCGCACGGGCAAATCCGCAAATTTCCACATGTTGCAGTTGTCTGGATATCGCCTGAACCGCCGCGAACTCACCTGGGCTGGAGATCGGGAATCCAGGCTCAATGACGTCAATCCCAAGCGCAGCCAGCTGGTGAGCCAGCTCAATTTTTTGTTCAGGCTGCAGACTGGCTCCAGGTGCCTGTTCTCCATCACGCAGTGTGGTATCAAAAATCTCAATTTTCCGCTTGTTCATTTCCATTGTCATTATACTCCGCCTCCATTAATTTCAATGTATGTGTATTCCATGATAAACATTATCTATGCTGTTTTTTTCTCTCCTGAGTGCACGTCGACTTGCACTCCTGAATTCAATACCTATTCAACATTCAAAACGATGCTCTTCCACACCCACCCATTTGCTGCCGGCAGCAAAACAAATAACCCGCCATCTCATCTAAGAGACGGCGGGTTATATCCCCTCCGCGGTACCACTCTTGCTTGACGATTCCAGCTTGCGCCAGACATCATCCACCTCGTCGTCTCCAGGCTCAACATCACTGCGCTGTCCATAGCGCTGCTTGATGGATCAATCTGGAGAAACACCTTATAACGGTGGTCAGCCGTTGCTGTGTACACAGGACTTCCTGTTTCCACAGCTCCGTTCCCGGGCGAGATTCAAACGATTCCAGCCACTGCGTCGCACCACCCCGCAGCTCTCTGAGCGCTTCATCGTTTTACTGCTCCCGTTCATTACATTTATCGTATGTAGTAACCCTTTTGTTCAATCAAAAAAGCCTGCCATCTCTCGCAATAATGCAAGAGACGACAGGCTGTAACCATCGCGGTACCACTCTTGTTGACTTTCCATGCTCCCAAGGCAGCTACCGTATGCGTCCATACGGATCTATTTCCTCTAGGATGAAAAATCCCCTTTGTTATTGCCGAGTTCTTACCTGACATTCAGGTCATCTGCACAGCAACGGCCCAATCACGGAGGCAATCCGTAACGATGTACTTTCTCATGACCTGTTCGGCCTTCGGATCCTCCCAAGGAGTTTCCGTGTTCCATCGTTCCGCTTCCAGGCGAGTTTCAGGTTTCCTTCGACTGCGTTGCACCTCCCCGCAGCTCTCTATGACCCGGATTTACCTTACTATTCCTGTTCATTGCGTTTTCGGTTCAGGACTTCAATATCCTGTTTAAATTTGTAACTAATATACATTCTTCACATGCTGCTGTCAACTCTATAATTCAAATGTCCGGCTACACAGTCTGAACAGACCATGCTTCCAAGGATAATCCCGGATCTGCCTTGGCATCAAATTCCGAGATTTCACCCCGCTGCCATTTCAAATACGCGGCCGCTCCGATCATGGCTGCATTATCCGTGCAGTACTCCATCGGCGGAATCAGCAATTCGAGCCCTTCCTTGGCACATCGCTCCTGCAGAGCCGAGCGTAAACCGCGGTTAGCCGCAACACCTCCGCACAGCAGCAGCTGGCGTGATCCGTATTCACGAACGGCTCGCACCGCTTTCTCTACCAATACTTCCACTACAGCTTCCTGGAATCCGCGTGCAACAGCAGACGGTTCCAGCGTTTCTCCGCGCATTTTGGCCTGATTGAGGGCGTTCAGCACAGCAGATTTCAACCCACTGAGACTAAAATCGTATGAACCGGCTTCCAGCCATACCCGAGGTAAGGGTACAACCTTCTCTGCTTCAGACGCCATCCGGTCCACGTGAGGGCCACCCGGATATGGGCACCCCAACGCACGTGCTACCTTGTCATACGCTTCGCCTACGGCATCATCGCGTGTACGACCAATCAGTTTGAACTTGCCTTCGGATTCCATATGCACAAGCTCCGTATGTCCGCCAGACACAACAAGAGCCATTGCAGGGTACTGCAGCTCATGCGTAAGCCGGTTGGCATAGATATGGCCAGCAATATGATGCGTGCCAATCAGCGGTTTGCCCAAAGCCATGGCGAGTGTTTTGGCTGCAACGATTCCCACCAACAATGCACCCACCAGTCCGGGTCCCTGTGTCACGGCAATCGCGCTCAGGTCTCTTGGACGGATACCGGATTGTTCAATCGCCTGTTCCATCATCAAGGTAATCACTTCCACATGCTTACGTGAAGCGACCTCAGGCACCACTCCGCCAAACGCCTTATGTGTCTCAATCTGACTCGAGATCAGGTTGGACAGCACTTCCTGTCCATCCTTGACCACGGCAACCGATGTTTCATCACAGCTGGTCTCCACCGCCAATATATAGGATGGAGCTGATTGTTGTTTATCACTCAGTTCGTTCATGAATCCGTTACGCTTCCTTCCTCTTCGCCGCTCCGGCCTGCAGGCGGCAAATTCGCCCACATAATCATCGCATCCTCCTGATTGTCGGAGTAATAGCCTTTGCGAAGACCTGCCGATTCAAACCCTTTTTTCTCATACAAACGCTGGGCAACCAGGTTCGATACCCTGACTTCCAGTGTCATTCGCTCCATGCCGAGATATGCTGCTGTCTTCATAAGCTCATCCAGCAGCTTGTCCCCCAGCTTGCGACCCCGGTAAGCCTGTCTTACCGCAATGTTGGTAATATGGGCCTCGTCCATAATGGTCCACATCCCGGCATATCCAATAGCCCTGCCGTCCAGTTCCATGACCATATATTTGGCAAAATGATTATTTGTTAATTCGTTTCGAAACGCTTCTTCCGTCCAGGGCATCGTAAATGCCTCATGTTCAATCACCATGACATCCGGAATATCATTCAATGTCATGAGTCTGAACTGAAGTGCTGCATCCTGTATGCTGCTTTCCTTATCGTCCATCCGCTCGCCACCCTTCTTTCAGCCTTTGCGCAGTAGATTGGCTTCCGCTTCGGCCAGCTGGGTGTAGTTGGGCACCAGTGCGTGCACATCATCGCGCTGCCCTGCAAGCAGCGCTTCGGCGCCAAGGCGCCCGATCCAGCGGCCTTCCAGCTCATAGGGAACGAGCTGGAGCGCCGTACCTGCAGGGCAGCGAAGCTCAGCCGCTGCTGCCGCATGCGGGCCCGTCTCGCCGACAATCCAGACGGCTGCGGGCCGCTCTTCCGGCGCTGCCTCCGCCATGCGGGCGGCGAGGGCTTCCAGCCATCCGTCCATCAGGCGGATGGCATCTGGCGCGAGCCGCCGGGGCGCATCGCTCCCGGCGGAGGCAAACAGCGCGGTGTACGCCTGACCGCGCCGCGCATCCACAAGCGGAACGATCCAGTGGACAGGTGCGGCACCTGTGCCGCCCTGGTCCGCGGATGGCGTTCCGCCAGCCCCTGCTGCGGCAGGTTCATCTGCCGCAGCTTCAGCCTTGGCCGCGAGGCCGCGATGCCAGCCGCCCCACGCCATCGCCTGCAGGCTGGACACCCCGGCAACGGGGATGTCCCATGCCCAGGCGAGTGTCTTCGCCGCTGTTACCGCAATGCGGATTCCTGTGTATGAGCCAGGGCCGATGCCTACGGCAATGCCGTTGAGCTGACCAGGTGCAGTGCCGCTGGCTGCCAGCAGCTGCTCCATTACAGGCACGACGTGCACGGAGTGATTCCGTTCGGCACGTTCATTTCGCTCCTCCAGCAAGGCGTGATCTTCCATCACCGAGGCAGCCATCACCGCAGTGGACGTATCCAACGCCAAAAACCGCTGACGCGGCTTTTTTTGTAAATCTTCCATCATCATTTGACTCCATTCTGTCTGAACTGCCGGCACATGGCGGCATAAGTTTCACCGTATCCATCCAGCGTAATCGTGCGATCCTCCGGACCGGTTGTTTCGATCTGTACATGCAAATGGTCCTCCGGCAGCAGTTCGGGAATGATGCTGGACCATTCCACCAGACTGACTCCGGCTCCATAGAAGTATTCGTCCAGTCCAAGCTCGTCCGCTTCTTCCAGTGAAATACGATACACATCCATGTGATATAAGGGCAGACGCCCTTCATATTCCTTAATCAGCGTAAACGTGGGGCTGTTCACCACTTCACGTATACCCAGATGCCAGGCAAACTTTTGTGAAAATGCTGTTTTACCCGCACCCAAATCACCGTCGAGAGCAATGACCATTCCGGCCGTTGCTTGTTCGGCAAGTGCGGATGCAAGCGCTTCTGTATCTGCAATGCCATGGGATTGATACACCCACTGCTCATGCGTCTTATTCACTATACGCCCCACCTTTGGCGGTCAACCGCCTGAGTTCACTTTGAACCTTATTATATCGGTCCCTTTCTTCCCCCGCAAGCATCGGGGTTGCGAGGCAAAAGAGGAACTTACCCTTCACAAACTCAAATAAACCGGCACCTTTCGGCACCGGCCTTCCTAAGTCATCCTGCAATCTGACGTTACCCCTCTACTCCTCCAGGCGATCCACACGAACCGTCTGTGTATTACCCGGATTGCTGCCTACTTGAACGGTTGCCATTCCATTAGCCTCATCCACATGTTCGATCCAGACCGGATCCCCCTCAAGTTTCACGGCAATGGTATCTTTCGAATCGTAAATTGCCTTGGCGCGTTTCACATCCATCATCTTATTCATACTCTCCTTCCGGATCATCATGTGGTTCACGAATCATCGTGTCCGTCGTACTCTCACCAATATACCCGTTATCCTCCGTAACCTGACCTCCACCTAACCCTTCATTCACCATCCGGTCAATGTCGAGCATGAAGGACTCCCGATCAAGTGGCAGCTTTTCGGAAGTCACCGCTTCCCAGTTCACCGCAGCAGCTGGCGTGTAAAATTCTTCAGCATCCTCTGCCCCGGCAATGGGATATGGAGAAAAGGCATGTTTGTGCGCTTCTTCTTCATCCCTAGTGTTCTTCATTTCGGCACCTCCCAGCTTGTTCGATGTCTTACACTTCCTGACTCACATGCTTAAGACTCAATACCGTGTTCAAGCATGTTTCTGTTATCATCCCCCAGTCAGCCCGAACCATACGAATTCATCCTGTAAGCGATTATCCAGACACGGAAATGCCCATACTACATAATAAAAAAGGTACCTCGGAAAGGAGCCGACTCATGCATACGGTCTGGAAAGGTGCAATCAGCTTCGGTCTCGTGCATGTCCCTGTCAAAATGTTCTCGGCTACCGAAGACAAAGACATCTCCATGCGATATATCCATAAGGTCTGCGGCAGCCCGCTCGCTTATGTACGCCAATGTCCTTCCTGTGAGGTGGACGTGAAGTGGGAAGAAATCACCAAGGGTTATGAATACGAAAAAGGAAAATTTGTGCTGTTCGAAAAAGATGAGCTGGAGGCACTGAATGATTCGGCCAGCAAAACCATTACCATTCTGGATTTTGTGGATTTGACGGAGATTGATCCCATCTATTTTCAAAAAACCTATTACCTCTCTCCCGATCAGGCCGGCGGTAACGCTTATCAGCTGCTGATGACAGCCATGCGGGATACAGGCAAAATCGGCATCGCCAAGGTCTCCATTCGTTCCAAAAGCAGCCTCGCTGCCATTCGGGTTCTGGAGGATTGTCTCTCCATGGAAACCATTTTCTATCCGGATGAGATTCGTCCAGTCTCACAAGTACCAAACTTGCCAGAAGCTCAAAATGTCAATGATAAGGAATTGACGATGGCAAAGCTGCTGATCGATCAATTGTCGACACCTTTTGAACCCGGCAAATATACAGACGATTACCGCAATAAACTGCTGGATCTCATCAATCACAAAGTTGCGGGTGAAGAGATCAAGATTGCGCCGGCTAAACCGGAAGCGAATGTCATGGATCTGATGGCAGCCCTTCAAGCCAGCATTGAGGCAGTCAAGCCCATTCCTGCAGACCCGGGAGCAACAACTGCCAAACCCAAAAAACGCGCACCCAAAAAGACAACTGTGCAAGCCGTGGTCGGAGGCGATACCGAAGCAGCTCCAGCCAAAAAGAAAAGAGCAGCTTCCAAGACCAAATCATAACGAACAAAATCTTTACGATATGACCCGTCCGGCTCCGTTAGCCGGATTTTTTATTTTTATAGGCCCTCATATCCGCTAGTTCAGGTTTGCTCGAAACGTGAAAATACAATTGACGAAAGAAGATTTATATTTTATATTAACTTATGAAAAGTAACTTATTTATAATTATAAAGTTTAGCCTATAGGATCCGAAGCGAGAATGATCTAACGTACCTATCCTTGTTAATGCAATTTAGATGTGATGATCTCAAACTTATTTCATATGAGGAGGAAATGACGATGACTACCCCATACCAGATCCCTGCAACTACTCACTTGGGTGAAGTAAGCCTGCGAATAAGCAGCCTGGAGCGATCCATTCAATTTTACACCGAGGTGGTTGGACTTCGTTTATTGGAACGCCAGGATAAGGTCGCAACGATGACCGCTGATGGCAAAACGTCGCTGCTGCGCCTGGAAGAACTGACTGATGCGGTGACATTGCCTGTTCGCTCTCACGCGGGCTTGTACCATTTTGCCATTC
This sequence comes from Paenibacillus sp. FW104-T2, assembly GCF_058789975.1. NCBI lineage: Bacteria > Bacillati > Bacillota > Bacilli > Caryophanales > Paenibacillaceae > Paenibacillus > Paenibacillus sp. FW104-T2. The sequence goes on along the minus strand of NZ_JBYTCE010000003.1, from coordinate 71,979 downwards.
TGCTGCCTGACCGCAAGTCCCTCGGGCTTGCACTCCGCAACCTCGCCGCCTCTGGCATTGAAATCGGCCAAGGGGATCATCTGGTGAGTGAGGCCTTTTATATTTCCGATCCGGATCAAAACGGCATTGAAATCTACGCTGACCGTCCGCGTTATACCTGGAGACGTGATACAGACAACAACTACGTCATGGCAAGCGATCCGGTGGATGTACAGAGCTTGTTCGACATCTCGGAGAATGAGCCATGGCATGGCCTGCCGGCTGGAACGGTTATTGGTCATGTACACTTTCATGTACGCAGCTTGGAAGAATCCCGCCGCTTCTATACAGGTTTGCTCGGCTTTGACATCGTTGGCAATTTTGCAGGCATGTCAGCCTTGTTTGTTTCCGCAGGTGGATATCATCACCATATCGGCCTGAATATCTGGGCAGGCACAGGTGCTCCTGTGAATCCGAAACAGGCTACAGGAATCGATTACTTTACCATCGTATACGCCGGACAGGAACAACTGCAGCAAGCGCTGGAACAACTGCGCACGCAAGGTGCTGCACTTGAAGAACTGGGCGGTCAATGGTTTACCATAGATCCGCAGAATATCCGTATACGGCTGGTTACAGCAGAATAAACGCGGTACTCCATCATTATTTGATTTTCCATTTCATACCAAGGAAGCTCGGACAGTGCACATCTCTTGATCCTTTGATTAGAGATGCCCTCGTCCGGGCTTTATTTATTATAAATATGGTGATTTTGGCGCATCCTAACCTAATATCCAGCTCGATCGATGAAGGAGAACCCACATGGTTGAAAAGGGACGTCTGACTGTAAGGCAGCTTGCTGCCTTAATGTTCCTCTGCACAATTGGTGAACAAATACTTGTATTTCCGGCCATGATCACCTCATTCGCCCACGAAGATGCTTGGATATCCGCTTTACTCGGTGTCGCCGGGGGTATGGGGATTCTGTCCATTTTTTTGGTCACCTATAAGCTTCACCCCAAACTCAATCTGATCGAAAATGCACTTCGAACATTCGGACCTTGGATCGGGGCCTTGTTCAGTTGTTTTTATTTGTTTTACTTTTTGATAAGCACATCGACATTTGTCAGAGAAATCGGTGATTTTATGTCTACCCAGATTTTGACCGAATCACCGCTCTTGGTTGTGCATCTGCTCTTTGTCTGCTCCCTCGTATGGGGACTCATATGCGGACTGGAGTGTATAGCCAGGAGTTCAGAGCTCCTGCTTCCCTTGGTCGTATTTTTTCTGGTTATTCTGACGGTTTGTCTGCTGCCTCACTTGAAGCTGGACAACATCCAGCCTGTTCTTGCCCATGGCTTGGTCGATCCATTTCGAGGCTTTATCGCTGTGCTGACTTATCCTTATTGCGAGTTGTGCATCTTCCTGATGCTATTTCCCTATGCCAAGAAGGAGCCACATTGGGAGAAGGATATTCTTCTGACAGGACTTATTGGTGGCCTGATGGTTACACTGACGCTGACCATTTGTCTGCTCGTCATGGGGCCATTCATGACGCAGCATCACTGGTTCGCCTCGTTTCAGCTGTCGCAAAAGATAAATATAGGCAATTTTCTGCAGCGGATTGAAGCCTTTATGGCATCTGTCTGGATTATCGCCGTTTATTTCAAAAGCATTCTGTTCTTCTACAGCTTTATCCTGGGGGTTACGAACCTGTTTCGACTGACAAGCTTCCGTTCACTGATCCTGCCTGCAGCTCTTTTGATTTTGGCCATGTCCATTCTGATCGCTCCGGATGAGGTCTTTTATCTCAAAGTCATTATCCCTTATTGGATTGACTGGGATCTTACATGCGGCATCGCACTTCCTGTGCTGCTTATTTTGGTACATAAATTAAAGTCTCGTGCTTCAAAACGCGAACGCTATAACAGGTAAGCACTTCTGATTACGTTTGCTCAATAATGCCACCCGAAAGGAGCCTGCACATGTTTAAGCCTCTGATCCCCTTTGAACCTATATCTCGGGACAAGATTCCAAACGGACCTAACTGGATTGCCCAGGTAAAATGGGATGGTGTGCGCATGCTTGCGTACGAGGATGGCAATGAACTCCGATTGATTAACCGCAGACTGCACGACCGGACAGTTCAGTATCCAGAGCTGGTCTCTGACCGCAATCTGTGCAGCGTCCCCTCCTACATTCTGGATGGCGAAGTGATTGCGCTTGACCCCGAAACGGGAAAACCTTCTTTTTACCATGTGCTGCGCCGGGACCGCATGAGCAAACCAGACGGGATCACCCAAGCCATGTACCGGATTCCAGTGACTTATATGGTTTTTGATATTTTGTACTGTGATGGAAAATGGGTCACCGATCAACCGCTTGCAGAACGCCAGCGTCTGCTGCATCGTGTCCTCAACCCAGGCTCACACGTTCAGGAGGTGACTAATACCTCCGATGCGGCTTCTCTGCTCACCGTTATGAGACAGCATCAGATGGAGGGGATTGTCTGTAAAGACCTGACAAGCACCTACGGTATCAATGGCAAGGATCAGCGCTGGCAAAAGGTTAAAATCATGCATGATCTATATGCCATGATTGGCGGGGTTACCTACCGGAGCGGCATCGTTAACGCCATTGCGGTTGGTGTATATGATGGGCCTCATTTTGTCTATATTGGTCATGTCGGCACAGGTAAACTGAACTCTGCCAGCTGGCGTAAACTGACCGAGGAAGTCGAACCGTTGATTCAAGAGGAGCGGCCGTTCCATAACGTACCTGAACGAAGCTCCGAAACGACATGGATCAAGCCCCAGATCGGAGTCAAAGTGCAATACATGGAACTGACCCAGCATCGCACCCTACGCCATCCGAGCATACAAGCATTCGCAGAAGTATCTCGGGAAGACTGTCTTGCCAGCCAACTCACGAATGGAGTGTAGTAAATGCGCGTGATATTGGCTTAGATCTATATCATGAAAGGAGGCGTCCATATGCCCCGTACGATCAAAGGTACCATTACCATCGAAGGAATAGAGCTTACTGTAACCAATCCGGATAAACTGCTGTGGCCTGAAGCAGGAGTAACGAAAGCCATCTATTTGCAGAAGCTTGCCGCTATTGCTCCCTTTCTGCTGACGTACACCAGGAACCGCCTCCTGACAACCATCCGATATCCGCATGGTGCAGGCGGTGAATTTTTTTATCAAAAAAATGCTCCTGAACCCATTCCTGATTTCGTACGTACCGAGATCCACGAAGGCATCCGCTATATCGTCATGGACGGTCTTCCGGAACTGCTGTGGCTCGGCAATCTGGCCGCCCTGGAGTTCCATCCCTCCTTACATGCTGTAGGCAGCCATCTCCCATGTGAATGGATGATTGATCTCGACCCCTCTCTTGAAGAAGAGCCGCGTATTATGCAGGCTGCTTTAATCGTAGGCGAAACGCTGACTTCCCTTGGCCTCCGTTCTGTACCCAAAACTTCAGGTGCCACGGGCATACAGATCATCGTTCCCATCCGTCAGGGCGTCACCTTTGATGAGCTGCGGGATATTGGTCATTTTGTCGGCAAGTACGTCACCCAGAAGCATCCGGATCTGTTTACACTGGAGCGGCTCAAAAAGGACCGCGGAGACCGCATTTATTTTGATTACCTGCAGCATTATGGCGGCAAAACCCTGGCCGCACCATATACACCTCGAGCCAAACCCGAGGGTACCGTATCCACCCCGCTTACGTGGGATGAAGTTCGGAACAATGTGTCGGTTAAGGATTATCACTTGATGAATATTGTGGAACGGCTGCAGCAGGTAGGTGATCTCATTGCCAGTGTTGAGCCGCAGCCCGTGGAATTAATTACGCAGCATCTCAAAAAGAAATAGCCGGCATCCCTCAAACCAAGGGCGCCGGCTATTTTTTCATTTGTTATTATAAGCTTCTTAGATCGGATAAGACTCGCTAATGGATACCTTTTTTCTTGAAACGTCCGCCCTTCACGTCATGAATGTTACCGATCGCCACAAAGGCCTGCGGGTCCCAATCTTCAACGATCGACTTCAGCTTCGCTTCTTCCAAACGGGTAATAACCACAAAGATAATTTTCTTCTCATCCCCGCTGAATCCGCCCTCTCCATCCAGGAAAGTAACGCCACGACCAAGGCGGTCTGTCAGTGCTGAACCGATATCCCGGTATTTCTCACTGATAATCCATACCGATTTGGACTGATCCAGACCTTCGTTGACGATATCAATCATCTTCATTGCAATATAATAGGCGATCATGGAATACAGGGCATTCGGCCAACCGAATACAAATCCCGCGCCTGCGAAAATAAACACGTTAATGAACAAAACGATCTGCCCAACCGACAGTGGTGATTTCTCACTAAGCAGGATGGCCACAATCTCCGTACCATCAAGCGATCCCCCGGACCGGATAACGAGACCCACACCGACCCCCAGGATCAATCCGCCAAAGACAGCCCCGAGCAGCGGTTCACCAGGCGTCAATGCAGGAACATGGTGCAATAATGACGTTCCAATGGACATGACAACGATACCGAGCAATGTGGACAGCGCAAACGTTTTACCAATTTGTTTGTAACCCAAAATCAAAAACGGCAAGTTGAGTAAGGTCAGGAAAATCCCCAGCGGCAGATGCGTAAGCTCTGACACCATAATCGAGATCCCCGTAATCCCACCATCAATTACACCATTGGGCACGAGAAATATTTCAAGTGATACGGCCATCAGTGCGGCACCAATCAAAATCATTACAATACGTTGCAGGAGCTTCAGCGTAAATACCGAGCTTTTTACACTCCGATCCGGCTTCGATGTTATTTCTTTAACCGTTACATTGGACATGGTATCCCCCCCGTTTGATCAATATGTGAATCAATTTCATAAATCATTTAAATACCAACGGGGAAACTACATATAGTAGAAAACGATCTCGCTTACCTCTATACGCACCCTTCTGTATAAGCATCTAAAGGCTATATGAAATGGATTCAAATATGTCTTAATTCAGGTGTACACTTCGAAAAGAGAGCAAAAGGGAGCCTGTTTCCCGCAGACTCCCCTCCTTCGCCAAGACATGATTTATATATTTATTATATCATAAAAGATCAAATTTGAGCAAAATAGTTAGCAAAAAGAAGATAAATTCAAAAAAAGTGAATTTATCTTCAGAAATTGAACCTAAAACGGCTAAAGCAGCGGAGAAAGCATGCGAGAAAGTATTTCCGCCCCTTTTTGCACTCGTGAACGCTCCTGAAATGCCTTCAGGTCGATCTTGCTGGACACCTTCAAATCCCGCTCAAAATCCCCGACCAAACGATCCATGGAGGATGACTCAAACAGCACGGCTGTCAGTTCGAAGTTGCAGAAAAAACTGCGCATATCCATGTTGGCTGTTCCCACAGTAGCAAGCAATTCATCGACAATCATTACCTTGGCATGTATGAACCCTTTCCGATATTGATAAAATTCCACCCCGGCCCGGAGCAGTTCCTCCACGTATGAGAGGGAAGCCAAGTGAACGAGACGGGAATCGGATTCGTACGGAATGATGATTTTAACGTCTACCCCGCTGACAGCTGCAGTTTTAAGCGCTTCATACAGGGCTGGATCCGGAATGAAATAAGGGCTTGTGATATAAATCCGGTCACAGGCAACCGAGATGGCCCCAAAACACATTTCCTGAATCGCATCCCATTCCTGATCGGGACCACTGGCCAAAATTTGAATTTTCTCATTTCCGCTGCATATATGAGGTGGGAACAGTTCCTTCAGCTGTGCTTCGGTTATCTGCTCGCCGGAAGCAAGCTTCCAGTCGTTAAGAAATGTATTTTGCAGAAAATAAACGGCATCCCCTTCCAACTGCATATGCGTATCCCGCCAGAACCCCATTTTCGGGTATTTCCCGAGATAATCGTCCCCCACATTAATGCCTCCTACGAATCCAACCTTTCCATCTACGACGATAATCTTCCGATGATTCCGGTAATTGACCCTGCGATCAATGGTGGCAATCAGCGGTGGAAGGAAGTAATGGAATTCCACCCCGGCGTCTTGAAGCTTACGGATGAAACCCAAGCTCATTTTATGGCTGCCCAGACCATCACAGATAAACCGGACTCTCACGCCCTCACGTGCCTTGCGAATCATGACTTCCTGGAATTTGGTACTGATTGCATCATCGCGAAAAATGTAAAACTCCACATGCAGATGATGCTTCGCCTTCTCCATTTCCCTTAACATGGCCGGGAAGGCCTCTTTCCCGTTCGTTAATACTCTGCTTCGGTTACAGCCCGTGATGGGGCTCTCCGACAGGTGGGACAGCAAATTAAACAGCCTTTGCTGATGCATAAAGCGATTGTCCGGCATTTCGGCTGCTTCCTTCACAATATGAGCCTGCTCCCAAATCGTATCCTTAATCTCCCTGAAAATTCTGGATCCGGCTTTGCGCACTTTTTTTCGCTTATTGAAATCCTGTGCCACGAAGTAATACACGATAAACCCAATCGGAGGCACGCAAAACAAAATAAACAGCCAGGCCACCGCTTTAGACGGATTTCTGAACTCCAATATGATAATGGTGGCTGCCTGGAAAATAAAAATAACTAAAATAATGACCAGCCAAAACATCCGGCTTCCCCCTTGATGACAATCTCCTGCTTTCTCTCTCACTTCAACAGCTTTGACGATAAAGCATACGGCTAATCATAGATACCCAATGTTAGGTCCATTCGTAACGTTCGCATAGATAAAACTTTACATACACAAACTACCCTTAGGCTTTTTTGTCCTCCGTTTCTTCAGAAATGGTTGTCTATTCTGACTGTGTTTGCATCTACATATTCTTCATTGCGTCTGAGAAACCGCGTCACAGCGCCGTTTTGGGCAATTCCCCTTCCATAGTCTTCCTCTTCAGCTCCCCTGAAGGTGGTCTTCTGGCTATAATTTCGATATAATATTCGTTAAAAACTTATTACCTAAAGGAGAAGAGTAGTGAATGGACAGTGAGAGGTATGCGTTAAATTTAGTATTGGTTGCGATTTTGATAGGATTTTCAGCATTTTTCGTTGCGGTGGAATTCGCCCTGGTACGAATTCGTCCAAGCCGGATTGATCAAATGATTGCAGAAGGAAACAAGCGTGCTCTGGCTGTCAAACAGGCTGTCGCCAACCTGGATGGGTATCTGTCCGCATGTCAGCTCGGGATTACCATTACATCCCTCGGTCTTGGATGGCTTGGTGAACCTACGGTAGAGAAGATTCTCCACCCTGTGTTTGAAAGTTTAAGTATGCCTGAGGCGCTCTCATCATTCTTATCGTTTGTTATTGCCTTTGTTGCCATTACATACTTGCATGTTGTGGTTGGTGAACTAGCTCCCAAAACGATTGCAATCCGCAAAGCTGAAACGGTTGCTCTGCTGACGTCTACACCTATCATCTGGTTTAACCGAATTATGTATCCTTTTATCTGGCTGTTGAACGGCTCGGCGAATCAACTGGTCAAATTGTTTGGAATCAAGCCTGCGTCCGAGCATGAAGAGGCGCACTCAGAAGAAGAACTGCAAATTATCATTAATGAAAGCTTCGAAAGCGGTAAAATTAATCAGGCGGAGTTCGGTTATGTCAGCCGGATCTTTGCTTTTGATGAGATGCTCGCCAAAGAAATCATGGTACCCCGGACCGATATGGTCTGCCTTTATGTCAATAAAACAAATGAAGAAAACCTGGAAATTATCCGGGAAGAGCAGTACACCCGGTTCCCGGTTGTGAATGAGAGCAAGGACGATATCATTGGCATCATCAATACCAAACAGTTCTTCCTTGAGCTCTATGGAAACGACGAACCTGTCGATCTGTCTTCCCTGATCCAGCCCGTATCTGCTGTTCACGAAACGACTCCGGTGAAGGATCTGCTCAAGAAAATGCAGAAGGATGGCGTGCACATCGCTGTGCTGGTTGATGAATACGGCGGCACATCAGGGATCGTAACGATTGAAGATGTGCTTGAACAGATTGTCGGCGAAATTCGGGACGAATTCGATGCGGACGAAGTGGAAGATATCCAGATCATCAATGAGAACTATGTCATTATGGATGGGAAGGTATCCCTGTCGAAGGTGAATGACATGTTTATGTCGAACCTCGATGCCGATGAGTGGGATACCATTGGCGGATGGCTCTACAGCCATCGCCCGGAAATGAACGAGCAGGATGAGTATGAGTTTGAAAACCTGACGTTTGTTCTTCTGGAAAAGGATAAAAACCGATTCTATAAGGTGGCTGTTGTACCTAAAGAGCCGCTCGTCATGTCTGAATATTCAGATGATGAAACCGAAAAGAGTTATTAATCGTCACAGTTAAACACCTGTGGTTATAATAGAAATAATAAGAAGAGCACTTGCCAACATTGGTAAGTGCTCTTCTTATTATTTCCCGTTCAATATGTCACTTCCCCATGTTATCACTCAACGTTTAATATCCACTTCGCAATATCATCGATAATGGCTTTGGAGACATTAGATGGCTCAGTGTACTCTTGACCAACCGAAAGTCCATCATAGCTGGATAACAGATGATTTACCTTTGGATAGCTATTGTACGTTACATTGGAATGACCTTGAAGAGCCGTTTTCCAATTTTGGAATTGATCCATAGACACCTGCACATCATTTTCACCTTGTAGAATAAGCATGGGGATATTTTGTGTTTTAGCCAGTTCCGCAGGCACATAATCTCTCTGCTCAAACCACCAATAAGCAGGTTGAAGTGGGAACGCCTCAGGAAGATGATCTACAGAATATTGAGGATCTTTAACGATCGCAGCAACATTTTTATAAAAATCAGCTTGTTCCTTAATGATCTTCGTGTCTAAACCAAGCTGCTTCATCCGGTCTACCAATTCGTCCTGCTGCTCGGTAAGCACATCCACAAAGCTGCTACTTGGTGCTGCAAGTAGGATGCTTCCTGCAATATCATGTTGTTTATCCTCAGCAATGATTAACGGCATTGCAAACCCGCCTTGGCTATGTCCAGCTACAAAAATCGCTGTAGAATCAATATGTGCATTCTTTTGAAGTAATTCTACTGCATCGGTTACCTGATCTACGCTTTCTTGTTTTAATGTGAATTTTGGCTGTGAAGCGACCTTATAGGTATGCTCATATGTGACTTTATCGTATCTTAATACAGCAACTCCCTGTGAAGCTAAACCTACCGCAAGATCGCGAAATGGCTTTGCCCCACCAATGGCAGCATCTTGATTGCTAGCCCCTGAACCGTGTACCAGAATGACAACCGGGAAAGGTCCCTCTCCCTTGGGCAAGGTTAATGTCCCTGGTAAAGCTAGATCACCCTGACCAACCGTAATCTTTTGTTCTGTATACGCAGATGGATCGTCGTAGCTTGGTTTTTGATAAACATTTGGAGTAGCCGCGGCAACATACAAGTCATCCACCAGTCCGTCATGATTCATTCTGACCGTAATATTTACACTAGTAAGCTCTGTTTCAAAAGTATATGTGACATTGCGATGCACGGAGTTGTTCTCTACGTGTTTAGCTATGGCTTTACTTGTAATTTTGCCATTTTGTCCTTCTAATGCTGCCCATAGCTGACTCAATAACGCGGGTGACAACACTCCACTCACAGAGGTATGAACATACTTGGCTGCCTCCTTGCCATCCCCTTCACTTATAAGTGAAATGAATATATCCTCAGGTGCTGCCTTCAGTGCCTCGGTAAGAAATCCCCCATCCATAAAGGTAACCCCTTTCGTTAACTGAACAGGATGGTCTAAGGGAATGACTTGCCCATTCACCATCGCCTGTTTCTCCCCTACCTTAACTACAATCGTAAGCTCATTTTTTCGTATTGTAATTTGTCCTGTGTTTTCCTGCCAGGATACCTCTGCCCCATTCTTTACTGCAATCTCACGAACAGGAACTAGATTTTCATGATCAACGGGTTTCTCAGCAGCTGCTGAGATGGATGTTACCGGCAGGATAAGGCATACGAAAGTAAGAGAACATAATAGCTTTTTCCAATTGTGCATCGTAATAACTCCTCCTAATCATTTTAGGATATGCATAGATCTATGAGCATTTATTGGCTCAGAACTCTGCTTATAACAACAATAGCAATGATAAGTAACAACAGGACCCAAGATAGTGGACGAGCGAAATTAATCGTCCAGCCTATTCCATAACGTTTCTCTACAGTAAAAGAAGGATCACTCGCATTGAAGTAAATAAAACCAAGCTTCCAATATTCATCATCGTTCACAGGCTGCTCCTTAGAGCGTTCGCTATCCTCTTGATGATTACGAATTTTCCCGCCGCCTTGTCTGCCTGTGAGAGACAGCAATATAGCGCCTAATAAGATTCCCACTGAGGTGATCAGACTAATCGCTGTTAACAAGACCTGATTAGGAACGAACATATTTATCTGAATGAAGGCAAATAAGATGGTAAGAAGCAACCCTGTAATGATCGTAAATAGGGACCACTTACGGCGGAATTGAATATTTTTAGCAGCAAATTGGGCAGGATCTCTCGTGGCAAGCTGTTGTTTGCTTGTTTTAATACTCCAGTTAACCAGCATCAGGAGTGCAATTACTCCTAGCTGTACCAGATTAATAGCCAATACTGAAAGGTAGGTTTTAGGCACACTTGATGTGACATTGCCCTGAAGATCGTATTTCATGGGAATAACGTTAGGTAGTGCATCATAATTCAGGATCGAAATGATCGCAACGGCTACAATAATAGCCAGATGAAATAGAAACCAATAGTTGGAATACGTGAGCTTATTTTGGCGGAAGGTGGTATCAATTTTAACCCGTTGAGGTGCTTCTGCAGGTGGAAGTGTTCCCTTTAACCTTTTCATCTTGAAATGAAAAAATAAATGTAGTGCCACCCAGTACACAACGAACATCATGGTGCAAACACCGGTAATTATTGCAGTAGACTCTTCATTGGCAGATCGGAGTAAAAATAGGCAGACAACTATAACCAACCCGTTTCCGATCAGACTTACTGCAGCAAACGTTTTACGTAACTTACGTAGAATGGGTGTATAATAATTATATTCACTTACCGTAACGCCAAAGCTAATGGTTTCCCTTGTTAGATAAGGTGTAAAGGATAGAAGTACGGCTAATGGAGCAAAGATTAAGATGACAGATAAGATACTAAATAATTGCATACATAACACACTCCCTTATTCGTTTAGTCCTTGTTGTGCCCCATCTTCACATCATCATAGATTTGATCTAATACCGCAGACAATTCCTCTTTGGTCATGCCTCGACATATCGCTTCGGCAATAATCGGTCTTAATTCACCTTGCTGCTTTTTCAAAAAATCATCCGTTAGACCAGGCATTCCATCAGGATTTACGACAACTCCCTTTTGTCTGTGAATTAGTATGTACCCATCTTGCTTGAGTAGTGTATATGCCTTATTGACCGTATGAAGGTTAACACCAATATCTGCTGCCAAATTCCGAACTGAAGGTAGCGCCTCACCTAGCTGCAGCTCACCACTAGCAATGCCTTCGATAATTTGATAAACCAGTTGAGAATAAATGGGAAGCTCGGACTGCATGTCAAGTTGAATAATCAAGGGTTCACCTTCTTCTTTGTCATCTGTTATATATCAAGTATAACAGATATAACATAAAGGGGCAATGCGCATGGAAATAAAGCCGCATATCAATTGCAGGGGCAGGCTTACCTAACCCTTCACCATTGATATGCGGCTTATCTTCATGAGCTTAGTCTTATGTCATTGATGAGCAAATATGAGTGGAGGCACATGACCGTGTTGTATTTTACATTCCATTCAAAGTTCAGTCTTATCTTCGACAATCCGATAATGGATTTTGCGAACTATAATTTTCAGGATCATATATAGCGGAATAATGATAATCATACCCAAAATGTTCCACAGGTCGGCACCCACGAGCAACAGAATAACCGTTGTCAGCGGATGAATATCCAGCTGCTTGCCATATACATAGGGAGATATCAGGTTATCTTGAATCTGCTGGGCAACGACAATAATGATCAGAGACCAGATCGCCATTGACGGAGATTCAATAAAGGCCACAATCACGACAGGTATCGCTGCCAATATTGCACCCACATAAGGAATAAAGTTCAATATGATGGAAGCAGCCGTCAGTAATAACGCATATGGTAAACCAAGGATAAGAAAACCAATGTACATCAGGATCCCGAGTGCAACATTGACAATAACTCGCCCAACAATAAAATTGCTCAGCGCTTCATCTATTTCGTGAACGGTCTCTTCTCCATCCTTCCGATAACGTCTCGGCAAAAGCAAGGTGAGATTGGTGCCAAACTTGCTGCCTTCCTTAAGCATGTAATACAGCATAATTGGAAAGGTGGCCAAAATAATGACCAGATTGGATACAACCGAGAACAGGCCTGAGAGATAATCACTAACCTGTGTAATTCCCTGTGTCAGGAATTCGGAAAATCTTGAAACAAGATCCGAGTCCTCCGGCAAGTATTTGGACAGGAATCCGCTTTTTTCCATTTCGTTTAGTTGTGCACTAAGTGAGGCTATCAGAGCTGGCGTATTTTCAATAAAGTTCCACAGCTGCTCACGAAGTGACGGCCATATAAGCACGCTAAACCCGGCTATCAGCAGGGCAATCACAACATAAATAATCAGAACGGATAGAGCCCTTTTCAACCGATGTCGTTCCATGAAATCAACGAGCGGCCGAAGCAAATAATAGAAAAAGCCCGCGATTAACAGCGGAATAATAATGATATGTATTAGTGATGTTAACGGGCTGAAAATAAAATTCACCTTATCTCCCAAATACACAATGAGCAGCAGCAAAATAATGGCTGTGCAAATTCGGTAGAACTTGTTGTTTATCAAGAAATTGATCCCTCCATACACTGCTCTGCCAGCACTGGCTATAATCTGGTGCACCTTCTTTAGTCACCTGATTATATGTACCCTTTAATGCAAGTATTGCCACATTGCATGTCAGTTAACGTGAAGGGCCTTTCTCTTGCCGATGAAAAATGAGCAAAAAAAAGAAGCAGGCGGTTAGCCTGCCACATCTCTTTTGCTGAATACAACCCACGAAACAACCATAAAAATCACATAGTACACGGCGAGTACGGCAACCGAGAAGCCAAGGGTCATTCCCGCGTTCCCCCCGCCGAACAATCCGAGGTCCATTCCCGAATTCATATACCGGCTGAGATCCATGTTATTAAATAGTACATATTTGGCCCAGTCATAGCGAGCCGGATTGAAGATCAAGGCAAAGATACTCTGGGTAAACATAATAAATAGTGACAGGCCAATGGCCAGTGCTCCCGAACGAAACACGGAGGAGACCATAAAGGCAATGGCCAGCGTAATAAACAGATCAACATACAGGTATGCCCATAACGTAAAGGCATACGATGCCGAGGTTACGCCTCCAGCTGCACTTCCATCATGGGAGAATAGAACATAGGACATTCCCGTTGCGAGCAAGAGAATGAGCACTGTACTGAGCAGACTGAATCCCAGAACCGTAATGTATTTTGAAGCCAGGATTTTGCTACGTGACCACGGACGAATAAGCAGCAGTTTAATTGTGCCCCATGTGAATTCACCAGCTACCGCTTCAGCCGCAATGACCACACAGAAGATGGTATTCAGGAAGAATACAATCTGAACCGTCGTTATTGCCGCTTCCCAGAAGTAAACGTCACCACCTCCCATGCCTTCTCTCAGCAGCACCGGAAGCAGCAGTGAAATTAATGCTAGGAACGAAAGCATAATCCAGGTACGGGGACGCCGGAAGATTTTCATATTTTCATTCAACAACAGATTTCCAAAGTTAGGCAATACCTCCGCCCCCAGTCACTTGTAAAAATTGATCTTCGAGTGTATGTGTTACGTTGCGGATACCGTATACCTGTATACCTTCGCTTACCAGTCTGGCATTGAAATCCGGAATCTGGTCACGCGATAGACGCACCACAAGCATGTTACCTTGAACAGTCGCATCCTGAATAAGTTCTGAAGCACGCTGTGTATCATTCACCTCAAAGGCCACTTCCGCGAGTGCATCCGCTCCAGCTTCAGCTTTGAGGTTTCTCACGTCAATCAACTTACCATTCTGGATAATGGCGACCGTATCACACATGAGTTCCATCTCTGACAACAGGTGACTGGACACAAAGACCGTAATGCCTTCTTCTCGGGTGAGCTGACGAAGATAATCCCGTAGTTCCCGAATCCCTTGCGGATCAAGGCCGTTGGTTGGCTCATCCAGCACAAGCAGCTTCGGCTTATGTAATATGGCCTGAGCGACACCAAGACGCTGACGCATGCCCAGAGAATAGGTTTTCACCTTATCATGAATACGGGCGGTAAGCCCCACACGCTCAATGGTTTCCGCAATGCGTTCCTTGGTAATCCCTGGCGACATACGGGCAAAATGGACGAGGTTCTGATATCCGGTGAGAAATTTGTACATTTCCGGATTCTCTACAATGGCACCTACCTGGGCCACCGCCTGCTCGAATTCATTTTTGATACTATGTCCCGAGATGAAAATATCTCCCTTACTGATGGACATAAGTCCAACCATCATCCGGATCGTTGTTGTTTTCCCGGCACCATTAGGCCCTAAAAAACCAAAAACCTGCCCCGGAGAAATATCCAGAGTCAGGTCGCTGACCAACGATCGGGAAGATATGATTTTACTGACGCCCTGAAGTCGGACGACCGGCTCCTGCTGCATGCAATTCCCTCCCTCATCGACAGGCTAATGACTCATGCCCGCCTCTCATATGAACATAGTGTATCATAATCTTTGGTATAATGTCCCGTAAACTGGGTGTTCTCCTTACGCTTCATATGGATCTGACACGCTCCACAGCATCCAAGCGGCATCTCACTCCGGTAAAATCCGGTGCGAAATACGTGATTGCCTCCATAGCCCTCTTCCTTTAATTCGACAGAGCCTCTACCAACCGACACAATCATCCCACAACTGACACAGTAAAAGCGGCTCGTTTCGATCACAGAAATTCCTTCCCCTCAACAAGGAGCAATGTAGTCCCTGTTATTTGTCGTTAGAAGCTGAATTTTGATACATTTTGTATCTATCTCGTAATTTACTTGACCCCGGGACGGTTGTCAAGCCCTTTACGGCTTTAAAATAGAGTGAAACACAAAAAAAGCTCTATAAATGCGACAAAAGTCTCGCATTTATAGAGCTTAAAATAGGAACAATGATACAATATGATGCAAAGTATGGGTGTATATTAAACTACCATCCCACATCATGGGAATCACTCGCTGCTCTTACTTGAATGCTGTTCCTCGCCCTTGCCAGGGTAATACCAGAGCAGTGTCCACTCCTGTCCATCCTGCACGACGTAACAGGTCTGTACAATGTCTAATTGCCCAAAAGTACTTCTGTACTTCATGGTTATTCCGACCTTGTATGCCTCGGGAAATGGCTTTACGCCATCCATAACCGTTACATCAAATTCCCGCTCGGGCTTTTCCATCTCAAACTCAAAGGTTTCCACGCCAAAATGCTGCATGAAGATATGAGCCCTGGACTGTAAATAAGCACTTTTGGAGAAACGCTCTTTCATCAATGGGTGAAACAGTTCCCATGAGCTGCCGAAATCGCCCGCCTGCTCGTACTTGTAAAACTCTTCAACCACCGAAGCAGCGTCGTCCGGCGCATCTGCACGAAAGAGATATGGGATCGTTCTGCCTATTAACCATAGCAGCAACAGCACAAGTGCGATGAATCCGATCTTTTTGAACAAGGCATTTCGATTGCGTCTGCGCAGCATGTTCGTCCCTCCTGTCCTACTCCATTCTTATGATGAATAGCAGGAAAGTAGAAGCTGGAGGAACAAGAGCATTTCCTGGGAAATCCCTTTGTTTAAGATCATCCTCAAGAACTCGAATATCGGCGAGGCCTTAATTTACGGATCACTGCCTTCATCATTACATATAATGCAATCCCGCAGCTGCCGCCGATCAGATCCACGCCGATATCACGTATCGAACTTGTTCGATTGGGGCTGAACTGCTGTATATATTCATCGATCGAGGCTATTATAGCCACCACAACCAGCGAAGCAGCGATGGAGGTCACCATTCGCATTTTCCTGTATCGCAGTCCACCGTAGACAAGTACTGCGAGCACAGCATAGACAAACAAGTGTGCACTCTTGCGAAAGATAAACTCGGCAAAATCATACGGTCTCTGTCTCAATGAATAGTCATTCTCTCCGTAAGTGAAGTGTACATCAGGCAAGGCAAATCCGATTTTGACGTTTTCGGACAATTGATGCAGCCAAGGCTGAATGGTCTGCTGTTGATAAGATTGCTTGGACATGGACCAAATCACCAAAATCCAAACTGCAACCAGCAACAAGGACAAGATAAAACCGTATAATCTCCGTTTGCGTCCGTGTCTCCTTTTTCTGGAGCCCTCCTCCATCCGTATTGTCATCACCACTTTCGTTGCCCAATCCAAAACCTTTTATTTCTGCAAATTCTCCTGAATTATTCCATGAATGCGATCCCGTTCCTGTTGTTCCACAATGTAATAGTAAATACCATTGATTTTTTCGCCCTTGCCCTTGATTTCCACTGTATCAATATGTTCAAGATCACTGCGGTAATCCAGAATAAGTTCCTTCATTTCATCAAACGTCAGATCCGTCCTGACGTGTGTCCCGAGCTCATCCAGCATATTTTGAAGATTGAGTACACTGGAGAACTGCATTGTATTTTTCATCATTTGCTTCAATACTTCACGTTGTCTTCCATTACGACCTAAGTCTCCTTGGGGATCATCATACCGCATTCTTGAAAAACCAAGCGCAGCCACACCATCCAGATGAATATTTCCCTGTTCATAACGTCGGCCGTCGTAATCGAATGCAAACGGATTATTTACGTCCACACCGCCGACCAAATCAATGATTTTCGCAAAGCCTTCCATGTCCACCTTCATGTAATAGTGAATAGGGGCATCCAGAAACTGTTCCACGGTTTTCACCGACATGTCTACACCGCCGAAGGCATAAGCATGATTGATTTTGTCTTCTGTGTTGTGGCCTACAATCTCGGTTCGTGTATCCCTCGGAATATTAAACATAAGCACTTGTTTTTTGCTAGGATTCACACTTAATACGATCATAGTATCCGAGCGCCCTGGATCGTTCGGGCGTTCATCCACCCCGAGAATAAGAGCATTGAAGGGCTCTTTACTATTAATATCAACAGGCAGCCCGCCTCTACTGTCCGAGATGGACACGGGCTGAGCAGGATCACGCGGCTCATAGATCTGATCAGCCGTAGATTTGACGGATTGATATAGATACGTCGCATACCCAAACACTGCAATGACGAAAATGGAAACCACCCAGATCGAAATTTTCATCCACTTTTTCATGGTATTTCCTCACTCACGTTATGATGATCTTCCGTTTAGATGATTGCTGCCGCTTTGCCTTCAGCGTGGTTAAGCCCAGGACGACCTATAGAATAATACTGGAATCCGGAGGCTTTAATCTGTTCCTTGTTGTACACGTTACGTCCGTCAATCATGATCGCTTCATTCATCATGCTTGCAAGCTCCTTCAGATTCATTTGGGAGAACTCCTTCCACTCGGTCAGCACGCAAAGGGCATCGGCTCCTTTAGCTGCATGAAGGGGGTTTTCTTCCCAAACAATCGAGGCGGCATCAACTTCTCTGCGGAAGTTAGTTGTGGCAATCGGATCATACGCCTTAACAATAGCCCCGGCCTCCATCAAATACCTAATAATATCAATAGCTGGTGCGTCCCTGACATCATCTGTATCAGGCTTAAAAGCAAGACCCCAGATAGCAATGGTTCTACCACTAAGGGTTCCAAAAATTTCCTCAAGCTTGCGAATCACATTGAAACGTTGATCCTGATTCACCTGAACTACGGATTTCAATAATCTGAAATCATAATCCACTTGGCCTGCAATCTGAATCAGTGCCTGTGTATCTTTCGGGAAACAGGAACCACCATAGCCAATGCCAGCTTTCAGGAATGAGGAACCAATCCGTTTATCATACCCCATGCCTTCCGCTACACGTGTAACATCTGCGCCAACCTTCTCACATATATTCGAGATTTCGTTAATAAATGATATTTTCGTTGCGAGGAATGCATTGGACGCGTACTTAATCATCTCTGCCGACCGAATGTCCGTAATGATCAAGTTTTCGGTTAATGGGCGGTGAAGTTTCTTGAGCGCTTGAATCGCTCGTTCACTGTCCGTACCAATCACGATACGATCCGGGTTCAGTGTATCCTTAACAGCCGAACCTTCCCGTAAAAATTCAGGTACCGAAGCCACATCAAATGGTTGAGTGGAGATACTCTGGATGAGCTCTCTTACGCGATCATTAGTGCCCACAGGCACTGTGCTCTTGGTCACAACAATTTTATAGCTCTCCAGATGGGTACCAATCTCGATTGCCACCTGCTCAACAAATCCCAGATTGGCCTCGCCGTTTGGCAAAGAGGGGGTTCCGACTGCGATAAAAATAATATCGGATTCACGAATAGCCTCTGCGATATCGGACGTGAAGGATAATTTGCCTGCCCGTTTGTTGGCAACCATGAGTTCCTGGAGTCCAGGCTCGTAAATGGGTACTTCCCCTGCGTTCAGCATTTCAACCTTGTCCTGATTGTTATCTACACAGATGACCCGATTGCCGAGTTCAGAAAAGCAAACTCCCGATACAAGACCTACATACCCTGTTCCAATTACCGCAATATTCATCTTGTTTTCCCCCAGTTCACACAATTTTGGATGATGTCCGCCCATTCCATTTCAATTCTTACAATATCCTCTTCGATCAACTCGCTACCCATCTGAACTTCAATAATTTCAAGTTCCGTGATAGCTCTTACACTATGTTTTCCGCCAGACGGAATTGAAATGGTATCGCCCTGATTAATCCGTTTTATATCACCGTTGAGAATCAATTCACCTTGCCCGGAAACGACTGTCCACACTTCGTTTCGTTTCAGATGGTACTGGTAAGATAAATTTTTACCGGCCCCAATAATAATGCGTTTGGTGAGTACCTCTTCCCCCTGAGCATTCCGTGTATAATCAAGAACTTTATAACAGCCCCAGCGGCGTTCTTCATACATGGGACGTTCCGTACTATCTTTAAGAAGTTCTTTAATTTGTGGGCTAGACTCTTTCTCGCTGACCAAGATACCATCCGGGCTCGTAGCAACAATCACGTTTGAAACGCCCAGTACGCATACCGGGATATTCAACTCATTGACCAGATGTGTGTTTACTGAACTATCTGTAACGACTCCCTTGCCCACAATGTTAGTGCTCATCTCATCCGTCAGCGTATTCCACGTCCCCAAGTCTTTCCAGTATCCATCGTAAGGTGTAACGACAATCTGAGATGCTTTTTCCACGACTTGATAGTCGAAACTGATTTTCTCCAGTCTGCCATATTGCTTAAGCATCTCTTCATACTGGATGGGCAGCTCAAGCTTGATCAGCAGATTAATCAGATAATTCAGCTTGAACGCAAAAACCCCGCAATTCCAAAGGGCAGATTGCTCGATCATCTCTGCCGCTTCAGCCTCGCGAGGTTTTTCTTGAAAACGGGATACCTTGGCGTAATCTATAGGTTCATCCCTCGTTGCTAATCGTTGTTCTGGTACAATATAACCGTACTTTTCAGAAGGGTACGTAGGCTGTACGCCAATCAAAGCCAATTCAGCACCCGAAATTTCTAACACCTGTTCTAGCTCGGTAACCTTGTAAAAGAAAGATTCCTCCACATATGGGTCTACCGGAAGTATAGCTACCGTTTCATTCAGCCCTACCCCTTGCACCGAATAGAGATATACAGCCGTCAGAGCAATAGCCGGGAAGGTATCCCTGCGTTCTGGCTCAACAACCAGATCCACTTCTTCTCCCAGTTGACTGCGTAAAATTTCCACTTGAGGCTTACTCGTAGCAATCGTCGCCTGTTCACTCAACCCCGTTTGCTGCAGCTGCCGCCATACACGCTGTACCATTGATTCCGATTGCCCTTGAGGTCCTTCAAGCACCTTGAGGAACTGCTTCGAACGTGTATCATTGGATAAGGGCCATAACCTTTTGCCTGATCCTCCAGAAAGAAGCACGATTCGCAATATGATCACTCCACTCTATATTTTTCAAAAAACGGATGCTCCTTGAAATGGATGTGCAGGCTAAACAGACACGGTTGACTCCATGTAATTATGATCGATCGTTGGACTTTTCTTAGCAGAAGATAAATCTAATGTTGCTGTGTTGACCTGGTGGGTCCATATTCGATAATATCCGGAGTTTTTCCCGTATGAATTATCGATTAGAAGATTGGGCTTCGCCATCAAACAGGACAAGATATGTCCATGCAATCTCGAAGAATGAATCATCTCATATTCACTGAAACAACGAATTGCTTTGTTGACCAGATAATCACTGTAATTCATCCAGATCTTCTGAAGCAGCCGTCTGCCTCTTCCTTTCCGAAGTCCAAGCCCTAGCCAATACACCAGTTTGCGCTCGTAGCGATTATACAGAGTAGGCCAATCCAGAAAATCCCCTTGCTGATCTGCAGCCATATGAGAAGGTTCTGCTGCTTTTTCGATATCTGTTCTATAAAAATTCAATCGTTCTTTGCGCGGAGAGCTATTTCTCTCGATCGGCCACAATTGATGTGCCATATCTGGTATCAATGAAACGTGGCACCCTTTAAAGTTCTCCGTTGCGATCTGATAAGAGGGTTCATCTCGTACAAACAGATGAAGATCGGAATGTTGGCTGAATACTTCAGCCGTTTTTCGCAGAGCTGTTTCTTCCTTGAAGAAGATCGTTTGAGGAAGAATAATGATCCGATGCTCGGGATATTTTCGTATGATGTTTTCTCTGAGACGTTGGTGGGCTTCGTATAAATCACCAAAATTCCCACCACCATGAAGGACAATAATATGGTCTTTCGGGATTACCGTTTGTTCATTGAAATCGTGAACACTGTAACGTTCAGCAACTTTTATTCGATAGTCTTTGAAAAAGGCTTCCGTTCCTTTCATGATCAACAGATCGCCGCAATTGCTATGCACAGGATAATCAATATAGTAGATTTTGGACTCGG
The DNA here is from genome assembly GCF_058789975.1 of Paenibacillus sp. FW104-T2. Lineage (NCBI taxonomy): Bacteria > Bacillati > Bacillota > Bacilli > Caryophanales > Paenibacillaceae > Paenibacillus > Paenibacillus sp. FW104-T2. The sequence goes on along the minus strand of NZ_JBYTCE010000003.1, from coordinate 50,761 downwards.
GAGGCATGATCTCCAAGATCTGCTCAAGCTTCTTCTTCAACTCATCCATGCGATGAGTCCTTTGCAAGTTTGGCATCTTTTCCGGCTCCTTTGAGTATATTTTTCTCTCTTAAGCGATCCCTCAGAAATGAAATATCTGCTCGGTCATAGAGCATTTTGCGAATCGGCATTTTAAAAATGACAGATATGGATATGAGCGACATCAGAATGCGTACAAATGAGCCCAGTAACAGGGCGAGGCCAATCCCAAACAGTCCGAACAACGGAGTTAACACAAAAAACAAGGTAATCGTCACACCAAGTGCAATAACCTGACGTAAAACAATTACGCCTGGTCGACCCAGTGCATTAAAAGCCGAAGCCAGAATCCATGATCCCCCGCCTACAATGCATTCAAGAGAAAGCAGATAAAAGGTGCTGCTTGCCTGGAGAAATTCAGGTCCAAATAGTAAGCCAATAAAAAAACGACCAATCAGCATACTGGGTATGATGATGATCGTCATAAGAACCATACTGATTCGAAAAGCTCTTCCTACGAGTGTCAGTACTTTCTCCTGTTCCATTCCTGCAACTTTGGGAAAGATCACATTCGTGATTGCCATCTGTACTACATTGAACATGCGGGACAGCGCATAAACCACAGAATATAATCCAAAATCCATCGGTGTTAAAAGCGCCAAAATAATAATTTTGTCGAATTGGTTATACAACGTGCCTAACAACTCTACTCCATACACTCGAATGCCGTAACTAAACAGGTGAATGCAGGTTTTGAATTGAGAGACTAATTGATTGATCGAACCGAAAATCTGTTGCCGCATCATGAACATGTAACCAAGCAGAACCAGAATATTGGCTGCAAAACTGATCATGATGGCTTTCTCCACAGTTAATAACCCTGCAGCCCATAATGCAACAAGTCCAAACAAATTAAAAAGAGGTGCAAGCAGTCGGGACAGATTATAAATATGGAACTTTTCCGTACCTTGAGCTGATGCCGCAAGCACTCCCATAAGTAATAGAACCGGGACCATGGAGACCGTATACCAGCGTGCAATGGTAACTACGGATTCAGAGTATCCTGAAAGCCATAAGGGAATACCAAACCAACTAATTATGCCAGCAATTAAACTAATGGGAAGCTGAACGGCAAAACTCATGCTGATGTATGTCGGCAATTGATCACTGTGTTTTTTAACATTGTAGATGAGTGAAGTTGGCAACCCGAGAGCTGCAAGTCCTGATATAAATGCAGGCCAGAACAGCACAGCGGCAAGCTCGCCTTTGCCCGTAGCCCCAAACATGCGGGCTGTCACAATGGACGTGAGTGTTGTAACACCCATAATAAGAATATTGGCAAAACTGGTCATAAGAATGTTTTGAATCATGCTGTAGTCACGTCTGTTTTTGGCAACGGCCATATTCATTAGGCGTTCAATCCTCTGCCATTACGGAAGGAACCGACAATTGTTCCGTTCCGGTATGATATTTTTGCCATTTCACTCATCACCTTTTGAACATTATTAAATGATATAACAATTAATAAGACTGCCTGAATAATTCTAGCTGCATGCTTAAAAATTCCCCACCCGCTTTTTTGATAACGGGTAGCATCGCTAATTCCTTGCCAGTAAACTCTTCTTAACAACCAACGTTTTGTAAGTCTACTTTTAGCAATTTTGTGCTCAACAACTGCGTATGGATTGTAAAATACTTTATACTCTAATCGAACCCGGCCAATAAGCTCACTTTCTTCGCTAGACATCAGATTACTTCCTACGCGCCCTAAATCTTCTCTGAAGGGCTGCATCTGCTCAAAAATGCTCATTCTGAAGGCAACATTTGCACCAAATGGAATAGCTGGCGCCTCCATTTCTACTATATCACCAGAGAAATCCATAAGTGTATATAAACTGATGATATCGTTCGGTATCCATTCGGGCTTGCCACCTTCCCAGATTGGTATGATTTTCCCACCCACACAGCCAATTTCTGAGTTCAAGTCGAATATGCGAATAATTTCTCTGATCCAAGAAGGACAGGCCAGTGCATCGTCATCTAAAAATAAAATAAACTCCCCTTTAGCTTCCTTGATAGATCTATTTCGCGCATAGGACAGACCCAATTGAGGTTCAAAAATATACCGAACATTTTCAGGAAAATGATGTGAGTAAAAAAGTTCCTTTGTGTTGTCTGACGAGTTATTATCTACTACCAAAATCTCATAATCTTTTGATTCTGCATCCCCATTCAAAACACTTTCCACGGCCTGCATGGTGTCAACAGCCCTATTATGTGTACAGATGGATATTGAAGCCCTCATAGTTCCCCTCCAAAAATACAATTTAATGAGGTTACGCCAACTTTTTCAGCAATTGACTACGATGTGACCATAGGCAATGATTGATAACCCAATTATGTCCATTATTTCCCATTTCTTCAGCCAACTTCTCGTTCACAACTAACTCCTCAATACGGTTGGCGATTTCGATATCATCCATTGGGTCAACCAAGTACCCTGTAACTTGATCCTTCACTGCATCAGGTATCCCTCCACTATTACCGGCAATGACGGGCAACTTATAATAATTGGCTTCAAGGAACACAATGCCAAAGCCTTCAACATCACCCTTCTCCTTAATATCACGGCTGGGCATAATGAATATATCCGAACATTCATATAATTGATGAAGTTCCTGATCGGTAATTCCACCAGTGAAAACAACTATGGTATCGAGACCGTATAGGCTAACCAAACGTTCTAATTCACCTCTGTAAGGACCATCACCACATATTAGATACTTAAGATTCGGAATATGCTTAATAACTTGGCGGATTGCTTTGAGAGTGACATCATGCCCTTTGCGCTCCACCAGACGAGAGACGGTAATCATCACTTTTTTACCATGCAGATCATACTTGTCTCGAACATCCTCCACGGATTCGACTGCACCACTTAACTTACTCACATTCAGACCTGGAGGGATGATCACGATCTGATGTTCATGTATTCCCAGTTCTATCAACCTGGATTTGGTATACTGACTATTCGCTATCACCTTGTCAGACCGTTTAAGAATCATCATTAAGAGTGGAAATAGCCTGCTGTTTACCATACCCATAACATCGAGACCGTGTACGTAGGGGAAATATTTCACTCCAAAGAATGCTTTCATGAATGGCCCGGCAATCCCTACCGGGAACACATTAACAAAGTGAATCTCACTCGTCTTTCTACGCCATTTCAGAATAATAAGCTGCAGAATTAAGATAACTTGAGATAGGATTAGCAGAACCTTGTTGGAGTTCCAGTAGATTCGCTTCCGAATGATCTCAAAGTCAGCTTTCCGGTCAAACTGATTCGATTCCACCGTATCTTTGATTTTATTGGTTAGAACCGTAACCTCTTCTGAAGGAATCTGAGAGATAAGCCCATAGGCATAATCATGAATTCCTCCTTTTTCTGGCGGAAAATCAATTGCGACAAAAACTTTAGTCATACGATTTATCTCCCTTGAAAGACCATATCGGTTCAATATTTACACTGTGCTCATAATGATATTCACCGTGTCTTTTGCACATTTGTTCCAGGAAAATAGACCTGAATGATGTTTGCCTTTATACGACAATTGCTGGCTTAAATCTGGATCTGATGTAATTTCAATTAACCGTGAAGCGGCTTCTTTGGGATGGTTAGGATCAAAGTACAGAACTGCATCCCCGCATACTTCAGGAATGGAAGCACGAGAAGATACAATTACCGGGCAGCCTGTTGCCATTGCTTCCAGCGGCGGCAAACCGAAACCTTCGTATAAAGATGGGAAAATAAAACCGGCAGCTTCTTCATATAGTGCCTTTAGTTCTTCATCCGTAACATAGCCCACCCAATTCACTGCATCCGATTCAGTCCATGCTTGTTCGCCAAAAACCTTGCTGTTTTTGGACCCGACAATAACTACGTTCAGATGATGTGCCTCAATCTCGGGCAATACATCAAAAATCAAATTAAAATTTTTATAAGGATTCATCGTGCTAACTGCCAGAATATACGGTGATTTAATCCCATATTTTTCTTTTGTACCTGCTGCAGCCTTTTTCCGATGAATATGATCGATGCCCAGATGAGTGACAGCCAGCTTGTGCTCTGCTATTTTACAGTGCTGCATGAGCTCTCCCTTGGAAAAGTGGGATACCGTGATGATTTTTTTTGAGGTTTTGCCCAGACGAACCATCAGGAATTTGTACCAGGAGCGGAATGCAAATGAGAATGCGTTAGGATAATTGAAAACGGCAGCATCATGAATGGTTACGATCTGATTCTTGTTAAAAGCCGGCCCCGTGTTACATAGATTAATCAAGAGACCATTCTTCGCGTGAAAAGGCAGCTCCAGCTGTTCCCACAGGTGTCCCTTTAGTTTACCGACCACTTTGTGACGAACGTGCTTGAAATCTGGCTGGGTAACTATGTTGGAGGGTGACAATAAACAAAACTCGTACTGGGAAGAATCAATTTCTCCCTTTTCAATCATTGCATCTATTTCTTTTACAAGTTCCAGTGCATATCGCTGTACTCCAGTAATCGTTTGGGTAAGAAACCGGGCATTAATATATATTTTAGTCATGTACATCTCCAGCTCTCTTAGAAAGTTCAAAATGACCCGATACAGAGGCTCCTTGGGCCACATGGCCTGCATGGGCATGGTGATAGAGATTCACAATCTCCTCGTTCATTCGTTCCGCGTGAAACTTATTCTTATACAAGACATATCCCGCTTCACCCATCTTCTTCAACTCATCCTTGTTAAGGTTTTTGAGAATGTGCAGCAGTTCATGAGAATGTTCAATGTCAAATAAATATCCGCTATCTCCGTGCTCAACCAGTTCTGGCAGAGCTCCGCGCCGGCTTGCAATAACGGGTTTTCGATTCTTCATGGCCTCTACAGCGACCAGTCCAAACCCTTCCCAGCGAGAGGGCATGATTACTGCATCACACTGTTGATAATAGCGATCAATATCTGCATTGTTTACCCAACCCAAACGGATAACATTGTCCGGAAAGCTCCATTCATTCTGTTCCAGCACACTATCCCCAATAACATATAAACGGAGATAACGCTGTAATTCAGGATTTTCATTTAATATTTGTAACAGCAGGTCCAACCCTTTCTGCCGATCATATCTGCCTACAAACAATAACTGAACCATTTCAGAATCACGATCTAATTCGCTTATTGAATTCACACCATTATCTTCACGTTCACGTACACCGTTATACACCAACTTGGACTTGGAGGCGGGTAAACCCAATTTTATGGAACTTTCCAGCTCGTGCTTAGAGATATTAATTATTACATCCGTTCTATAGGCCATAATCCTCTCGATGAACGCATATCCCTTCTTGAACAACGGCTTCGTATCCATAAGAAAAGCCCATCCATGAGAACAATAAAAGATGCTGGCTTTTTTGGGTTGAATAAAAAATAAGCTCCTTGCAAGCAATCCTGCAAATGAGCTGTGTATGTGAATAATATCTGGTTGTAATTTGCGAATGGTCTGATGAATTTGCCACATCGCCGATAGAAAATGCTTGGGATGACGCTTGTATTTGTATTGCAAAATATGATCTGACTCCAAATCAAAACTTGTTGCGCTATTGTAAGCACTCATTAGCAGATACACGTCAAAATGTTGCCTCTGATATGCAACAACTTCGTTAAGATAGGTCGCCATCCCCCCTACAACGTACTCTCCAATATGCAAAACCTTCAGTGCGCTCACCCCACTTTCTGTGACTTATCATATTCATGATGAGAACCTATAAGAGCCATACCGATGACAATCCAGAAAAAAATATTGGCTGGAAACATTTCAAGTACATTTGTAGTTAAGCTTGAAGCCGCAATCCCGGCGAGTAGTGCGGTAGCCATCTGTGGCAAACGAATTTTATCAGAAGATGGTAGCATATCCATTTTACGAATAAGCGCCACAGCAAGTATGGTAAACAAGACAACAAAGTATATTAATCCTATCCATCCTGTCTGTTCATAAAAGGAAAAAATCTGATTATCCACGGCAAAATTATTGGAGTTCAACCCGATCATGTGCGTTCGCCGACTAGCAGCACCAACAGAACCAATACCGTTACCTACCACCCCATGCATGGACAACGGAGATGTTAGTCTGCTTCCCCAGCTATTGAATCGATCAAGCATGGAAGAGACAGACAACAGGTTATAAGAATCCAATAAGCGGGTACCAGCAAATACACCAATGGGCAACAACATAAACGTGATACCAAGTATCAATGTGTTCTTTTTGTTGTACTTTCGGATTTTCAGAATAAACATAAAAATTTGATATACGATCCACAGCACCAAAGCCGACCGAATGGTCGACAGTAACAGGAAGCTAATCGTCAAGAATTGGATACTTATTCGAAACAGGTTGTATTTAACAGCTGCCTTCATGCGCTCTGCAATTAGACCCGTAATTAGTAAGGTATAAGCATAACCATCAGGTGAATAGGTAATGGAAGATAGCCGAGGTACACCTTCCAGATAGTTCTTGATATTTACACCATAAACAAACCCCATCGTTATTAACTTCTCTATGCCTAATGAATACTGAATTAACCATCCTACAATCAACAAAATGAAAACAATAAAGTTCGTTCTGGCAAATGCGTAGAATCCGCCGTATTTAGCGAATAACATACCTGCGAACATCATCATCAAAGGTAAGAATGTTATCTTCAGACCATAGATGAGCGTAACCACACTCGAACCCATGAACAGATTCAAAGAGCCCAGCGCTATGACTGAGCCCATCACAAACAAGAACGGATTTAGAAAGGAGGTTTGTTCTCGATACATTTTGCTCAGTGCAAAAAGAGAAACCAAGATCATACCTACATCTTTCAACGTTCTAATCACGATATTATCCACGTAAATGGATACCAAACCATAAATGGATAAATACACGATCAAAATATGCATGGAAACCAAAAATAGCGAGGATGGGGCATCCGATCTCACCTGAACGAGTGGATGAGATCTGGCATTCAGGGATATCATTTGCATGTTAACCTCCACGCCTGATTAGCTTTTCATAAATATCACTATGTTCTTTAAGAAGGTAATCTTCATTAAAGGACTGGCAGTGCTCGAAGCATTGATTCTTCAACCGTTGTTTCGCTGACTCAGACAGATTGTAATAATGCAGAATGGACTTCGTAATTTCTTCTACACTGTGGGGGGCAAACGAGAATTGTTCGGCATCCAGTAGAATTTCTGGCATCCCTCCCACCCTCGAAGCATAAATAGGTGTGCCCACTTGATAAGATTCAATGACTACTCTGCCAAAGGGCTCATTCCAAGTGGAAGGGACAATAGTCAGGTCCATATCCCTCATCTTCAGGGGAATTTGTGATTTATCCAACTTTCCCATAAATTTAATTCTTGGGTCTGATTCGGATTTTTCCTTTAACTCCCCCACCATTGGACCATCCCCAAAAATGAACAGTTTACCTACAATTTGCTCATTTAGTTTTTTTACTGCTTCAATTAAATATTGAACACCCTTCACTTCCGTCAGTTGCCCAAAATATCCAATTTGCAGAGGCTGATCATGATGTACCTGTTTACTGGCATACAGATTCTGTACCTCTTCATTGTTCTCGACAATATTATGAATCACATGTTTGGAAGAACGCTCAAATAACCCCAGACCTGTATGAGTTCTAAGGATATGTCCTGATATGCCTATGACTGCCGAGATCATCCGGCTATATCTTTTGGAAATTTGTCTATATATTTTGGAGTATGCCTCGATCTTAATGGGTTCAATCAGTGAGAAATCCCGCAACGTATGCACCACAGGAATATGAAGTTCATAAGCTGCCTTCCAGATCGCCAGACTTAGGCCCGGAATGTTCTGAGTATGAATTACCGAGGGCTTAGTCTGCAAAAGATATTGTTTTATATGCTGATACTGCTTCCTATTAAAAATATCCTGAACTCGCCATAGCACTTTATCCGGAGCGGATACTTGTTTGGTTGAATCTCCGATCCAATACCGATTGTTAAACGGTAATCGTAATATCTCAATCCCGTTAATCGTATCTGTAATCACTTCGCCATCCTTATGACTGCCAACAGTCATGACTTTCACGTGATAACTGGGACTCAGCGTCTGTGCGAGGATCTGTGTTGATATCTCTGCCCCGCCAATGACATGCGGAGGATACAAACTGTGGGCAATCAATATTTTATGCACTCATCTCATCTCACTTTGATTAGCTTCATGGAGTTTCCTGCAATGTGGCACGAACATTCTCAATCGTTAACTTCAGTCCTGTTTCCAGTGATATTTCCGGTTCCCAGCCGAGCACGGTACGTGCCTTATCAATCACAGGACGACGAACTTTGGGATCATCCTGAGGCAAAGGCTGGAACACCAGCTTACTGTCGGATTGGGCCAACTTTTTTACCAAATACGCCACTTCAAGGACAGTGTACTCCGTCGGGTTGCCGATATTAATAATCTCTCCATTCGCCTCTTCGGTTTCCATCATTTTTTGCAGACCACGAATATTGTCATCCACATAGCAGAACGAACGGGTTTGAGAGCCATCCCCATAAACGGTGATGTCCTGTCCTGTCAGTGCCTGGGTTACAAAATTGGAGATGACACGGCCATCATCATTCCGCAAACCGGATGAATACGTATTAAATATTCGCGCTACTTTAACGGGAACTCTGTGTTTCGTGTAGTATTCATAACAAAAAACTTCGCCCAAACGTTTGGCCTCATCGTAACAGGCTCTCGGTCCCCATGTGTTTACATTCCCTCGATAACTCTCAGGCTGTGGATGCACTTCAGGATCCCCATAAGCTTCACTTGTACTTGAAAATAGAAACTTTGCTCCCTTGGTTCGGGCCAGCTCAAGCATGTGATAGGTGCCCTGCGTGTTCACCCATATGGTACCAATTGAATCAGCTTGATAGAATTTGGGTGAAGCTGGCGACGCAAGATGATACACCTCATCCACAGGTTGATCAATCAGAAAATCGAGTGAAGCTGCCAAAGTGACATCCGCTTCTTGAAAGTGGAAAAGGTGGCTGTTCGCCACCTCTTCCAGGTTACTGGACACGCCTGTCGACAGATTATCAATTCCTGTAACCTGATGACCTTGATGAATTAAAGATTTGACCAGGTGGGATCCCAAAAAGCCGGCTGCCCCTGTCACTACAATATGTTTCAATACGTTCACGCTCCGTCCGTCAAAATGTATTGCTTTTAATCATTACCATGGCCGTTCTGAAGATAATTTTAATGTCTAACTGCAGCGAGACGTTGGAGATATAATGGAAATCATATTGCAGATTGTGATGGATGGGCTCTTTGCGAGCTTCACTCACCTGCCATAACCCGGTAATACCTGGTTTTACCAGAAAACGTCTGCGCTCCAAATCGGTGTAGCTTTCTTCTACGATTCGCTTCATTTCAGGTCTAGGACCCACAAAGCTCATATCACCCTTGATAATGTTAAGCAATTGTGGCAGCTCATCCAGACTCGTCTTGCGAAGCAAGCGACCCAGACGGGTGATTCTGGGATCATGACTTGTTGTTGGAGATAAGCCATATTTCGGTGCGTCCGTACGCATCGTTCTAAATTTATAAATATTAAACTTGATTCCGTTTTTTCCGTAACGCTCCTGTTTAAAGATTACAGGTCCTTTGGAATCGAGTTTGATCATTACCGCAATAACAAGCATGATCGGAGATGTGAGCAGTAATAGGAAAGCAGCTACAAAGAAATCGATGAGCGGCTTCATAACGTCGGCGTACCCACCTACACGTTGGGAGTACGGCTGTTCAAGCAGTTTCCCATGGGCTTCCTTGGCAATGGCCTCTCCGCCGCTTCCATAATATTCTGGTCCCGAGAGATTCACAGACCATCCCCTCCTGCAACAAGCACTTGGTTCAATTTTTCCTTCATTAAGATCTCTTCAATCGCCATTAAGACAGGTGCACGCAGCTCATTATTTTTCAACGCAAAATCTAGCGTAGTCAGGATATATCCTAGTTTCTCGCCCACGTCGAAACGGGAACCTTCGAAATCATACGCGCTGATGCCTTCATCGTGATTAAGCATTTGCAGAGCATCGGTAAGCTGAATTTCACCACCAGCTCCCACATTTTGCTCTTCCAGATACTCGAATACCTTAGGCGTCAAAATGTATCGGCCCATGATTGCGAGATTGGAAGGAGCAGAACCGAGTGGCGGTTTCTCTACCATACTATTTACTGATGAAAGTCTTCCATCGGTATGCAGTGGATCAATAATTCCATAGCGATAGGTTTCACTTGGACTTACCGTTTTCACACCAAGCACCGACTGGTTAACCTTCTCGTATTGTTGAATCAACTGCTTCGTGCACGGTACTTCGGATACGACAATGTCATCGCCAAGCAACACGGCAAAGGGCTCATTGCCGATAAAATTCCGGGCACACCAAACTGCATGCCCCAGTCCCAGGGCTTCCTTCTGCCTTATGTAGTGAATATCAACGTTGGAGGATTTCCGGACTTCTTCCAGCAAACCCAGCTTGCCTTTCTCCAGCAGATTGTGCTCCAATTCAAACGCACTATCGAAATGATCCTCAATTGCACGCTTCCCTTTGCCAGTTACGATAATAATATCCTCAATACCGGAAGCTACCGCTTCCTCCACAATGTATTGAATCGTCGGTTTGTCTACGATAGGGAGCATCTCTTTAGGCATTGCCTTTGTAGCGGGTAAAAATCGGGTCCCCAAACCTGCTGCGGGAATGATTGCTTTCCTCACTTTAGTCATAAATACCACCCTATCCTTCTTATTTTTATGGTTTAAAAGTATGAGTTGAACCACTTAAATCCATGAAACCTTGAAATAAATTGATGCAATTCTTACTTTCAATTTCATAAAGGGGCATTCAACCCAACCTCACGTCACACCCTTGACGATTAACGTCTAAGGTACACTACCCACAGTGTGACCGAGTGCCTACCTTGATAAAGGTGTAGTAGACATGACCTGTCAGTGCTATTTGGGATTTATAACGAAAGTCTCTTAAACATTCTCGACATAGTCAGCATTCCGATTCTTCGGTACCTGTACATTGTTCAGAACTGCTCCGAGAATCCGAGCATTTACATGTTCGAGATGCGCCTTTGCCTTTTTGACCAAGTCTTTCTTCACCTTGCCTGCACTTACGACAAGAAGGACGCCATCGCACAAGGAACTGATAATCAATGCATCCGTCACTGCCAGAACAGGCGGAGTATCAAATAGAATGACATCGTATTCTTCCTTTAGACCCTCCAGCAGGGCTGTCATTTTACGGGAACCCAGCATCTCGGAAGGGTTGGGCGGAATCGGACCGGAAGAGAGAACATGCAGTCCTTCCACATCCGTTTCTCTCAATACTTCCGTCACTTTATATTGACTCGACAATACACTGGTCAGCCCTACATGGTTGGGCACATTAAACATGCGGTGCACGGCAGGTTTGCGCAGGTCCGTATCCATAAGCAGAACCTTTTTCCCTTCCTGTGCATAGGTCACGGCCAAATTCCCAATCGTTGTGGTTTTACCTTCACCCGACAAAGCCGAAGCAATCATGATCGTTTGAATCTGACTATCAATGGATGAAAATTGGATGTTGGTTCTCAGCTTACGATAAGCCTCAGATGAACTGGACTTGGGATTAGCCATTGTTACTAGGCTTCCTTTATCATTGGTTAACCGTGGCATACTGGCCGTCACCTACCTGTTTTTGAGATGTTGTCTGTTTGGAGCTGCGAACTTCTTCCTTTTTAATTTTGGATATGACAGCGAGTGCTGGAATTCCCAGCTCTTTCTCCAATTCATCTTCGGTTTTCAACGTATCATCCAAGTATTCCAAGAGGAATACAAAACCTACTGCCAGCAGAAGTCCTACGAGAAAGCTGATCAGGATATTAACGGTTGGATTTACATTGATGGGTCTGGACGATTCCGTGGGTTTGGCTTCACTTAGAATGGTTACATTATCCACTTTCATAATTACGGGGATTTGGGATTCAAACACTTTGGCAACGGCATTAACTGTTTTGGCCGCTTTTTCCGAGGACAAGCCGGTAGCGGTTAAACTCATAACCTGGGATTCATTCGCTGTGGTTACCGAGATGTTTTGTGCCAGTTGATTGCCGTTCATGCCTAGATCGGGGTATGTAGCAGCTACTTTGTCGAGGATTGCTGAAGATTTGATGATTTCCATATACGAGTTAATCACTTTAATGTTGGTTTGAATGGACCCAATATCCAGACTGGGAACACCCTCTGCGTTATATGCCTGATTGACGATCAATTTTGCGTTCGCCTCATAAATGGGGACGGTAAAAAAATAATTTTTGACACCCGCTCCAATGCAAGCAACAGCAACAAAGGCTACGATGATCCAAATTCGCTTGCGTAAAATTTGCATGTACTCTTTCAGTTCCACCTTGTATTCCTCCCATTCAATTCGGCGATTATGAAGACATTCTATCGATCTGACTGCTTACCAGAACAACAACCTGCGTTTGAGAACCATTGGTTTTTCTTGCTCTATGTCTATACTTTGGTTGTTCCATAACGACCAAGCATTATTTTTTAAGCGTGTAACCAGTTCTTTGCCAAACCTGCGGCCTAGCTGCTCATATGCAGCATTCATAGCAAATGAACGAATATGAATGTCATGAGCGTCTGATGAAATGAAATGAAACGGGTTTTCTTTGCAAAAATGAAAACACCATTTCTGAACTTTTCGTCCGAAAAGTCCTATGATGGACTGGGCCGTGAGCTGAATCAGTGCGCCCTGATGAATGTATTCAACCAATAACCCAGGATTTTTATGGATTAAGTGATTCCTTTCGGGATGAGCAATGATAGGTACGATACCGGCTACTTTAAGTTCATGAAGTATTCCGGTGAACTGCGAGGGAATATAGCCAAAGGGCAATTCCAGCAACATGTAACGACTCCCGGCAAGTGTGCAGCATTTGCCTGCGTGTAAGTCTCGAATCAGAGCTTCGTGAACCCTGATCTCCTGTCCGGGGCGGATCTCCAAGCGAATGTTGCGTTTGCGAAGCTCTGCACGAAGCAGTTCCACGGCCTGATTGACCACAATCGGTTCATTATTGTAATGCCCGTTCAGGTGATGCGGAGTTGCAATGATCGAGGTAACTCCCGAGGCTGCCGCCTTCTGGGCCATGTCGATGGACTGTTCCATGTGAACCGGACCATCATCAAGACCTGATAAAATGTGGCAGTGTATTTCAACCATATCCAAACTTCCTCAATGTATGATCCCCCTCGCCCTTTTATTCATCGCGCAAAATGCTTTTGGTGTTAAAGAACTAATGCATAACGCTATGAAATATAGTAAAATGGCGTTAAGTACATGCTTGTTCAGAAAATGTTTAGAATTTGTGATGCTTCATATGGTAAAATCGATGTAATGATAGGTTTTCTGCAGGTCCGGTTGTTCCGCTGCCTTTTCATAGGCAAATCGGGATACCGTAGGAAACTGCACGTCACGAAGCATCTGATTTAACTGTCCAGTTATATATAGTGTCTGCTCTTGCTGAATATGCAGGCTTGAATGATACAATGTAAGTTCGCCGAAGGGCTGTTTCCATTGCAAGTTGGCCTGAAGCCTTAAACATACTTGGCGATCTTCTACATCCAAACCGATCAACATCATTGACGATACCGGTAAAACCAGGTCACTCAGGAAAGTAATCGCTTTTGTATCCATCCCAAGCAAGAGAACGGGACGTCGTTTGCGGTCTACTGTCTTACCCTGAAACTCCTGAATGTACATATGGACATTTAATTCTAGATCGGCCCATTCCTGAATCACTGAATTCATCGTTTCATTCCTTTTAGAATGGATTAACCTCCAAGTGTTGCCATTATTCCTTCTCACAGGTATATTGCATAGACAATTTGGAGACACTTAAATTATTCCAAATGATACATTTTGTAACTTCCATACGTCCAATTTACGATACAAATTGTATCATGTCAAGCAGTATTTGGACATGGTTCTTTTGATTTACGACAATATGAGATGTCCTTAGACAGACCTATTTGAGGTATAGGTCTGTCCAAGCGTCATCATTTTGCAGGAAAGCTGCCCTGATCAAAAAATAGCTCAGGATTGGTTTAATATATTTGACATGGCGTTCAGGGGGAAAAGCGTATGAACTACGGAAATCGCATTGCTGAATTAAGGGAACAGCGGGGACTTACTCAAGAAGAACTTGCGAGCTCCATTCATATTACCAGGGCCGCTCTCTCCCATTATGAGAAGAATCGACGCAAACCGGACTTTGAAGTATTAACCAGGCTTGCTGACATTTTTAATGTATCCATTGATTATCTCATAGGGCGTACGAAGCAGAGCGATGTGGTTATGGATGAGGATGTTCGGGAATTTGTGGACTCGCTTGAATTATCAGATAAGGAAGTGTTGGATCGCTTCGACCTGATGATCGATGGCAAACCCTTAACAGAAGAAGAGGCACGTCGTTTTATTGCTTTTGTCCGAATGGAACGCAGTATGGATTAACTCCAACAAAGGAAGACCCAGTCCCGAGTAGTCATCTCTTCGGTTCCTGGGTTTTTTTGCGTCTGAACTCCCTTCAATACATAGTTGTGTATGATCCTGGTTATTAGTGCTCATTGTTGACGGAGGATATGAACTCGTTCCAACGCTCCGGGTCGATTCCGCATTGCAGTAAAACCTTCATGATGTCCATCTCGGTTGCTTCCACTTGTTTACCTGTCGGCTTAAGTTCGCCCCTGTTTGGATTCTTCATATTCATTCCGCTAACCTCTCTTATCTATATATACTTTCTCTGCACTCCAAAACTAGCCTTATTATACTTGAGAAAGTTCCTCAATGTTGTCGTCTCATGGCGATAGCGTTTTTGGTACGGGTTCTAATTTTGTCGAAACACAAATAGGAGCTTTACAGCGCCTCATCGGCAGCCATAAAGCTCCATTAATTCTTCATACAACTCATTCACGCAATTCTGTTAAAAGTGGGACTTAACCTCCCGCACGTGCAAGCTCACGCATATTGGCTTCAAATGCAGCCAGCAAAGCTTCCTCTCCCGTCAAGCCTGTCGCCTGAACACGTTCGATCTGCTCTGTCATCCGTTTGAAGTCTTTCGGAATAACCCGAACGAACTGGTTCACAGAATCCTGCCAGTTATCCAGAATACGCTCACCTGCAGCACTGCCTGTATAAGCCACATGACGTTGAATCATGCCGCGCAGGTCTGCACTTTCCGATACATCTTCAATCCGCTCCAAAAGAACCATTTCCAGGTTACAACGCTGCAGGAATGTGCCTTCCGGATCATATACGTAAGCAATACCTCCGGACATCCCGGCTGCAAAGTTACGACCTGTATCGCCAAGAACGACGACACGTCCTCCGGTCATATATTCACAACCGTGGTCACCCACACCCTCGACAACGACTTTTGCACCCGAATTCCGTACGGCAAAACGTTCACCTGCAATCCCGCGAATATAAGCTTCACCACTGGTTGCTCCATACAGTGCCGTGTTACCAATAATGATATTATCCTCGGCCTTGAACGTTGCTTTTGGAGAAGGCATAACAATCAGTTTACCTCCGGATAACCCTTTACCAACGTAGTCATTGGAATCCCCTTCAACGGTCAGGGTCATCCCTTTAGGTACAAAGGCCCCGAAGCTTTGTCCGGCAGAGCCGACAAACTTGAATTGAACGGTGTCTTCCGGTAGTCCAGCAAGACCATATTTCCGTGTAATCTCACTACCCAGAATCGTACCTACTGCCCGGTTAACGTTAGTAATCGGAAGAACAGCCTCAACAGGTTGCCCAGATTCGATCGCAGGCTGAGCCAGCGTCAGCAGCTGCTGCATGTCGAGCGTCTCTTCCAATTGATGATTCTGGTGCTGTGTACGATAACGTGCAGAACCTTCCGGCATCTCAGGTACATGCAGCAGCACAGACAGGTCCACACCTTTTTTCTTCCAATGATCTACAGCCTGAACTGTTTCAAGACAGTCTGTACGTCCAACCATTTCCTGAATGGTACGGAAACCAAGGTCAGCCATAATTTCGCGTACATCTTCAGCGACAAAACGCATGAAGTTCACAACGTGAGCCGGATCACCCATATAATTTTTGCGCAGCTCCGGATTTTGCGTTGCCACACCTACCGGACATGTATCCATCTGACAAACACGCATCATGATACATCCCAGAGCCACGAGTGGTGCTGTGGAGAAGCCATACTCCTCCGCTCCAAGCAAGGCAGCAATCGCAAGGTCTCGACCATTCAGCATTTTACCATCCGTTTCCAGAACAACACGATCACGAAGATTGTTCAGCATCAGCGTTTGATGTGTTTCGGCAAGACCAAGCTCCCAAGGCATACCCGCGTGACGGATCGAGCCTTGTGGAGATGCCCCCGTACCGCCGTCGTATCCACTTACGAGGATAATATCGGCACGACCTTTGGCTACACCTGCAGCAATGGTACCTACGCCGACTTCGGAAACCAGCTTCACGTTGATTTCCGCACGTGGATTTGCGTTTTTCAGGTCATAGATCAACTCAGCCAAATCCTCGATAGAGTAAATGTCGTGATGCGGCGGAGGTGAGATCAGACCCACGCCAGGCGTTGAACCACGAACTTCAGCAACCCAAGGATATACTTTACGTCCTGGCAGCTGTCCACCTTCACCCGGTTTTGCACCTTGTGCCATTTTGATCTGGATCTCGTCAGCATTTACGAGATAGTTTGACGTAACACCGAAACGTCCGGACGCGACTTGTTTAATGGCACTCCGACGTGAATCACCGTTGCTATCTTTAATGAAGCGAGCCGGATCCTCCCCGCCTTCACCTGTGTTCGATTTACCACCGACACGGTTCATGGCAATCGCCAAATCTTCATGTGCTTCCTTACTGATGGAACCGAAGGACATCGCACCTGTTTTGAAGCGGCGCATAATACTTTCAACGGACTCTACTTCCTCCAGCGGAACTGCCGGCCCTGCCGGTTTCAGTTTCAGCATGGAACGAATCGTCAGCAACTGATCATTCTCACCCTGTACCAGTTTGGCATACTTTTTGTACAGGTTGTAATCGCCAGTGCGAACAGCGTGCTGTAACGTATGAATCGTTTGCGGGTTGAACAGATGTTCTTCCCCGTCATTACGCCATTGATATTCACCGCCAGAATCCAGCACTTTGTCATTGCCGTCTTTGTCCGTAAAGGCACGATTATGATGAGTCAGCACCTCTGCTGCCACTTCTTCCAGACCAATACCACCGATCCGGGATGGCGTCCAAGTAAAGTAACGATCAACGAAATCAGACTTCAGGCCAACCGCTTCAAAAATTTGAGCGCCCCGATAGGACTGAATTGTCGAGATTCCCATTTTGGACAATATTTTAATAACGCCTTTGGTTGCGGCTTTAATGTAGTTTTTGACAGCTTTCTCATGCGAGATGCCGCGCAGCAGCCCTTGCTGAATCATGTCATCCAGTGTTTCGAATGCCAGATAAGGGTTCACGGCACTTACACCGTAGCCCAGCAGCAATGCGTAGTGATGAATATCACGAGGCTCTGCCGATTCCAGCAAGATGCTGACTTTGGTTCTAGTACCCTGACGGATCAGGTGGTGATGCAAACCTGCCACTGCAAGCAGTGCAGGAATGGCCGCATTCTCCGCATCCACGCCGCGGTCAGACAAGATCAAGATGTTATGACCTTTGTCGATGACACGGTCCGCTGCTTCGAAGAGCAGATCCATCGCTTTGCGCAGTCCTTCCGCGCCTTCTTTGGCCGTGAAGAAAATCGGGATGGTCATCGAACGGAAGCCTGGACGGCGCACGTGACGAATTTTCGCGAAATCTTCATTGGACAATACCGGTGTATCCAGACGGATCTGGCGACAGCTCTCCGGTTCTGGATTGAGCAAGTTGCGCTCTGGACCAATCGTTGTAGCCGTAGACGTGACGATCTCTTCACGGATGGCATCAATTGGTGGATTGGTTACCTGTGCAAACATTTGTTTAAAGTAGTTATACAAACGCTGCGGACGATCCGACAGCACTGCCAGTGGTGCATCATAACCCATGGAACCCGTAGCTTCCATCCCTGTGGACGCCATTGGCTCCAGCACCTTGCGCAGTTCCTCAAATGTATACCCATAGGCCAGCTGAAGCTGGGTTACGTTATCGTGTTTTGGATCTGGAAGTTCCGGCGCTTCCGGCAGTTCATTCAGATCCATCAAGTGCTCATCGAGCCACTCCTGATACGGATTCTCGGCTGCAATTAGAGCCTTTACTTCCTCATCCGAGATGATGCGTCCTTCTTTTGTATCCACGAGCAGCATGCGACCTGGACGCAGACGATCCTTGTACAGAATATCTTCTGGAGCAATATCCAAGACCCCGACTTCAGAGGACAAAATGATGCGATCGTCTTTCGTTACATAATAACGTGCCGGACGCAGACCGTTACGGTCCAGTGTTGCACCAATCTGCAGACCATCCGTAAAGGCCATTGCTGCCGGCCCGTCCCAAGGCTCCATCATCGTGCTGTGATATTCATAAAATGCTTTTTTGGCCGGATCCATTCCCTCATCCGTGCTCCACGGCTCAGGAACCATCATCATTGCCACGTGTGGCAAGGAACGTCCGCTCAAATACAAGAACTCCAGTGTGTTATCAAACATCGCCGTATCCGAACCGTCCGGGTTAATGATCGGCTTCACTTTGGAGATATCGTTGCCAAACACTTCGCTCTCAAACAGCGATTGACGTGCGTGCATCCAGTTCACGTTACCACGCATCGTATTGATCTCACCGTTGTGGATCATGAAGCGATACGGGTGGGCACGCTCCCAGCTTGGGAATGTATTGGTACTGAAACGGGAGTGTACTAATGCAATCGCCGATTCAACCAGGTCTTCCTGCAAATCGAGATAGAACTGTCCAACCTGCTCGGTAGTCAGCATGCCTTTGTAGACAATTTTACGACAAGACAAGCTTGGCAGGTAGAACGAACCGCCTTCTTTCTCATCAGCCGAATACCGGATCGCCAGCTCAGCACGTCTGCGAATCACATACAGCTTGCGCTCGAACGCGAGCTCATCGTTGATATCCGCAGATCTGCCAATGAACACCTGACGCACATAAGGCTTCGCAGCAAGAGCGGAACGACCAAGCATCTCATCAAAGGTCGGCACATCCCGGAAACCGAGGAATGTCTGTCCTTCTTCTTCAATGATTTTCTTCAGGCTTTCTTGGTGAGCATCACGAATCTCAGCATCCTGAGAAAGGAACAGCATCCCCACGCCATACGCTCCCTGCTCTGGCAGCGCAAAACCGAGGCGCTCTGCTTCCTGTGCAAAATAACGATGTGGAATCTGAATCAAAATACCGGCTCCGTCACCGGAATTCGGCTCACTGCCCTGTCCCCCGCGGTGCTCCATATTACTGAGCATGGTCAGTGCCTGACTAACGATATCGTGTGAAGGTACTCCTTTGATGTTGGCAACAAAACCCATTCCGCATGCATCTTTTTCGAACTGTGGGTCATACAAACCCTGTTTAGGAGGTAATCCGATGTGTCTCATGGAACGCAACCTTTCTATAATGAAGTATTTCGGAAAGATCAAGAACATAGGCAACAAGCAACAATGAAACGGGAGGAGCGGGCCTACAGGTTGAGAACCCTGCTGAATAATCGGGGTGACCACAATCGGGTCATTGGATTTAGAGTACTTCTGCTGCTGGAGAAGAAGTCATTCTTTTGTAGTGCTTCCGGATGAGCCGGTAAAGAGCACAATTATAATTACTCGCAGTCGCTGGCACGACCGCTGATATGGAGCGACGTTTTTTGATATAGTTCTATTATTTTAACACCGACCTAACATCAGCGCAATTTAAACTTTTTAATACCTCTGATAAGAAATGTTTTGCAGTACAGCTTTAGTGTAATGACGTTTAAATTCATCTCTTTTTCGAATAATTATACACATTTTAAGACAGAGTACAACTGATTTTATCTGCTGACAAAAGAAAAACATTCCATATGCAGCCTGTGTTTCTGCTTAATATCACCAAATTCCCACTCCGCTTTCGAGCAAAATGCAGCCCGAACATGCATTTGTATACAAAAAGAGCCTGCGACCCGATTTGGGGTCACAAGCTCTTTGCACTTTTTGACTACTATGTTGCATAATTTTGATACTGGATACCAAACTTTATTTTTCCATCCAAGCCATTACTCTGCATGACTTCAGACTTATGCTGTCACAACTTGACCCGATTCGGCCGAATCAGTCATTTCAGCCTCTTTTTTCGGACGACGGCCACTCCAGAGAAAGTACGCCAGCGTCAACAGAATGGATACCCCTGCATAGATAGCCAGAATTCCAGCCTGATGCCACATCACATCGAAGTTGCCACTGGACACGACTGCTTTGAAGCCCATTATACTATGCGTCATTGGTAACCATGGGCTAAATGCCTGGAGCCAGGACGGAATCAGTTCTACCGGGAAGGTTCCTGCACTTGCCGCAAGCTGGAATACCAGCAGCAGAATGACCACATAGCGTCCAGGCAGATCGAGCCAGGTAACAAGCGCCTGAACAATCAACATGAACGTCAGCCCCGTAATAATTGTGAACAGATAGAACAGTCCTACACTGTGCGTTTCCAGACCAAGACCATACAGCATGAAGCTCGCAACGATAACCGATTGAAAAATGCTCATGGAACCAAATACGAGTGTACGGCTTACAAAACGGCTCCAGCCGGATGCGCCCGGTACGGATGTATCACGCATTTTCAAAATAATGGTCGAGATAAGGGATCCGACAAACAATCCAATGGACAGGAAGAAGGGCGTCAATCCTGTACCGTAATTGGACACGGATTCTGCTTCATTCTCAGCCGAGTTAATCGGTTCAGCAAACATGTTGACCACATCATCGGTCTTCTTCACTTCAGACGTTTTCTGAGCGGCATCATTCAGCTTGGTTGCCAGTTCACTTGAGCCATCTTTAAGCTCAGTCAAACCATTAGCCAATTCGCCTGCACCATCACCAAGCTGTTTGGAACCGTCTGTCAGCGAACTCACACCACCGCTCAGCTTACCAACGCCGGTTTGCAAGGCACTTGTGCCTGTGCCAAGTTGTTTGGCCCCATTCACCAGCTGAGTGCCGCCGCTTGCAGCTTCACCCAACTTGCCGCTAAACTGCTTCAGGCCGTCAGAGAGCTTCGCTCCGCCTTCGCTAAGCTGATTGGCTCCAGCGAGCAGCTGCTGCTGTCCATCAACCAGCTGGTCGGCTCCAGCCAGCAGCTGCTGTTGTCCACCGTGAAGCTCTGTCGCACCTGCTGCAAGCTGCTGGTTGCCCTCGTGAAGCTGATTTGCACCTTGCGCCAGCTTTTGTTCACTCTCGTGCAGCTGTGCGCTGCCTTCTGCCACAGCCTCACTGGCTGCCAGCAGCTTCTGAACATCCTCACTTGCAGCCAGCTCCGGATTAGATGCAGCCAGCTGTTTCAAACCGTCCGCCACACCTTGGGCACCGTCCGCAACTTTACTGCTTCCATCCACGGCAGACTGTAAGCCTGACGCCAGCGTTCCACTACCCTGCACTGCACTTTGCAAACCTTCAGAGAGCTTCGCACTGCCTTGTTCGGATGATTGAAGACCTGCCTGCAGCTTGCCTGTGCCATCAAGTGATGATTGAAGACCTGCCTGCAGCTTGTCACTGCCATCCTTTAACTGGTCTGCTCCGCTTTGAAGCTGATCCGAGGCTGCAGCCTGCAGCTGCTGAAGACCGGATACCAAACTGGTTGTTCCGCTTTCCAGCTGGGTGGCCCCGGTATGCAGTGCATCAACGCCATCGCTCAATGGAGATAGTCCATCCTGAAGCTCAAGTGTTCCGGATGCCAGTTTGGCCAAATTGTCTTTCAGCTTGACCGCACCATCATCCAGTTTGCCTGCCCCCGTATTCAGTTCGCCCGCACCATCGCCGGCTTCCGCCAGTCCGTCAGATACTTCGGAGAACTTGTCGAGCAGCGTTTCGGCATAGGCCTCTGTCACCTTGGCAGATACCTTCGCCTTAAGATCCTTGATTGCCGTCTTGCCGATCTGTGCACCTACGAAGCTGTAATTGCCGTTCGGTTCGTAGATCAGTTCAGCTGGCTGCGGTTGATCATCCAGCAGCGTGGTGGCCTGGGAAGAGAAATTTTCAGGAATCGTAATTTGCATATAATACTTGTCGTTCTGCATACCCTCTTTGGCCTGAGATGCATTAACGAATTCCCATTCAAAATCTTTATTTTTCTTCAGCTCATCCACCAGATCGTCACCGACCTGCAAGGATTTGCCTTCAAGCTCTGCTCCCTTGTCGAGGTTGACGACAGCAACCGGCATCTGGTCAACATGACCATACGGGTCCCAATAGGCAGCCAGATAAATGCCGCTATACAGGATCGGAATAAACATTACTGCAATGACGGGGATCAACACCTTCGGGTTTCTCACGGCCGATCCCACATCCTTGAAAAACACGGATAAAGATTTCATGTCATTTTCTCCCCTAACTCTCTGCTTCACGAGCAGGAACTAACTTGATGTAAACATGTGAATAAAATCAGAAATTTGCTGAAATACGAACTGACCACTTTCCTCAAACGGTCAATTCAGGACAAAAAACAAACCTGCCTCTCGGCAAGCCTCACTGCCTTCAAGCAAAAAAGACACTCCACATTCTCCCTATATTATAGTAGAGAAATTTGGAAACTACATGACGGCAGCAATTCCTTCCATTAAGAAAAGACGAAAGTAATTTTTGATTTCCTCTTTGCTGAGCGGTTCGTGCTGTTTATTCCAATCCGAGGTGAGCGCTATATACAGACGGATCATCATAAAGGCTACGACTTGCGGATCACAATCCCGAATCTCACCGCTGTCTCTGGCTTTCTCCAGCTCCTTGGATAAGAAGTCGGAAATGACCTTCTCCACCTTGTCCAGACCCTCCTTGGCCTGAAGTGTTCCAAAATCCTTAAGTTCCTGGGATAGCTTCACCAATAGTTCATGATCACGTCGGAATTCCAGCAATGAATCCAGCACACGAAACAGGTTATCAAAAAAGGCACTTTCCTGACGCACTTCACGATGGGCAATATTTTTCATTTCCTGGATCACTTCCACCAGAATCTGATCAAACAGCTGCTCCTTGTTCGTAAAAAAAGTGTAAATTGTCCCTTTGCCTACATTCGCTATCTTGGCTACCTGATCCATCGTGGTAGCTTTGTATCCAAACATGGCGAACGACTGAGCTGCTGCATGAATGACCTGCTGCCTCCGGTCAATCGGAGCCATCATATCCCCTCCTTCACTGATTTTCACTTATAAAATGACCGAAAATACAATTTGGTCACTTGGTCAAAACTTACATTATCACCTTCGTCAACAGATTGCAACCCTAACATTTCAAATTTGTGTTAATTTATTTTAACCGAAATGCAGTGGAAAGTGATTCATTCGTCGTCTATAGTGTATGATGGTTCCAATAATACGGATTAAACGAAGATGGGCTGTCTCAGAACATCAACTTTCGTGTAAATATTTATGGAATGAACATGATTTTCCGTTTCGCTGTATATTCATGTATTGAAGGGTACGGCAGAACGGTGAACTTATCAAATTTAAACTTATGAATAAAGGTGAACTCATGCGAAAACCAAGAGTGCTCTTATTATCCGAAGGTTTCGGCACCGGTCACACCCAGGCCGCACATGCGCTGGCAAGCGGCATCAAAAAGGTCAGTCCACACGTCCATAGCCGCGTTATCGAGCTTGGCAAATTCCTGAATCCGACGGTGGCTCCGCTTATTTTTTCCGCCTATCGAAAAACACTATCCGTCCAGCCCAAACTCGTCAGCATGCTGTATCGGACACAATATAATAAATCGTTGAACGGATTTACCAAACTTGCTTTGCATCGGATTTTCTATACTCAGACGGCGCAGGTCGTATCCCAGTTGAAGCCGGATGCGGTAATCTGTACCCATCCATTTCCGAATGCGGTCATTTCAAGGCTGAAACGGCAGGGACTAAACATACCGCTGTATACAGTCATTACAGATTACGATGTGCACGGTACATGGATCAATCCTGAAGTAAATCAGTATCTGGTCTCTACCCCGCAGGTTAAGGCATTACTTGAAATTCGGGGAGTCGACCCCTCTCGAATTCAGGTTACGGGAATTCCCGTGCATCCTGATTTTTGGGAAGCAGGTGACAAAGTACGGTTACGTCAGGAAATGGGGCTGAAGGATATGCCTACGGCACTGCTTATGGGCGGTGGATGGGGGCTTTCCTTTGATGAAGAACATATGAAACTATTAACCTCCTGGGCCGATCGGGTGCAGCTCGTTTTTTGCCTTGGAAGCAACGAGAAGATGATCTCCAAGATGAAAGAGATGGCTTGCTTCCAGCATCCGAACATCCGCATTCTCGGTTACACCAGGGAAGTCAGCAAGCTGATGGACGTATCGGACGTGCTTATTACGAAACCGGGCGGCATGACTTGCACAGAGGCTCTGGCTAAAGGGCTGCCGATGTTGTTTATTCCACCACTTCCAGGCCAGGAAGAAGAGAATTGTGAGTATTTTGTACAAGCCGGATACGGCCAGGTCATACATTCAGCAGACGTTATTACCACAAGGTTCAGAGAGCTGTGTGACGGCACAAAAGCACCGAGTGAAGCTGAAAGCCAGCTGAAAGTTGTACGCAAACCGTGGAGCAGACCGTCCTATGACCCAACGTCCTGTGCACAGGCTGTTCACGAATTATTATGCCCGGGTGCAGCTGAGTTCCCCTCCACGCTCAAGGAACGCTTCAAAGCCGGAATTCCTGCCACGACGCTGTCAGGTACCAGAATCCCATTTTAAGGCCTCTAAGGGCCCTTGGAGCTCTTCTGGGAGGGTGTTGAATGTGGATAGACATGTCCTTTGATTAACATTCACTCATTTGAAACGAAATGCATGCAGAAAAGGTTCCCTTCTCATTTTGGAAGGGAACCTTCTTCAATTTCATTTAAAATAAGCGTATGTTTTACCAGAAAAAAGGGTAATTTAAAGGAAAGAGATCCATGTAAATACCGAAATAAAACTCTGTTTCAGGTGTTTTCAAAGGTTCGTTTAATGTAAATACATTAACTACCCTGCCTGTTTGCAGAATTTTCAGATCAATTACTTGTAAAAAGTATGATGACCGATCGTTTTCACTTTTTTCTTCGAATGGGCAACCGTCAGATCATCGGCAAGCGTCAATGACAAGAAATAATACGTATCATCAGCGACTTCCTTCTGTCCATTCAGTGCAGCGTTCACTGCCTTCACGCTGTCCTCATTGGGAACTACACGCTTCAGACGTCCGTTGGCTACCGGGCTGAATTGAGACTTCTGATAGATTACCTTATAAATAGTATCGGGAAAATTGGCTGACCGCAGCCGGTTTAAGACAACATTGGCAACTGCCACTTTGCCTTCGTACGGTTCACCTTCCGCCTCTGCCATGACGATTTTTTGAAGCAGAAGCAGCTCTTTATCGGACACACTGTATGACCAGGTTGCAAGTTTTGAGTCCTCCTGGTTCAAAAGCTCAGTCCGCGTAAAGTAAAGTTTTTGGGGGGGAGTTGTTACAGCAGCAGCCGCTTTGGCCTTCTCTATTTTGGCCAATTTAAGGGCAGCTTCTTTTTTGGCTTTGGCCGCAGCAGCAGCTCTAGCCTTATGCTTGGCCTTGGCTTCCTTCAATTCCTGTTCTTCCTGAGCAGCCGTAAGCCAGTCCTTGGCTGGCAGTGAAGCCGTCCAGTTTGCCGTATGAATCGATGAATCAGCAGACAGACTTGTCCCGTCTGACATCATTCGCCTGTCCCCAGCAGAAGAAGATGATGCGCTATTTTGCACAGAAGCTGCCAGATCGGTCATCTGTTTACTATCACTTGCCTCGTTCCATTTCCCAGTTGCCTGAACTACATTAACCCCCACTATACATACAAGCAGCACAGATAACATCGGTGCTACCCAACGATTCTTGCTTATAATATCCATTCGTAAGATTCCTCCTGTCGCAACAATTCCCTTAACTAAGTAACCCAAAAAAAAGAATTTGAATAACGATGGCTAATATTACATAGGGATAAACGTAATGTCAATGTGATTTTATGTCATAAAAACATGTTTCAGGAAAATGAAAACGTATCCACAACCTCATACATCGGCGATTGTCCCAGCCTGGTCACATAAAGTACAAAGTCCTCCACAATCCATGATTTAGCACCCAAGGAATGTTCCGGAAGCACCCCATAAATACCTTTATCTTCATTTCCTGGGGCTAAACCCAGAAATTTGCGTGCTATGGTAATGTGCGGCGAGTAAGGTCTCAGCTCTGCTTCATATCCAAGTGTGGATGTGGCCTCCACGATCCGTTTGTGAAGAAGATTCAAAGACTCCAGCTCGCCGTCCACACCCCTCCACAACACCTTCGGAGCATCTTTCAGACCAAAAGTACCCCACCCGGAAGTTTGCAGTTCAAACGGCTGAATTCCAGTACTCGCCATGCGCAGCGCTTTCCGCAGATGACCGATATCACTCACCAGTGTATCTCCCAGAAATTGCAGCGTGATATGGTAATCCCGATGGTCTGTCCATTTGCGAAAATCGAGTCCGTTCTTCACCATTCCTGCATCGAGTTGAAGGGATTCCTGAATAGCTGCCGGGAGACGTATCGCCGTAAATAATCTTTCCCGCCGTGATGGTAGATCCGTATATGAATAGTTATTCATCATCGTATACACCTCTCTAAAGTTCGTTCTATTATTTCATAATCATATGTCCTGTTTCAAGTTGGGTAATTATAGATTGACACAAATGTCAGCACTCGCACATGAGGCTGCACTCCTGCCTTTCTGCAGCATTTTCTCAAATCTGCTACACTTATCTCACAACTCAATTGAATTCAGGAGGTTACACACTATGGGTAAAATTGTATGTTTTCCATCTTTATCTGCGGAACAGCAGCAGCGCATTTTAGACGCCGCACCCGGCTATACGCTGACCGTCAGCAAAGCCAAGGAGATTGACCCTGCTGCGTTAACAGAAGCCGAAATTATTGTTGGCTGGTCTCCACTCGTCACAGAACATGCCCTGAAGAAGGACAGCCTTCTGAAGTGGGTACAGGTCTGGTCCGCAGGTGTGGATAACCTCCCCTTCTCGGATTTGGAACAAAAAAATATTCAGGTGACCAGTGCCAATGGCGTACATGCCATCCCGATCACTGAAATTATTGTAGGCATGATGTTATCGCACAGCCGCTGGCTGAGACAAGCCATGCTTCATCAACAGCAAGCCGAATGGAAAAATCCTGGAAAACCACTGCCAGAGCTGCACGGCAAAACGGCTGTCATTGTTGGTGTAGGAGAGATCGGCACCGAAGCTGCCCGTATTCTCAAGGCGTTTGGCATGAATGTCATCGGGGTTCGCCGGTCCGGCAAAGACGTTCCTAATGTCGATCACATGTACGATATGTCCGGACTGCATGAAGCTTTGGGCAAAGGTGATTATGTCATTAACATTTTGCCCCTCACAGACGAAACCCATCATTTGTATGATCAAACCGCATTTGAACATTTCAAGACAGGCTCCTGCTTCGTCAATGTAGGACGAGGTCCAAGTGTAGACACTGAAGCGCTGATGCGTGCACTGGATAGCGGCCAGGTCGCCTATGCTGCGCTGGACGTTTTTGAAGAAGAACCCCTTCCTGCTGAGCATCCATTATGGCAAAAGGACAATGTGTTAATTACCCCCCATATCGCGGGAAGTACGGAGCAATATACGGATCGGGCACTTGATATTTTTGTGGAAAATCTGGAAGCTTACCTGGCGGGCAAGACGCTGCCGCTCAACCTGGTCGACTATAGTCATAAATACTAATTCGCCCTCCATTTTCCATGCACAATTGTACAAATGCCTTATCATTATTTCTAAAAATGGATATAAAAAAACCTCCACACCCGGAAATCATTTCTTCCGAGTTGGAGGTTTTCTTCTACTATATAACTATGTGCATAACCAAACGTGACGTATAAACGTGCCTTTACGAACAGCGCAATACTGATTCACTTCCCACCCTGCTGCAAGCAAATGCTCTTCCATCCATTCCGTGGATACAACTACAGCCCGTTTCGCCAGCCTGCGCAGACTTGTCAGCATGATGCGCTGGTCTTCATCCGGGAGGACGGAACACAGATTGTAGGGCATATCCAAAATCGCTGCGTCGTAAGATCCGTCTAATTCATTCATGTCACCCAGTGTAAGGCAAGCCGGATCATAACCAAAGTGCGGCAGATTGATGCGCGCTCCCTGAATGGCCAGCGGATTCAGGTCGTTCCCTCTCGCCTCAATTCCCATGGAGAGTGCTTCAATGACTACCGTACCCATGCCGCAGCATGGATCGAGCAGCCGCTGGTTCAGAATGTTCGGTACGGCAATGTTAACGAGAGATCTGGCCAGCGCAACTCCGAAACCAGTGGAGTAATTTTGCGGCTTCTGCTGATGGCGTTGCCACGATCGATCCGCTTCTGTCCACCGACCCAAGATCCATTTTCTACCTGTTCGAATTAGTCCAAAGGTCACTTTTGGGCGCTTCATCTGCGCCTTGCCCTTAATGCACATTCCTACTTCTCTTTCCAGCTGACGGGAATGTTCATAATCAGGCATATGGTCTCCTTCTTTCAAACATACCACCTTAAACGTCTCTTCTTGAAGCAATTCAATCTTCGCTGCAGTCGGAAGCAGATCCTTCACGGTCTCTGCTTCCGATATCACGTCCAGCCTTCCATGAATAAATGGGCTTCTGCCTGGTGGAATGCATATATTAGACCGGACATATGAGCGTAAATCCGAATTTATTTCCAGTCTGGAACCAACCAGTGTATGGAGCTCGAGCGAGCATAATTCACGCTCATTCTCATGACAGGCAAACGTATAGATGTAATCTTGGTTGATTGAACTCCTTGTGATGTCGGTCGAATAGATTTCAGTCAAAATTGCAGCCGTCCTTCATGTTTCTTCTATTATAAGAAGAAGGTTTATATTTTTAATTTCTCGATGGAAGTAAGCAGGTCATCCGACAATTCCTTCAATGATTGAATGCTGCCGCTAATCGTTTCCATGGAGCTTACCTGTTCTTCAGCTGAAGCCGAAACTTCCTCTACGCTTGCCGCAGATTGTTCCGATACTGCCGAGATCTGTTGGCTGAAATCATTCATGCGTCCACTTGCATCCTGCATGCCTTCCAACCCAGCTGTCATCGTGCCAATCACGTGAACCATTTCCTCTACGGATTCATTAATATTCCGGAACAAATTACCCGAAGTTCGCACATGCTCTTGCCCCAGTTCAGTCTCCCGGACACCTGTACGCAATTCAGCAACAACTCCCTGGGAATCCTGCTGGATATCTTCCGTAATCACTGTAATTTCCTCCACTGAAGTCTGCACCGCTTCCGATAACTTCCGAACCTCGGCTGCGACCACGGCGAACCCGCGACCACTCTCTCCAGCGCGGGCTGCCTCAATGGAAGCATTCAATGCCAGCAGGTTGGTCTGCCTTGCGATGTCACGAATCACTTGGACGAGCTTGGAAATATCCTCGTTTTTACGGTTGAGCTGCTCCATCCGCTCCATCGAAGCCGAGACAGCCCCGGAGATTTGCTGCATTTGCTGCACCGATTGCTCCATCGCCTTACGTCCATTCAATCCCTGCTCCAGCACACGTTCTGACATCGCACTAAGCTTGCTCCCTTGATTGGCATGCTGCTGAATATGATCGTTCAATCCCTCAACCGCACGTGCTGATTCAACTGCCGTTACGGCCTGGCTCTCTGCAGCCTTGGCTGACTCTTCCATCGTGATGGCAATCTGCTGACTTCCAATTTTGACTTCTTCCGAGGAAATGGCCAGCTCGTTGCTCTGGCGATTCACCGCTTCGGCAACACGTCTGACATTCAGCACCATGGAAGTCAGATTCCCTTTCATCGTGTTTACCGCTTTAGCCAAGAGCCCCACTTCATCTTCGTGCTTGGTATGTATATCCTGCACATTCAATTGGCCTTCTGCAATCAGCTTCACTGCACTAATAACCCGGAGCAGCGGTTTCACAACCTGCGAACGGATAATCGGAATCGCAATCGCTGTGATCGCAATCATGATCAGCACCCCTACAATAATGATCATTCGGCCATTCTGCACTGACCTGATGGTTTGTGCTGCCGAAAGATCCGACTGATTCTGATTGTACTCGACCAAAAAATCCAGATCGACCTGCATGGCATCGAAGGAATCAGCCCCTTTTTCCGATACTTCCTTCGCCAGTTGGGATTGTCCTTGATCACTCAAATTGATTGCTTGGGTATTCAGCTTAAGGTAAGCTGCCCACTTCGTCTTGAATGCATCCCAGTGCTCCTGTTCGTCTGTCGCCTTTTCCTGCTGATCGTATATTTTGATCGTCTGTGCCGTTTCGCGAATGTAATTGGTACGCTCTTCAGCGAGTTCAGCCTTGTCTCCATCCGGAGCATCAAAGTGCCGGTAACTCAATGACAAAACATGTTCGGTGGTATAGTTCAACCTATTGATTTGCTGAATCGAGGGCATCCAGTTGCCCGTAATCTCATTGGTATTGGCTTCCATGGAGTTTAACCGGGTGACAATGGTGACACTAAGGAGAATTAAACAGAGGATTAACAAATAGAACGCGATGCTGATACGCAGACCGATACTCCTGACCTTTAATCTGCTGAACATGTGATTTCCCCCTTATGCCTGATTCGGACATTCTCCGAACTTTCAGTTCTTTGGTCTTGGTTTTACCCTTCTTTTGGCATCTTGCAAAATACTCTTTTATCATATATCTATGGGTAAACTGACGTAAAGTATTATAACATTATTTTGTTTAAGACATGCTTCGTTTTGTAAAATCTTGTGTCGTATACACGTTGAGGTCATAGGCATACTTCCGAAAGCATGCAGCGAGATAAAATGGAAAAGAGCTGCAGCATACGGAGAATACCGATCTGCAACCCTTCAACATGTTAAATTGTGAGGATCATCCTATGAAAACCGGAAAAGCGCTGCTTAATTCACTTCACCATGTTTTTACCAAACTCGGCAAGTAACCGATAAGACGCAAGTCTTCGCTCGTAATCAGGGCCGGCTGTAACCACTAGAAACTGATTCGTCCCCAGTCGTTTGCTTACCTGCCCGAATTGTTCCCAGATCTGCGGCGCTGTCCCTGCAAAATGTTTCCGTGCTTCGTCCGCACCCTCGCCCTTCTCAATGTTGATCTGACCACCCGTACTAGAGTTAGATTCCTTCTCGGCAGCGTGCAGGGCTGGCGCATCTTGTCCACTCTGCCTGCGCCTATCTGCCATTTCACGGCTCCAGTCCCGAGCTTCCTCCTCTGTCTCTGCACACATTGCACTGACCGCAACCATCACTTGCGGTTCGTTCATCGTTTTACTTGGGGTAAACCCATCCCGATACCGCTTCACTGCTTCCATACCATCGGCATCACTCATAAACTGACCAAATACATACCCCATGCCATACCGTGCGGCAAACTCGGCACTCTTGACGTTGGTACCCAGCATCCACAGGGATACGGGAAGTTCAGGGATCGGACGTGCCGTTACCCGATGCTCCTCATAACTGTACCGATCCTCTAGCAATTCAGTGAGTGCCGCAAGTGATTCAGGCAATTTGGACACATGCTGCAAATAATTGCCGCTCAGCGCCATGGTAGCATGCGGCCCACCTCCAGGCGCGCGTCCCAGTCCCAGCTCAATTCTGCCTGGGTAAAGTGCAGCCAGCAGCCGAAACGACTCGGCCACCTTCAGCGGACTGTAATGCGGCAGCAGCACCGCACCCGATCCCAGCTGAATTGTTGCTGTCCTCGCACCAATATGCGAGAGAAGAACTTCAGGCGATGCGGATGCAAGTTCCTCCATATCATGATGCTCGGATGTCCAGTACCGGGTATATCCCCAGACTTCGGCATGTTGAGCCAAGGATACGGCCTGCTGCAAAGCCTCTTCCGCTGCAGCTCCATTCAACCTTGGCACAAGGTCGAGCACGCCCAGACTGAACGGCTCACTTGAGCCTGTGCCGATGTTTGTATCCAAGCTTCTCACTCCTTATTCTAGTCCAGATCGTAGATGGAACCTACCTTCAGACCATACAATTCATTGTATATTTTCTCGGCAAACGCATCCGTCATGCCTGCAATATAATCAATCACCATGTGCTCCCATGTCCAGATCGGATGAGCCTTCGCCTGATCCTTCTCATATCGCTGCAGCCAGTCGGATGGAATAATGGATTTGGACGTTTCCGGATCAAGGAACGCATCCCACAGGCGCTTAATCATCCATTCACTGCGTTTTTGCAGACGCTGCACGCGCAGATCACGAATCATGGTCACCCAGGCAAAGCTCTTGAGCACACTCACCGTGCGCAGCATATCAAGATCCTCTGCATCTTCACGGACAAACGTCACCTTCTTCCAATCCCCGTCGTCAATTACGCCCAGGCTGCCCACAAAGAGGCTTACCCAGTATGCCTTGACCTCGCGGCGGGTACGGGAGTAATCATGCTCGCAGAACGGCATCTTCTCATTCCAGACACGCAGGAACGAAGCGAGCACTTCTTCTACCTTTTGCCCTATCGCCTCTCTCGTCCAACCATTCCAGAACAGATCCTCGAGTGTAGTAATCTTATCCACAATCAGGCGATGAATGTGCGGATCCTGCAGGAAATGCTCATGCACTTCGATCTTGCCCGCCTTAATGCCATCCTCCAGATCGTGTGCAGAGTACGCAATATCGTCACAAAGGTCCATGAGCTGTGCTTCCAGCGTCTTCTTGCCTGCCGGCATGTTCCAACGATTACGAATCTCATGGATATATTGCCACTCATGATGATACATGCCCTTCTTGCTCTCCGTACCTGGGTATGGATATTTGTTGATTCCAAGCAGCACCGCATCGGACAGATTCAATCCATCGATGTCCTCTCGTTTCTCCAGGAACATGATGAGACGGAAGTTATGTGCATTGCCTTCAAAATGCTCATATTTCCGCTTCAGCTCTGCACGAACCTCTGCCTCCTGTTGGGGTGACTTCGCTCCGCGGCTCTTCTTCATAATCTTCTTGACCTCGGTGTTGATCAGGTCATCCAATATGCCGTCCAGTACTTCTTCCCCTTTATGTCCAAACGGCGGATGTCCGAAATCATGTGCGATTGCGGCACATTCCACCACTTCCGAATCAATAATAAGCCCCGGGCTGTCCGCCTGACTCCAGTCCACTTGGGGGTAACGACGAAGCAGGCTTCTTGCCGCCTCTCGCGCAATCTGCGCAACCTCAAGGGAGTGGGTTAACCGTGTGCGATAATAGTCGCCTGTTCCAGCCCCAAACACCTGGGATTTACCCTGCAACCGGCGGAAGGTCGGTGAATGAATCAGTCTGGAATAGTCCCGCTCATACGCTGCACGAGCTCCATCCAGTTTGGTAAGTTCAGGATATTGTCTATGTTCTCTCAAATCGTTCCATTGCATGTGATCACTCCTAGCCGACTGTCTCTATTTTGAGTGATTATACACAACATCCGTCGTTTCGAAAAGCAAAACCTGTCTGTGATTGTCATCTCTTCTCACATCAACTTGTGATGTACAGTCTTCTTCTTTTATTATACCCCGACAGACTATCATCCGTGCACCTAAATGAATAATGATATACATCAAAATACATCGAAATACATCAATATATGAAACCATTCAGAGTATTGCAGAGATCATTCCGATAATTCAAAAAAAGATAGGATGAAAAGTACTGATGAGCATCGGTAGCCGTTCCGGTTACGGATCGTTCTTCCGATCGCTGTCGTCTCCAGGTTTTCTGAATTTCCCTTGGCAAGGGGAAAACCCGGAGACAAACGCGACCGCTTCGCTTCTTCTGAATCGATTCCGTCCCCTCCACTACTTCGCTGCTGATCGCTATGATTTCAATAAAAAATAGTAATTTCGTAGAATCTAAAGTAATTAGGAAGTTACATGAGACATACTCATTCTCAATTCAAGCGCGGCCTTTCATGATCCTCTGTCTCGTATTTTGTTCCTTGGAGGGGAGAAAATAAAAAACCGACAGGGACGGAATCGCCCTGTCGGGTGGAGATGGTCAGGCGCTGCGCTTGCTGGCCTATTACTTATAGAGAGTGCTGATAGCGTGAAACTACACGCTACTTAAAAACTCAGCTCGGTAATGCGATTACACCATCACTTTGCAGATGTCGTTGGTGAACTCTACCGGATCTTGGATTGGCAACCCCTCGATCAGCAATGCCTGGTGGTACAGCAGGCTAGTGTACAGGCTCAATTTTTCCTTATCCTGTGCGTAAGCATCTTTCAGGGATTTGAAGACATCATGGTTGACGTTGATCTCCAGCACCTTATCCGCCTGTACATTCTCGCTGTTCGGCATGGCTTTCAGGATTTTCTCCATCTCGATGGTCAGTTCACCTTCGGTGGACAAACATACCGGATGGCTTCTGAGGCGTTTGGAAGCTTTGACCGCTTTTACTTTGCCTGCCAGCTGTGCTTGCATCGCTTCGAACAACTCTTTGTTGTCGTTATCTTCTGCTTCGTTTTTCTCTTTATCCTCGCTGTCTTCGATACCCAGGTCACCGCTGGAGATGGATTTGAACTCTTTCTCCTTGTAGTTCATGATCATTTTGATCGCGAATTCATCGATGTCCTCAGTGAAGTACAGCACTTCATATCCTTTATCCAGTACACCCTCGATCTGAGGCAGCTTCTCAATCCGCTCAATGGACTCACCCGATGCGTAGTAGATATACTTCTGGTCTTCCGGCATTCTGGAAACGTACTCGTCCAGGCTGACCAGCTTTTTCTCTTTGGAAGAAGAGAACAGCAGCAGATCCTGCAGTGTATCCTTGTTCACGCCATAGTCGCTGTATACGCCATATTTCAACTGACGCCCAAACGCTTGATAGAACTTCTCATAGCTCTCGCGATCGTCCTTCAGCAGGCTTTGCAGTTGGCTCTTGATTTTGTTTTTGATATTTTTCGCGATCAGGCTCAGCTGACGGTCATGCTGCAGCATTTCACGGGAGATGTTCAGGGACAGGTCCTCCGAATCAACCATACCTTTGACAAAACCGAAGTAGTCTGGCAGCAGATCGCCGCATTTATCCATGATCAGGACACCGTTGGAGTACAACTCCAGGCCTTTTTCGTACTCTTTGGTATAGTAATCAAACGGCGTGTTCTCCGGAATAAACAGAATTGCATTGTATACTACGGCACCGTCCGCGCTGATGTGCAGGTGTTTAAGCGGTTTGTCAAAACCGTACCGTTTTTCCATATAGAAGTTGTTGTAATCTTCTTCGGTCAGCTCGCTTTTGTTTTTGCGCCAGATCGGCACCATGCTGTTCACGGTTTGCTCTTCTTTATACTCCTCAAACTCGTTCTCCGTACCTTCCTTCGGACGCTGACTTGTCACATCCATCTTGATCGGGTAACGAATGAAATCTGAATATTTCTTGATGATGGATCTCAGGCGATACTCTTCCAGAAACTCATCATACGAATCTTCTTCCGTATTGGGTTTAATCGTCAGGACGATTTCCGTACCCACAGAATCTTTCTCAGCTGGAGTGATCGTGTATCCATCCGCACCTTCAGACTCCCATCTCCAGGCTTCGTTGCTGCCCAGCGTTTTACTCGTCACGGTCAGCTTGTCCGCCACCATGAACGCGGAGTAGAAACCAACCCCGAACTGTCCGATGATGTTATGGCCGTCTTTGGCTTCGTTTTCCTTTTTGAACGCCAGCGAGCCGCTCTTCGCGATAACCCCGAGATTGTTCTCCAGCTCTTCCTGGCTCATCCCGATTCCGGTATCAGTCAACGTGAGCGTACGGTTCTCTTTGTCGATGGTCAGCTTGATGTAGTAATCCTCTTTGTTGAAGACGAGCGTATCGTCGGTAAGGGCTTTGTAATATATTTTGTCAATGGCGTCACTGGAGTTGGAGATCAATTCTCTCAAAAAGATTTCTCTTTGGGTATAGATGGAGTTGATCATCATATCCAGCAAACGTTTGGATTCTGCCTGGAACTGTTTCTTGGCCATGAATGGGTGTTCTCCTTTCAATTTGGGATATAGAATGATTGATTTGAATATAGAAGCAAAATCGAATTTACATCTAATACGTGACTTAACTAGAAACAACTCGACTACTCTTATCCCCGGATTATACTGATCCACCTTAATGGCTCATCTTGAAATAAAAGCATGGCATTGTGCGTACAGCTGTTCCGGTTACGAATCGTTCTTCCGATCGCTGTTATCCCCAGATTTTTTGATCCATTATCTTAAATGGAAAATCCGGTGATAAAGGCGAGCGCTTCGCTTCTTCAGAATCGATTTCGTCCCCTCCACTACCTTCGCATCGTATCAAGAGCCAGATTAAAGTTGAAGCTTGTAGTTCAGCAAGATCTGCAGGTCAACAAAGAACTTTTCGAGATCTAGTCTAGCCCTTCACTCTCATGCCCTATCCGAGTTCACCTTAAGAATATTCAAAAACACAATCATTCCATATGTAGTCGCTGTAGTATAAAGCATCATTTGTTAGCACTCAGATGATCGGAGTGCTAAACCCTTTCTTTTATATAACATATGGCAAAATTGGGTGTCAATACGCCGGGCGTTATTTTAACAAAATGGTGGATTAACACTTCGTTTATACACGCATATTTGATTTTAACGTAATCCATCAGACAATACAAAAGCCAGCTCGAATCCATGTTCGAACTGGCTTTTTCGCGGATTGGTATAGCTGAAATAGTCAGCTTCGCTAATAAGCTGATAAAAAAGTAGGTCAATGAAGGAATGGAACGCATTCCTTCATCTACTTCACCATCTTTGGATCAAGGGTGTCACGCAACCCATCCCCGAGCAGGTTGAAGCCGAGTACCGTCAGCATGATGGAAAGGCCGGGAAAGATAAGCGTCCACGGCGCTTTTTGCAAAAACTGACGGGAATCCGAGAGCATTTTACCCCATTCCGGGTCAGGCGGTTGTGCACCCATGCCGAGGAACCCCAGTGCGGCCGCCTCAATAATGGCTGTCCCGATGCCCAGTGTTCCCTGAACAATCAGCGGGGTAAGACTGTTCGGCAAAATATGGCGAAACAGAATACGCATATTATTTGCGCCCAGTGTGCGGGCAGATGTAATGAATTCCTCCTGTCTCAAGCTAAGTACACGCGAACGCACCAATCGTCCGTAGGTCGGAATATTGACGATGGCAATGGCGAGCAAGGCGTTTTGCAGGGAGGGACCGAGGATTGCCACAATGGCAATCGCGAGCAGGATACCCGGAAAGGCCAGCAGAATATCGAATAGACGTGAGATAAGCATATCTGCCCATTTTCCATAAAACCCGGCAACCAGTCCAAGCAATGCTCCCGCAATAATGGAACCGATCACCGAGAAGAAGCCCACCCACAAGGAGATACGCGCACCATGAAGCACTCGGGAAAATACGTCACGCCCCAGATCGTCGGTACCAAACCAATGCTCTGCCGAAGGGGCCTGAAGCCGGTCCGTCAGCACTTGTTCCTTGTAATCGTAAGGAGAAATGTATGGAGCAAGGAAAGCCAGCAGGATGAAAAACACAATAATGATCAGTCCGGCGAGCGCCAGCCGATTGCGGCGAAATGTTCTCCAGGCTTCCCGCCATGGACCGGATGCACGTGTCGATGCTGCTTCTATGGATTGTCCGGTGTTGGTTGATAATTTGGCCATGCGGCGTCTCCCTTCTTTAGCTATGAATGAAAGATAAGAAGAATGATTCCAATAACACTTCGCACTACGATTGCTGAACCATCTTCCGATCGCTGTTATCCCCAGATTTTTTTTGATTCAATGATTATAAATGGAAAATCCGATGATAAAGGCGAACGCTTCGCTTTTACAGATTGGTTCTGCACTCTTCGTATCGTGTAATTTCTGATATCTATCTTATTTAAATGTTCATTCATCAAAACAAATGATGGAGCTCCTACTTATAGCTAATCCGCGGATCAAACACAGCGTAAAGCAAGTCGACAATCAGGTTGATTAATACGAAAAAGAAGGCCACGATCAGAATACCACTCTGGATCACCGGATAATCCCGCGAACTAATCGCTTCATATATATAGCGCCCCACACCAGGCCAAGCGAAGATCGTTTCGGTCAATACTGCGCCGCCGAGCAAAGAGCCGGTTTGGATCCCAATAACGGTCAGGACGGGGATAAAGGCATTTTTGAGTGCATGTCCATATACGACAAAAAACGGACCGAGTCCCTTCGCCTTTGCGGTGCGGATATAATCCGAACTCATGACCTCAAGCATGCTGGAGCGAGTCATCCGTGCAATAACAGCCATCGGAATGGTTCCAAGCGCAACACTTGGCAGGATAAGATGTTTGGTTACGGTCCACAGCTGGTCCCAACGGCCGGCAATCATCGTATCCAGCACATAGAGACCGGTGATGGCATCGACGGGATCACGTGCGTTCATTCGTCCAATGGAGGGCAGCCAGTGCAGCTTGTTGGCAAACAGCCACTGTTCCATCAGACCGAGCCAGAAGATTGGCATTGATACACCAACGAGCGCAATAACCATGCAGCAGTAGTCGAACCAGGAGTTATGCTTCCATGCACTGACGATCCCTGCATTAACACCAATAATGACGGCAAATAACATACTCGCCATCGTCAGTTCGAGCGTCGCTGTCAGGTAAGGTACGATTTCCTGGGCAATAGGCACCTTGGTGCGGATGGATGTGCCCAAGTCTCCTTGGAGCAAATCACCAAGATAAGCGAAGTACTGCTGGAACCATGGTTTATCAAGTCCGAGCTGGTCCCGAAGGGCTTGCTTGGACTGTTCGGTTGCCTTTTGCCCAAGTATCGTCTCTGCCGGGTCACCCGGGATGGCATGAATAATGGAAAAGACGATCAGGGTCATGCCGAGCAGTACGGGCAGCAGCACGAGTATGCGTTTGACAATATAGCTGTTCAATCTCTATTCACCTGCCTTTGACGTATCATGCAACATGCAATTATAAAAGCGCTGGTAGACAAGAATGCTTTAGATTGTTATGACCAGATGTGGATTCTGCCAAGCATTGCGTGTTCACCAGCGCCTTGAAAGATGAAACGAAAAATGATGATGATTTTAGATCACATAAATCCGTTATTCAAAATAAGCATTTGCATAGGATTCGCTGCCCAGTGGAGACGGCACAAAACCTTTCAGGTTTGCTTTACCCGCCAGAATAGGTGTCGTGTGCACAAGTGGAATCCACGGTGCATCTTCCTTGATAATCACTTGAGCCTGTTTGTACAGCTCGGCGCGTTTGTCCTGATCCGTCTCTTTCTGCGCATCGGTCAGCAGCACATGCAGCTCTTCGTTTACATAAAAGCTGCGGTTGTTGCCCGGAATTGCGTCTTTATCCAGCAGCGTGTACAGGAAGTTATCCGGGTCGCCGTTATCTCCGGTCCAGCCGAGCATGTAGATGTCGTCCTTCTCTCCGGCTTTTGCATCATCAAGATAAGTCGCCCACTCCGGCGATTCGATGTTGACGGTCACTCCAATTTTCTCGAAATCAGCCTGAATGGCTTCGGCCACCTTCTTGCCGTCAGGCATGTAAGGACGGGACACCGGCATTGCATAGAACGTTACCGCGTCTGGCAATCCGTCTGGGAAGCCGGCTTCGGCCAGTAATGCTTTTGCTTTTTCCAGATCATACGGGTAATCCTCAATCGCGTCGTTGTATCCCCACAGAGTTGGTGGCATCGGGTTCACGGCAGGCTGAGCCTGTCCGGCAAAGAACGCATCGATAATGCCCTGTTTGTTCACCGCATGGTTGAGGGCTTGTCTTACTTTTACATCGTCAAAGGGTTTCTTCTTGAAGTTAAAGCCGATATACGCCACGTTGAACGGTGGACGCTCGATCTTCTGCAGCTCACTGTTGCCTTCGAGAATGGACAGATCATCCGGGTTCAAGTCCTCCATGACATCAATCTCACCATTTTGCAGGGCATTGAAGCGAGCCGTGTTGTCCGGAATCGAACGAACAATGACTTTGTTCAGCTTTGGTAAACCCTCTTTCCAGTAATTCGGATTTTTCTCCAGGGTGATGGAGTCGTTCCGCTTCCACTCTACGAATACAAATGGACCTGTGCCCACGGGCTCGCTTTTGAAATTCTCTTTTTTCTCCTGAATGGCTGTTGGACTGGCAATACCGAATGGGGTCATCGCGATATTTTGCAGGAAAGGCGCCTGCGGCTGGTTCAGTGTGAACTCTACCGTCGTCTCGTCAATCGCCTTCACTTCCTTGATGACACGGCCATCCTCTGGCCCAAACATGGAATCGTAATAATCGAAGGAATCCCCTTCAAATTTATATTCACTCGCCGGATCACTCCAACG
The DNA here is from genome assembly GCF_058789975.1 of Paenibacillus sp. FW104-T2. Taxonomy (NCBI): domain Bacteria; kingdom Bacillati; phylum Bacillota; class Bacilli; order Caryophanales; family Paenibacillaceae; genus Paenibacillus; species Paenibacillus sp. FW104-T2. Next base: position 10,047 of record NZ_JBYTCE010000003.1, on the reverse strand, counting down.
GTTGAAGTTAAACACAACAGCATCGGCATTGAAATCTGTTCCATCATGGAACTTCACACCGGACTTCAGCTTAAACGTGTACTTCAGGCCATCCGCCGAAATCTCCCAACTCTCTGCCAGACCAGGAACGACCTCCGTCTCGCCTTCCTTGTAATCCAGCAAGGAGTCAAATACCTGGTGCCCAATCTTCAGCGACTCCCCGTCTGTTACAATTGCAGGGTCCAGTGCCACTGAATCCCCGCCGCGGCCCATAATCATCGTATCCTGAGCTGCCGTTTCTGTTGGGGGATCGGTACCTTCTGCCGGAGCAGGTGAATTACCTGTTTCTTCATTGCTGGAGCAGCCTGACAACACCAAGACGGTGCTCAAAGCCAGAGTCACAAAACCGGACATCCATTTCTTTCTCATTCGCATACGTACAACACCCTTCCCTGTCTCATAATGTGTGTAATGCTAGCGTGAAAAAACTTCAATGATAGCCATTGGTTCGGTGCTTGCTTGTATCAATGAAAGGCTTTAGGTGCCTGTGATACCTGTAAATATGGTCGTATTAGAATAGGATGGATTACTATTCGTTTTTTTTACGGATTTGCGTACCGAGCACGTATTATGCGAATCCACAAGGTTACCTTTTGAAGAAGCGTTCGTTCGGCTATGTTGAGCAACAATTGAACTTAGGTCAATTAGCAACAGCATTCTACTTTTTGGATGGAAGTGAGATTGAGTTAGAAGACAAAGAAAACAAAGAGAATGTTGTTAGAAGATGGTACAAGAACATTGTTTGTTTGGGATATATTTTGTTCATATGCTCATAAAGCTTGGCATTTGCCATTGAGTAGGTTGGGCAGCATCTAACGCTCCGTTAAAAGCTAAAATGGATGTAGTACGTCGTATTTTCTGATGAAGGTAGTTGTATGAAGCTGCGTGTATGAGTGTATATGTTCGAAAATGCAGGGATTGGACAACAGGGAGACATTACAATAACTTGTCATGTTAAGGCTCTGTCATGGTGAGGAGATTTATGTAAATAAACAGTGGTTAAAAACAATTTCGTGTAACTTACTTTACATCACATTCATCAATTAGACAAGAGTTTTACGGACATAAGTCTTCGACTTTATTCACGCGTTAATTTTAATTACATAAAACACAAAAAAGGAACATCATTCGACATAAAAATGCCGATGTGTCCCCTCTTAATCCCGCTCTGGTAACTTCCAATATAGCTTTATTATGTCGTTGTTACCTCACTTTTTAAACAAACCTCTGCGATACATGACCGTTATAAAACGGTAAAAATCATAACTCGCCCCATTATCGATGCTGAACAGCGGATTTTTGGTGTCATACGCCAGAGCCGCATCCACGGCTGCTTTGGCCCACACCGGAACTTCCATCTGCTGACGTGCCTGCAGTTTGTCTACTTGCGCCTTCAGCGCATCAAACGTTGCTTTCTCTTCGGCTGTCATCGGTTCGCCCCCTTTCGGTGGTTCGGTCGGTTTCGTTGGCTCGGATGGTTCAGGCGGCTTCGGCGTGGCTGCTGCATATCTGGCCCGCAGCTCCGCTGCCGATCCTTCGAACTCATTCATGTCCACGTTGCCGCTAATTCCATTCACTTTGCCCGAATCCGTATACTGCCAGAATGTCCAACTTTTCCAGGCAGGCTGATCATCCGGCACACGTGTGCTGCTGTACCTCGCAACCCACAGATCATACGTGCCAAGTGAAGGTTCAAAATTACTGGCAAATGAATTGCCCGTATATATGATTGGTTTTACGCCCGTAAGACGCTGCAGTTCAGTTAAAAAGGCTTTGGCTACCGTGTTGATCTGGGCTTTGCTCAGATTACCCGGGTTGTTCTCGTAGTCCATGACCGGTGGCAGCTGCAGCGCTTTCGCGCCTCCGACCTTGTTTAGCGTATTGGCATAATGCGCCGCTTCGGCCTTGGCCCCGTCCGTGGAGGTTGCGCGGAAGAAGTGATACGTTCCGACAAGCATGCCTACCGCCAGTGCGCCGCTTACATTTTTCTGAAAGTTCGGATCGGTATACGTCTGCCCCTCGGTTGCCTTGATGAACACAAACGTCATGCCGCTTGCCTTCACTTTGGCCCAGTCGATATTGCCCTGGTAGCGGGAGACGTCAATGCCCTGCGTGTTGCCCGAGCTTCTCGTTTGCATGTTTCTCACACCCTTTATGCGGCAATTGCCGTTTGTATATATTTAATGCTAAGAGGCTTGGGATTGCTTGTGTGCGTGTCCCTTGTTGATGGTAAGGTAATTTTCGGATTGCTCGAGGTTATGTCGTTGTCGCTATTGAATTAAAGTTAGTTAGTGCCTAAGTCAGCCTACATCGTATTCTATGTTGGTGCTATATAAACTTCTATTGGTAGTAAATTCGTTATCTATTACACACTAAGGAAACCATACCGGGTCGGTACGTGACCGTTCCAGATCCGGATCGTTCTTCCGATCGCTGTTGTCTCCAAATTTTTATGATTCATTATTTAAAAGGGTAACATTCAGAGACAAAGGCGACCGCTACCGCTTCTTCAGAATCGATTCCGTCTCTTTCACTACTTGTAGCTAATGGCACATACCAAATACTTTTGACTCAGTAGCGCTCTGCCTATTGCCACAGGGCACATTGGAATGAATGCTGAGTCCTTACTTCGTGTCATCCCTGATCTGTTGATCCACATCCTTAGGATCTGATGGTGCAATAGATTCTCTGGAATGAGGAGTGTAGCTGCCGGGAATCCCCCCGTCCCCTCCCTTGCCCTTGAGCACTTCAATGGCCTGCCGGATCGCAGGCGGAATCGGTGCTCCCAGTTTGCCCCCATTTTCAATAATAGATAACAGCTCATTCGCGATATAAAAAAAGGCGACCGCATCCCTGAACAAATGTCCGTCTCCCAGAACACCGTCCACCAGATGAGCCACCGATACCATTGCAAATATAAATACCTTTCGCGCGATGCCGAACATCCCGACATTGCTTTCGAGCTTGCCACTCGCCCCCGCAGCTGCGATACCCGTTAGATAGTCGAGGATGACGAATACGAGTAGTACCCCGAGCACGCCTGACCAACCGCCGAAGAAGTAGGTTGCTGAGCTGCTTAGTAGAGCGATAAACGATTTCCATATGGTGTCCCATTTTTCCATGGTTTCACCTCCTTATACACGGTTTACGAGCTTTCGTTCATTTCATGACAACAAGTCAAATTTCCAATATGTTTGTCATATTGAAATTATCCTCGTAAGCTGAATTATTTCCCCCACTGAACCCGGAGTAACTTCCTGTTGTCCGACACTTTATACTTATAGTGTTTAAGTTGTCCGCTTTTGCAACATGTACCATCGCAATGATACTTGTGATAAAACATTAGATTAGTGCAATCACAATGAGTGTACGGTATAAACGGTATCTGCCCACAACGTCACACCTCTCTCTATTGGTCCCCTTTGATTATACAACGAGAGAAGGGTTACAGCATGTCCACTGTAACCCTCTGTATATATCTCGGTTGTATGTCATTCTGGCCTCACATCGACATGAATCTCATGTATGAAAAATTGCAAGTTATGTTGTTTGAACCACTCAAAGTGTTTATAACCGATTTTCCTAATTCCATAGGCCCATTAGTGTTGAAACTAGCTGGTTTGGGCGAAATTTCAGCAGGAGTCTCTGTGTATATATCATGGGTTGCTCCTTACATCGAAACTATTGTTGCTCTGCTAAAATCGTAGTTAACATTCGTACCTCCACTTCCAGCCAGAGTTACCGCTATCCTTATTTGCATAGGCGTTCCCTTGTTGAAACCGGATGGCATATTTGATGTGAAGCTATAGTAGGTCAGTGAACTATCTAACTTTTGCGACCTTGCAACTCCCGTTTTCAAGTCTATTTGTGCTGAGTGTAATTTGGATGTTTGCCTGTAACTACCTGAATTATCTGCGTAGTCAGCCAATGCCCACATTACACCATTTCCATCGACCAAAACTATCGCCACCCTTTTATTTGAACTTGCGTTAGTTGCGTAAAAAAGATCATTAGACGCTTGAATTGATATGATATCTGTTTCGGCGGGTATAGTTGCTATAACCGGGCCGTAAACACCAACCTCACCCGGAACCGTGAAGTATCCACGCGTATTATCAGGCACTGTTACCGATTGATAATATCCCTGCGGTATAGCCCGTATTTTATCGGGCAATACCGACCATCCGTCATTCGTGGATGCACTTCCTCCATTGGCGTTAATGGCATCCACTATGCCTTTTTTCGCATCAACGCCAGATTGAAAAAGCACATCATAATCTGTTTGTGTAGACATCCGAATTAAAGTGGGAACAAATTCAGAATCTTTCACAGTAGAGATCGGACCTGTATCAAACGTGTATACACCTGATTGTCCCAGTCTAAAAATAATACCTCGCGCACCTATATTAGAATGAGTTTGTTTAAAGTAATATTTATTGTTCGTTGGATGAATGTAACAATTATGGCCAATCAAGAAAAAACCTGAGGTCCCTGCTGAGATGCTACCCCATGAACTTACAGTAAGCGTTCCTGAGATATCACCACCCGTACGAAGCAAACTTGCATTCTTGGCATTCGTCTCGGCAGCCACCCTCGCATCCCTAACCGCCTTCTCCGTCGCCGCAACCGCCTCAGACGTACCATCCGTTTTGCTCGATAACTGCACCTTCCCTTTCTGCGTCAAAGACGCATCGGGAATATCCATCTTGCTCACCGCTTCACGAAGCGTATCCAAATCGGCCTGTGTCGCGACACCTGCATCTATCTTTTCAAAAATCCCATTAATACTCTCCCGGGTTACGTTCTCGTTCCCCAAGGGAAGAGGTAACTTCAGTCGATCCGTTTCTTGTGGCATTACGCCCACACCTCCAGTTCATTCCACGTCAGGGACGCGGCGTCCAGTTCATCCCAGGTCATCTGTTTGTTGTCCAGATCGTCCCAGATCAGATAGCGATACTCATATTCCACGGCCATGTGGGCCGGTTTCAGTTCATCAATCGCGCGTTTGAGATCATCGATATTGGGCGGGATGCCCATCGTGTCTACAAAGCTCACCGTAAAACTCCACGCCTCCGGTTGAAACGTCACATCCACCTTGCCTCCGGCATATGCCTCTGCCACATTCGCAACCAGCCTGCCGGAAAATGTCCCGGCACCGCGCAGCTTCGACTCCACCACGGCACGTCGTTGCTCCACGGGTTTGAGGCGATCCGTCTCAAGGCCAAGTTCCTGCTCCCAGATATCCAATCCCCACGTCGCCGTACGGACAAAAAACTGATCCAATGTTTCATCCAGTGCCTGATACAGCAGATCCATCTCGGTACCTTTGGACTGCATATCGGCCTGCATAACACGCGAAGTCTCATAATAGATTGGCAAATACGAGAACAGTTCTTTCCCCTTCGGGCTTGAGACTGTAGAAGCCACACCCCCCGGCAGACTATTCATGGACATCCACCGTCCCCAGTACCGCCACCTGACTCGCGGTCATCTCGATATTCTGGTCACTTACACCATTTACGGTCAGCTCCGAATAGTCGATAATCGGCGGAATGTCGAGCAAAATTGCTGCAATACGGGTGTAGCGCACAAGTGGATCGGCAAAAGCGAGCTGCTTCAGGTACGCGGTCACCCCGCGTTCGATTAATGCTCGGACATCCGCCAAGGTTGCATCACTCGCCAGCGTCAGCTTCACCTCAATGTTCATCGGCACTTCCTCGGCTGGCATGACTGACACCACCGGACCTGCCGGGGCAACGCCTTCACCTTGACCATCCTGCGTCGGGTCCACGTACTTCTGCACAGCCGCTACCAGATCGTCGCCTGCAGCACGTTTGTCCGTATCCAGCAGATATAACCCCACCGTGCCCGGCCCCTGCCATAACGGAATCACACGTGTTGCACCAACGCCCGGCACCTCACTGGCCCATTGCACATACTGTGCCTTGTTGCCGCTCGTCCCCTGGTTGCGGACTTTGGCATAAAAGCGTTCCAGCAGCGCCGTATCCGCCTCAATATCCGCACCTCCTTTGATAACGTCCGTGTTCACCACAGACGTCACACCACTTACCGGTGTAGACAGCACGGTCACAGTGCCAGTCGGCACATTACTTTCTTTTCCGGCAACGAGCGCCCGCACACCAACCATACCGAATCCATCTTCTCCAAGCTCTACGCTCCCAACGGTCTCGTATTCCAGCGAAGCTTCACCAGATACTTCATCCGCGAGCGTAGCCACAACTGTACCCGCTGGCACCGCTTTCCCCGGTGTACCCGTGAACCTCACCGTGCCTTGTGCCGCCACAGCGGCCCGCCGCGCAATACCATGCTCTCCTGCCCGCAGATCCAGCTCTTCCGAACGAAAATTCGGGTCACTGCTCGCAGCCGTACTGGCAAACCCTCGCCGAAGCAGCTCCTGTGCCCACAGCGCCGCCTCAGACAGCATAAATGCAACCGGAGCCTCCGCATCCCACAGAAACGATCCCTCCGACTTATCCAGATCCGCGGGCAGACGATCCAGCATGCGCTGCATAATCTGTTCCTCCGTCTGGTCCTCCAAATAACGCGGAATCTCAGCCATCCCGTCAGATCACCTCACTTTCCAGAATAAACATCTCTTCCTGTACACTCGCCACCCGGCACGAGAACATGCACTGCTCTAAGTTCCAATCGAACGTGAACTGGTCTACCGAATCCGTGCGTGGATCAGCCAGCAGCGTCTCCGTTACCATCCGAGTAATCTCACTTTCCATCACACCCCGGCTGTCACCCTGACCCACCAGCTCTTCCAGCTCCGAGCCATAGTTCCGGGAGTAAATTACATGTCTGTACCGCGGCGTCTTCACCGCCTTGATGCACCATTGAACCCAGGCTTCCTGCGGACCTGCCGCAGCCACTTTGCCACTTGGGGTCAGCACAAAATCCCCCGCATCGTAATCGAATCGCCAGCTCCGCCCAAAGCGTACCTCTTCCGAAGCCGCACCCGACAGGTCCTCTTCATCTCCCCAGACCACACCCGTTTCCGGGAACAAACTAGGCATTCGCACTCACCACCTTACACAGCACCACAATGTCGTTACCGCCATTTACCCGCATCGCCAGCACACGGTCCCCAGCCTTCAAGCCTTTCCCCAGAGACCACACCGCTTCTTCCACTTCCTCTTCTTGCAAAAGAAACCTTCCCGTGCTCGTCGTTCCGCCATTCGCCACGTCAGGTATCCCGGAGATCGCGCCAACAGCCTCGCGCTCCGGCAACCCAAGCGTGCCCGGCAGCTCGGCCACGAGATAGTCCTGCACTTCGTGCTTGAAATCATCCAGCTTCACGCCGAACGACGTCATTGTACCCAGCACCGCGCCCATACCGCTTACGGCCTGACGGGTATGCGTACTCATCGCGCCCCGCATGACCTCGGCAAAATGCCCATACGGATCTTCCTTATTCAAGGTAATACCTCCTTTTCACCAGCTCCGCCGTGCCCAGCTCCAGCGTCATCGTACCTGGCCCGACCGATAGGTCTCTACTGACGGACATGACGATCAGCTTCAGGCCTTTGAGCAGTACCGCATCGCCGGCGCGAATCGTGTTCACATCCGGCGCGGAGACGGTAAAGGTCTCCTGGATGCCTGTCAGACGGCTCTTCGCCAGTTTCTTGGCGGAGGTTGCCGTTTTGACCTGATCGTCCTCGATCAGCTTTTGCAAGGTGCCCAGTTCCTCCACACCATCCTGCTCAATCGCCAACACTTTCGATGGAACTTCCTTGCCGCTGCTGGATTCCGATGCAGCCATAACTTTAACTTTGGTGACTGCACCCTCAAGCGTACGCATCTGGGACAGATCGATCAGCCGATCCAGCTCGTACACCTTCGCATTGCTGCCCACCTTGAACAGCTGCAGTCCGCCAGGTGTCATCCGGGGATGATACATGTCTCCGCCAGACTTAGCCGTTTCCTTCAGATCCGCAAACATCATCGAAAAGATCGTCTGCGAACGATACACCGCTTTGCCCAGTTTTGTTTTGGTGTCTGGCAGTGTTCCATATGGAATTTTCCACTCTTTGGCGTACGTTTTGAGCCGCTGCGTGGCGGTTTGGTCTTTGGGCAGAAGGAACTCATCTTCCGATTTTTCCAGATAGATCATCCGGTCGTACACCGTGAGAGACAGCCGCTTGGTGCCGCTGTTGGAGCTTTCCACCTCCCAGATGACCGCAGGATGCAGCAGATGAACCATGGATTTTTCACCAAAAGGAACCCCGCTGATTCGCACCGCCATCCCCGGTGATATCGCAGGCAACCCGGAAGAAGCCGACACCGCCAGCCGGATGTTTGCCTGATACGCAATCTGGTCCAGCGAGTCCTTCAGCGTAATCGTCTCCACCAGCTTGGTGATGTCATATTTGTCGTCCACAATGACCTTGTAGGTCATGGCATCACCAGCTTTTGTCCGGGCTTGATCCGGTTCGGATCACTGCCAATGGTTTTCACATTGAGCTTGTAGATCTCGTTCCATTTGGAACTGCTGCCCAGCTCAAGCTTTGCAATTTTGGACAGCGAATCGCCGGATTTGACGGTGTAGGTTTTACTGCTTTTTTTCAGATCGGTACGAGAACCCGACTTGCTTCCTGATGTTGCCGCACCAACCTTCTCCACTTTGGAATCCCGCCAGGTGCGCAGCGTGATGTCAAAATAAATGTCCCCACTCTCGCCGCCCCGGAAGGTCGTATTGTGCGAGATGAGATACACCGGCACGTTCACTCCTGTGTTGGAAATGATGAAACGAAGTGGTTTTTTGGATACGAGAAACGTATTCAGGATATTCATCGCCACCCGCGGATCAGGTACAGGCTCGTACATGCAATAGGACGCGTCATATTCTTTTGGAAAAAAAGAAGAGAAAGTGATCTCCTTCACCTTCTCTCCCTGTGCAAAATCAAATTCGCCATACTCCAGCATATTGATCGTTTCGTACCCTTTGGACCTTGATATCGTGAGCTCTTCCGGCTTCACCGGGAATCGGAACGATGTCGTCCCGTCCTTCAGCGTGAATTCCATATGGATTCCTTCCACGTTGTCTTTAATTACACTCATAACAGGCCTCCTTTCTGCTTAGGCCATAATCGTTTTTCGGTTTTCCATGGCACGACGTAATTCTTTAACAAACTGATTACTAATTTGATTTGCTAGATCACTATAATCCAACTTATGATTATTATTGGATATTTGGATTGCGCCATTAGGTAAATTCACATTAATTTGCTTGGTCTTTTTTGTTGAAGAAGATAAAATATTATTTGCCCTACTTTTATCTAACCCTATGTTTTTTGTAGGCTTTATACTGCTAGTGTTAACCTTTTTTAAAGGCCACCAACTTTTAGGCCAAATACTGGTAAGAGCCTTACCGCCCCATTCTCCTAATTTCTCTCCCCACTTATCACCAAAGAATGCTCCAGTACCAGCAAGGATTGGGATAGCTGGTTGCGCACCTGGAATGATTCCACCCAAAGCACCCAATCCAGTTCCTAGAGCTATTGATCCTACTTTCGCTCCAATAATCTTACTTACTTCAATCATTTTTTCTTCTGGTGTAGAAGCATGTACAACCTTATTTATATTTCCTACAATATCAAGAAATTTAAAAGCGCCATTCCCTACCTTTCTCACACGTTTAGTCCATGGATGATCCCACATATCTTGCATTTTGTAGCTTAATCCGTAACCGAAATTTTTAAAAGTCTCCAGTATTTTTTGACCGCCCTCTTTACCTTTGTTAATCCAGTCAGAGACTTCAAAAAACTTTTTGATTTCTTCTTTAGAATTCTCATACCAATCTTTAATGCCAACACTCTTGTTGCCAAGCCAAGAGAATGTAGCATCCTTAACCGATACCCCCTTTTTCCACAGCCACTTTGCATTGTTGCCTATCCCGGAAAATGTAGCATCCTTAACCGATACCCCCTTCTTCCACAGCCACTTTGCATTGTTGCCTATCCCGGAGAATGTAGCATCCTTAAC